>NZ_JBFAXY010000003.1:0-330079 GCF_040681035.1 Nocardia sp. NPDC051911
CAGCTGCCCGAACGGTGGACGTTCATCGCCGAGGTCCCCAAGACCAGCGTGGGCAAGTTCGACAAGAAGCGGCTACGCGCCCAGTACGCCGACGGTGACCTGGAGGTCACCACCCTGTCCTGACCCTGCTGCCCCGCGTCACCACCTCAGCATCGGCAGTGGTGACGCGGGGTGACTACGCAACCGCCGCGCGGGCTGCCGGTGCCACGGCGCGAGCCGGGCCTCGACCTCATCGAAGACCATCGGCCGCACGGCGGTTGCTCACCCGTCAGTCCGGAACGCCGACCATCTCCAGGGCCAATGGCACAGCGGTCGGCTGGTAGTCGGGCGAGGTGTCGCTCAATACTTTGAAAGCGGTGTGGGCCAAGTGACTCGCCATGCGGGCTTGGGCCGTGGCCTTGGCGCCCTCCACCAGCGCGGACAGAATCTGCGCGTGTTCGTGATCGCCGGCCTTGTGCCAGCTGTTGGGCTCGCCACCCTGGTAGATCCGGATGTACCGGACACACCGGTCGGCCAGTTGACGCAACTGCTTCTGCATGGTGTCACCGGCGCCGCAGGTGATCGTGCGGTGGAACGCCGAGTGGATGACGAACCAGCGCTCGGTCTCACCTTCCTCCGCGGCCACGCGCATGGCCGCCAGTTGCTCGGTCGCGTGATCTCGGGCGGCGTCGTCGAAGCTGTCCACTGTCATGGCGACGGCCAGCGACTCGAGCACGACTCGGCTGGCATAGATCTCGTCGAGTTCACGCGGGTCGAGCATGGAGACGCGGGTGCGCTGGTTCGGTTCGATCTGGACCAGGCCCTCCTCCTGCAGCATCCGCAGCACCTCGCGCAACGGCGTGCGACTGACACCGAGCTGCTCGGCCAGCGACACCTGAGAGAGCTTCGTCCCAGGCCGCAGCGTGCCGTCGAGAATCCTTTCGCGCAGGTAGGCGTGTACATACGGGATAGCTTGGCGTGCCTCGGGTAGTTCCACCCTGGTGATGTGCGGGACGAGCACTTTGCGACTCATACCCCTAGCGTAAGCGATGTGTATACATATTCCTTCTCTTTCGGATGTCGGCCGCGTAAACTGCATACAGTATTTCGGAGTCGTGGCGTCGACGAAGGCGTCCCCTCCCCGCGCGAAAACCCGTGAGGACGTGACCAGTGTGAGAATTATCGGAGTCATCGGACTGGGCAAGATGGGCCTGCCGATCGCTGAGAACTTGCTGGCCCGGGGGATCGACGTCGTGGGGTACCGGCGCAGCATCCACTGTCCCGAGCTCGAGGCCGCGGGCGGCACCGTCGCGTCGTCGCCGGCGGAACTGGCCACCTCGTGCGAGGTCATCGTGTCGATCCTGCCGACCGCGGATGACGTCGAGCGCGTGGTCAGCGGACCCGAGGGCACGCTGTCGACGATGCGCCCCGGAGCGATCCACCTCGAGATGAGCACGATCCCGGTGACGCGCAAGCTCGCATTGATGCGTCAGCTCCAGCATGTCGGGGCCACCATGCTCGACTGTCCGATCAGCGGCAGCCCCGGAATGGTCGGCCCGCGGCTGGCCAGGATCTTCGCCTCCGGAGCGGCGGAGGCGATCGATCGAGTCGCCGACGTCTTGGACGCCATCTCGGGGCCCTGGGTCAGAACCGGTGACTTCGGGACCGGCACCCACCTGAAGTACATCTCCTCCATGCTGGTGGCGACCCATACGGTCGCGGCCGCGGAAGCGATCGCGCTGGCCCGCCGCGACAACTTGGACCTCGAGATGGTCCAGTGCGCCCTGGAGACGTCCATCGCGGGCTCGGCGCTGCTCGAGCAGCGAGGTCCCGTGATGGCGCAACGCTCATGGCTGCCCGCTCCAGGGCCCATCGCGACGCTGCACGAGATCCTCGACCAGATCGAGGCGCACCTGCACGAGGTCGGCGAGCATCGGCCGGTGTTCGAGGCGGCCAAAGCGGTCTTCGACCAGGCCTTGGCCGACGGTTGGGGAGAACTCGATATAGCCAGCGTGCACGACCAGATCTCCGCCCAGAACGCACTCGCACAGGAAGTCACCAAATGATCTACGTCACTCACCGCCTCCCGGTCAACGAGACCGGCGAGCCGACGCTCGATCGGACTGCCGTGTGGCAGGGCCTGGTCATGAAGGCCGACAATGCGCTGCCCTTCGTGCCGGCCATGTCCCACTGCCTCGTCACCGCTCGCCTCGATGACGTGACGTTCGAGCGCGAGATCGAGCTGTTCGGCGACCGCTATTCCGAGCGAGTCAGCCTCCAGCCGCAGCAGCGGGTGATTTTCACGCGCATCTCGGGGCCGGTCCTCGGCACGATCGTCAACGACATCGAGGAAGACGAGGGGGAGCTGTTCCTCCGGTTCAGCTTCGCGCTGGTGCTCGAAGGCTTACAGAGTGGTTCTCCCGAGGAGGCGGCGTACGCCGAAGAAATGACGACGCAGTACATAGCGGCGGTCGGCGCAACGCTCGCGGCCATCCGTCGGGTCGCCGGTGGAGAAGCGTCCGTCACGCTGCCCATAAGCTGACGTCCGGACCGTGGGCGACGAGCCCCGCGTTCTGGCGCGGGGCCGTGCGCCTGGTCGGGGTACGCACACGCCCGAATTCGCTTCCACCGCAACCTGATCCAGTCCGGTCGGTATGGCGACGGAGTTCAGCGGCGTCGAGCCTTGGGTGGCATACGCGCGTGGGATCATCGGGCGGCGCGCGTCGTCGCCGCTTTGCGCAGCAGGTGTGCCCCCAGTCTGGGCAGTAGCTCGTGTTTGACGGCTTGCCATGAGCGAATCTCTTCCGCCGACATGGCGGCGACTGGTGCGTCCCTCGTCTCGAGCCAGACGGTGCACGCGGCGGCAAGCACCGACATGGTGGCGACTGCGGTGGCGGGGTCGGCTGCCATCGTGATCGCGCCGTTGCCACGCAGAATGAGCGCGTCCGACGCGCCGATCGCCTCGGCGAGTCGCAGGCCGCGGTCGGCTTCGCGGACCAGTAGCGCGGAGGGATACACCGGCACGGATTCGCCCAGCCAGCACGCCTGGCCGTGGGTCGGGGCGATGCGGTCGGCGAGCATGCCGACAGCCAGCGATGCCGCCGGCTGGGCCCGCGCGATCGCTCCGGTCGCCGGGAAACGGTGGTAGAGGGCCAAATGGGCCCACGCCTCGGCCGGGCATCCGGGTGGCAAAGACGTCGCGTTCAACGGGACACGGATGCAGTTCGACGCCTCGACGGTCTCGAGATCCGCGGCAGGTGTGATCACCATGTGGCCGAACTCCCTGGCGGATACATGCCCGAACGCGTCGACCAGCCCCATGGTGGCCATGGCGCGCGCTGCGTCGGAAACCTGGACTTCGATGGGTTGGGTGGTGGAAGAGCTCACTGGATAACTGTATGCACTTTTTAGCCTGAGCGCCAAGCGCGGGGCGAAAATCGACGCTTCGGGGAGTTCATTCCGCAAAGCGGAATTTGTGCTCAGGGAGATGGCCGGACGTGACTGGATCGGGTCAAGGTGTATGCAGTTAATCTCGAAAGGATCCAATTATGACCAGCGCTTTGACCGCCGCCGTGTTCCACGCGGTCGACACTCTCGACTCGAAGGCCTTTGCGGGACTTTTCGCCCATGATGGCAAGACCACCTTCGGCAACGGCCCCGTTCTCGAGGGCCGCGAGGCGGTCGAGGCGGGCACTGTCGGCTTCTTCGGCATGCTCAGTGGGATGCACCACGAGATCGTCCACGAGTGGGTCGTGGGCAACGACACCATCGTCGAGCTGGTTGTCACCTATGCGCGTAAAGATGGCCGAGAGGTCTCCATCCCGGTGGTGTCGATCTGGACTGTCGGTGACAGCGGCCTGATCGATACCTATCGTGTCTTCTTCGACGTGGCCCCGGTTTTCGCGTAACCAAGCCGACGTGACCACGGCGTGTCCCGGTCGTCACCGGAGGCGCCGCCGACCGGTGCCGACCGCACCGCCGCGACCGACTATGGGCCGGTCCGGACCGCCGGGTTCATGGCGGGGCGCAAGGCCTGGCCGCGGTCGGTCGGCCGATAGGACTGCGGCCGGGGGAGTGCGTCAACGCTGGAGTGACCAGCGCGAGGCGAGGCCCCGACCTTCAGGCGAAGTTCTCGGCGATCGCGGACGCGGTCGCCCGGACGTCGGGTACGAGGTCGACGAGGTGCCTGCGGCTGGAGCCCGCCGAAGGGCACGCCAACACGACCGCGGCGATGACCATGCCGGGCCGGGTGGTGACCGGGACGCCGACGGCGTTCACACACTGCTCGTTCGTCTCCAGGCAGAGGGCATAACCCTGCCTGCGGACGACACCGAGTTCACGACGGAGCGCGACGAGCTCACGCGTCGAACCATCACGCATTCGGACGTGGCGGTCGGGGTAGAGCGCGACCAGTTCGTTGTCGGGAAGCTGGGCCAGGAGCACCTTGCCGCCCGATGTGGTGTGTGCGGGCAGCAAGTGCCCGACACGACTCCGGACGCGGTGGGCACGGCTGCTCTCGACGCCGTCGATGAACCGGCAGCCGTTGCCCTCCAGAGTCACCAGGAAAGTCGTACAGCCCGACCGCCGCGAAAGGTCGGCCAGATAGGGATGGCCGAGGACGCCGAGGTCGTGTGGTGGCTCGGCGCCCCACGGGAATTGCGTCAGCCGTGGTCCCGGCAGGTAGGCGCGTTTGCGGTCCTGTTCGGCGAACCGGTGCCGCTTGAGAGTGGACAACAGCCGGTGTGCGGTGGGAGGCGTCACCGCGAGCAGTTCCGCGGCGTCGGCCACGCGCAACCTACCGTTCTCGCGCAGAGCGACGAGGAGCGTGAGCACGTTCTCGGCCGAAGAGATCGACTCATGGGATGGCATAGTCCCTGCCCTCATCGACGATGGACGCTCCCGGTCATGCCGCGACCATTCTGTTCTCCAGCCGACCGAGGCCGTCGATTTCGCTGACGACCAGGTCGCCGGCGTTGAGGAAAGTGTTGCGCGGCAGGCCGACACCGGCCGGCGTACCGGTCAGGATGACGTCACCCGGCTCGAGGGTCAGCACGCGGCTCGCGGCGGCGATCAACCGCGGCACCGTGATCACCATGTCGGCGGTGGACGCTTCCTGCTTGATCTCCCCGTTGACCGTCAGCCGAAGCGTGAGGCCGTGCGGATCGCCGATCTGCCAGCTGGGCACGAGTCCGGGCCCCAATGGGCACGACCCGTCGAATGCCTTGTGCTGGAACCAGTCCCAGCCGAATGGTGCGAGGACCGCGTCTTTCCTCGGGAACAGTCCCCGAGCGGACAGGTCGTTGGCGACCGTGTAGCCAGCCACGTGATCGAGGGCCGCGCGCTCATCGATATCGTGACCGCCCGCGCCGATGACGACGGCCAACTCGACCTCCCAGTCCACGTCGGCGCGTTCCGGCAGACGCACGTCGTCGTGCGCGCCCAGGACCGTCGTGGTGGGTGGCTTGAGGAAGAAGAAGGGCTCACCGTCCGGATCCGGACGCTGCGTGCCCATCTCCTCCGCGTGTCCGTAGTAGTTCGCCCCGGCGCAGATGACCTTGCGGGGGTAGGTGAGAGGTGCGACGAGTTCGACATCCGGTATGACCTCGAGCGCCGAGGGCTGGAAATTCCGGAGCAGGGGCGTGAACTCGGCCCACCGATCGAGAACTTCCAACAAAGTGAGACCCGATAGCGGCTCCGGCGCCCGGCCGACTTCGCCGTCGGCGAGCACGCCGACACTCGGCTGCGCTCGGTTGCTCCCGACGAACTGGACTAGACACCACTGCTGCGACGACATGAAAACCCCTTAGGAATCAAGAACTCGCTAAAGTGCACACACTTTCGAGACGGATGTCAAGCCGGGCCGCTCGACAGGCTCGCTACTCCGGAGCCCGTGCGCAATGGCGGTGGAGTGCGGGCGCTGCGTCACGTCGAACGGCCGCGACGGTCCGCTCGTAGTCCAGCGTCGGGTACGCGCCTCACGAAACTGCCTGTTGCCCAACCAAAATCAGATACGCGACCGCGACGGCAGCGATCGCTATCGCTGGGATCAGCTGCGCGAACCGGTCGCGAACGCGGAGGTGGCTGATAGCGGCGCCGACCATCAGCGCCACGATGCCCACTGCGGCGAGGGCGCCGACGGCGGGGATCGTCAGCCCCAGAAGTACTCCGATCGCACCGAGCAACTCCAAGGCCCCGATACCGCGGAAGGCGTTGACGCTGAATCCGAGGTGCGCCGCGGTGTCGCGTTGGAAGCTGACGGCCAGGGTCATGGTTGTACCGGCCCCTAGCAGAACGATCGCGAGCAAAGCTGCGAGGATGGTTGTTGCGGTCATGGCGATCTCCTGTTTTCGATGTCGAGAATTGGTCCCTGGATGTCAGGGCGGTGGGCATAGCTGAGTGCTGTCTGCCTCATATGAGGCTCGAATGCAGCCCCTCGGTTCGGGGGTGGGCTGACGCCGACGATCTGGATCTCGCCGATGTCGACGGCTCCGTCCAGCGGTTCGGCGCGGGCCTGCCCTCAGGTCCGGGGCCGCCAGCCGCAGGTGATATGGGTGGCTCGAGATGCCACCCGGTACAGGTGTGCTCTTGCCGAGTCCGGTCGTAGACGAGGGGAGCGCGGGGCGAATTGTCGGGCGCCCTGTTCACTCTCCTTCCAGGATCGGCAGGAGCAGACGTGATCTGGAGTGCACTGTATTGATGCTCGGGCTGCCGACGGGGGCGTGACTGAACAGCAGCATGGGGCGGAAGTCCTCGCGGCTGTCGTCGCTTGTGAGGATGAGCCGGATGCGGTGCCCGCGGCGGAATCGGCGGGCGTTGGCCACCAGCGGGATGCGGTAGTCGACCGGCTCCCCCGCAGGGACGGGCTCCCACGTCCTCATCGGGAGGACGGGCCTGCCCGTCGCGCTCGCGTCCTCGTCGACATAGCGCATGCCGGCTCGCAGCCAGCCTTGGGTGACGTCGATGGCTTTGCCGTCCGGGCCGACGTCTTGCAGGAGCAGGATCCATCCCGTGTCGGCCGTACTGCTGGTGGCGGTGAGCCGTAGCTCGGGGTGACCGACCATGTCGAGGTCGCCGAGAAGGGGATCGCTGGTCCAACTCAGTTCTGCGGGCATGGCGTTCGCGCCGTCCGTGGCGTAGCTGCGCTCGCCCGGTTGCTCGTCGCCGGTGAGGGAGCCGTCGGAGTTGAGCGACAAGGCCATGTGCGTCGCAGGCGGGGGCCAGGAGTCGGCGGTGAGCCACCGTTCGGCCCCGGGCAGCCAGTAGCGGATGGCGGGGCCTTCGAGAATGCCGGTGTCCCGCCCCTTGAGCCAGTGGTCGAACCAGGCGAGGGCCTCGATGTGCATGCTCTCCCATGGCCAGGGCAAGCTGTGCTCCCCGAGCATGGTCATGCGCACGTGCGGGTTGTGGGCGAGGGCCTTCCAGGCTTGGAAGAGGCCGGGTAGATGCAGGGGGACGTTGGACCACTCGCCGCCGAGGTAGACGGGGATGTCGACGCGGGACAGCAGTTCGGTCAGGTCGCGGTCGTCCCACCACGCATCCCGGGTGGGGTGTTCGGCGGTCACCGCGTTCAACAGGGCCTCCCATGGGTGGGCATCGTGGCGGAAGCGGCTCACCAACCGCAGGCCGAGAGTCGCTTGGACGCCGTCGGTGTGCCTGAACCGGCGGTGGACGGCGGGAATCGCGAGAATTCTGCGCAGGAGGCGGGACAGGCCCTTGCGGTAGAGAGAGTCGCCGTGGGCGGACAGGACGCCTAGCGCACGGAACCACGGGGTGATGAAAGCCTGGCTCAACAGGCCGTTGTGGTAAGAGGCTTCCCAGGCCTGAACGGTGACATTGAACGGGAACAGGGCCTCGAGATGAGGTGGGCGCTGGGTGGCCGCCGCCATCTGGGTCATGGCGTAGTAGCTGATGCCGATCATGCCCACGTTGCCGTCGCACCACGGCTGCCCCGCGACCCACTCGACCAGGTCGAACAGGTCCTGGCGCTCCTGCTCGTCGAAAAAGGTGTAGGTGCCGTCCGAGCCCACAGTGCCACGAAGGTTGGCGATGACATGGGCGTAGCCGCGTGGAACCCAGAAGTCGGTGGTGCCGGCCTCGATGACCGCCGCGGGGGCGCCAAGGTCCTGGAGTTGGCGGGGATAGGGTGCCGCCGCGATGAGCGCGGGAAATCTCCCGTCGGCGTCGGGGCGGTGAATGTCGGCCAGCAGCCTGGTGCCGTCACGGACCAGGACAGGCACATTGTTCTCGCGGGTCGTCCCGTGGAGAGCGGGGGACAGGTCGCGATACTCGCGACCTGTGGTCTGCGGTCCGTTCAACTGACGCTGACCGGGCTCCGCACCGGCTGCTCTTACCCGAGCCACGGCATCCTCATTTCCACATATACAGAAATTAACGGGCTCACGGTACGCCCGGCGCCCCGCTACAGGCAAGAGTAATTTCCATACATGCTGAAATATCTGTCGTCGGCGGCCCGCGCGCCGCGCTCGGCGGGGCGAACGGTGATGAGCATGGTGCGGCCGCCGGCGTACTCGACCGCGGCGCCGACCGACTCATCCCTGGGGGTCATCCGCCACTCAGACGGTCTCCGAAACATCCACGCCCAGGGGACCGGTGAGGTAGTGCTGCACGGTCGGCCCGATCAGGCGGACGACCTGCTCCGTGTGCAGATCGGCGATGCTGTCGAGGGCCCAGACGTAACGCGTCATGGCCAGTCCCACGATCTGAGTGGCCACCAAGTCCGCCCGCAGGCCGGCCTCGTCGTCGGGAAGGCTCGCCGACACCACCTGCAAGACAAGATCGGAGAAGACGGCGCGGAGGCGCTCCATGGCGAAGGGCTCGTGACTCGCGGCGAGGATGATCGACCGCAGAATCTCCGAGGTGGCCGGATCGTCCCACATGCGCAGCGCCGCCTCGACAAAGGCTCGTCCGCGCTCCTCCAGTGGCACTCGAGCGGCCTCCCCGATTGCCGCACCAAAGGATTCCGGCGGCTCCAGCGCCGCCTTCAGCAGTCCCATCTTGTTGGAGAAGTAGTAGTTCACCAGGGTGGGGTCCACTTCGGCTGCCTTCGCCACGGCTCGCAACGAGGTTCCGCTGTAACCTCGCTCGGCGAAGGACTTACGCGCCGTTGCGAGGATGCGGTCCGCCTGCGCGCCACGTTCGCCCCGAGGCCCCCGCCCCGCTCGTGCCACCATGTTCCACCGTCTCCTCTGCCGGTTCCGCACTTCCCGACTGCGTGCGACCAAGTTTCCACACACACTGAAATCTGTTTCAGCCTACCGGGCAATTCAGCTCCCGGTCCCGCGGGAGGCTTCCCACAGCCGTCCGAGCACCGCGAGAGAAAGTGACCCGTATGGCCGCGACGGCCTTCGAAGGGTGTCCTACCGCTATCGCTGCTGTCCGGGCGTAGGGGGAATAAGGTTGAGGGCTTGGGCCTTTCGCAGCGCTGCGATGCGATCGTGCACACCGAGCTTGCGGTAGAGGTTCTCGGTATGTTTCGTCACCGTCGCCGCCTTGATCCCGAGTCGGGTGCCGATGGCATGCGCGGTAAGGCCGTCGCACAGGAGCGCGAGCACCGCCGACTCCCGGGGAGTGATCTTGTACTCCGCGGGATCCGCGCGCATCGTGTGGTGTGCGAAGGCTGCCGCCTCGTGCGCTTCGACCGTGTCGAGCAGCGACCTGGCGAGCGCGGCGTATTCGAGATCCCGGTCGCTGAACCCGCCACCGCTGCGGCTCATGATGACGCCGCGGATCCGGCCGGGTTCGGAACTCAACGGCAACGCCAGCTGGCGGTCGATGCCGATGGCATCCTTTCCTGCCCGGTATGCCTCACCCTTCCACCAGCGATCGTCGGCTACCTCATCCATCGTCAGCGGGGTTTTGTCTCGCGTCAGCGCATAATGCCGAAGCAGGGGGTGAGACCGCATATGCGCGTGGATCAGTGCGTCGAGCGGTGCCTCGTGTAGCCAGTCCGGCGATCCGGTGAGCGCATGGCCGGTTCCTGCCCGCCAGTTCAGGTCGATGAGAACCGCCAAGTCGCACGGTAGATCGGCGGTCAAGCGTTCCATCAGCAGCGGCCAGACCCGCACCGGCTCCTTCTCGGTGATGATCTGCAATGCGAGATCGTGGATGCGTTTGGCGTCTCCCCCTGGCACAGCGTCCATTCCAGCATTGTGCAGCACCGGTTCCCGGAGATCGGCTCGAGCTGAGAACGATATACGAAGTTCTTCGTATATCCGCCTTGGAGCACCGAAATTATCGTTGGTCTCCGTAAGTATCCGGCGGACCGCCCCTTTGGATCGACACGGCGTCGGCCGCATCGAAGGATGGTTCGCCCGGGAAGCGGACCAGGAAGCACGCTGCACCGGAAGCGCGCGCAAGTTTGCCGGGGGAATGTATGCGAACATTTGTCGTCAATCTCGATCGTGACACCGAGCGACTGACCGTGATCTCCGAGAATTTGGCGCGCCACGGGATGCTCTTCGAGCGGTGGCCTGCCACCGACGGGCGGACGCTGGATTTCGATCATCCGGAGCAGGGCGAAGTTGTCCAGGACTTCGGCCGCTGGGCGTCGCTGGAGGCTGCCTGCGGGATCAGTCATATCAGGCTCTGGCGCCATATCGTCGACCACAGGATTCCGTGGGCGATCGTGCTCGAGGACGACGCCGAGCTGATCTCTCCGCTACCCCACGACGTCGACGAGTGGGGACTCCCTCCGGACTGTGATCTCGTCTTTCTGAGCAGCAGGGCCACACCGGGCCGGATTCGTTCGACCAGCGGCAGGTTCTCCTACGCTGACCTGATCGGCGGGGCCGGTACCGAGGGGTATCTCGTCGGACTCGCGGGTGCGGTCAAACTCCTGCAGATCATGACTCCACTCAAGGATCCGCTCGACTTCCAGATGTACGCCCATGCGGAGTCCGTACAGCGACACGATGCGTTCCCTTACTTCTGGAAACTGCCCATCAATCCGGCCGCGGCGCATGTGCGGCTCGACGCCTACCGCCTCGTTCCCGATGTCGTACGCCATACCGGAGCGGAATCCAGTATCGGGAACAGCCGCCATCCCAGAGCCAGATTCTACTGTCGGCTGCTTCTCGGGCTGGACTTCGCCGACGGAGGATACGGATCGGGCGGCTACACGAACATTCGAGCCGAGTCGGCCCGGCACACTGGCGATTTCGCCGCACGACGACCATCCCGGCACGTCACCGACTTCTTTCACGGAGTCGACTTGTCGCACTGCCCGGGTGGGCGCGCGTACGAGGTCGCGACGACACTCGCCGACCACGGAGTGAACAGCGTTCGCCTGAGCGTATGGGTCGACGACAACTCGCCGATGAACCTCGAGCACGCCATCGGCTTGGCTCAGGCCGCTCGATCCGCCGGACTCGCGATATGTCTCACTCTGCACTATTCCGACACCTGGGCGGATCCGGGTAAACAGTGCAAGCCACGGGCGTGGGCATCGCTGCCGATCCGGACGCTGATCGAGGAAGTTCGCCGCTACACCGCACACACCCTCACCGAGTTCCGCCGTCATGACATCCAGCCGGCCATGGTGCAAGTCGGCAACGAAATCACCAACGGGATGTTGTGGGCGGAGCCGGGCCAGGATCCACGCAGCGGCGCGCGGCTACACCCGGAAGACGGCGTCGACAGCGACTGGAATTCAGCCGATCAATGGGTGATTCTGTCCGAACTCTTGCGCGCGGCGACGATGGGCGTGCGGGAAACCGCCGATTCCACCCTCATCTCTGTTCATCTCGACCGCGGCGCCGACGTCGAGGGCGCCGAGTGGTGGTTGCGGTACGCGGACCATTTCGACGTCGACTACGACGCCGTGTCGCTGTCGTTCTATCCACTGGCACATCACGACGCTACGATTTCGCGGCTGCGCCGAATCGAATCCCTCTGCGCATCGCGACCGCACAAGAGCGTGTTGATCGGCGAGACTGCGTATCCCTTCAGACCGATCGCGGGGAACGACCGTACCTACACCGACATCGAGCGGGAGTTCTCCTTCGACGCGCGCGGCCAGCACGAATACCTCAGATCCGCTCTGCGAACCATTGGAAACCTGTCGACAGGATGCGGACTGTTCTGGTGGGGAGCATGTTTCATCGACGACAGCGTCGAGCGGTCCGTCGACTACTTTCGCGCCCACGCCCTCTTCGACGCCGATTGGCGCCCTCTTCCTGCGCTCTCGGCCTTCAAGGAGAATCCGGGGTCGAGGGCCAACACACTCATAGCCGAAGCCGCCGGGCCACGTTAGCGCCGTACGCCACGCTCGACCGGACAGCCCCAGGCCCGAGCGCTGGATCTAGGCCTCTTCGAGGGCTTCGCCGATTTGGTGAGCGACGCGATTGTGCTGGTCCTGCGCCAGCCAGTGACCGGCCGCGAGGACCACCGCAACGGGCCATTCGATGATCTCCGCCGCAGCCAGCGCGCCGAGTGCACCGTAGTACGCCAACTGTTCGGGTCGAGGGATGCGGACCCGGCCCACTACCGGCAGTTCCACCGCGAAACCCTGCGCGGCCAGCACGCGATCTACGGCATTCCGGTGGCCGGTATGCGATTTTTCGGCCATTTTTTACCTTCCGGTAAGAGTGTGTTGGATAGGTCGATGCCTGGCATCCGCACGGTGTCCAGTGTGATGACAAATGGTGCAGGCGGCGGCTCGGATCAGCTGACGGGCGCGCTGACGCAGGTTCTGGCCGTGCCGTTGCGTGAGCTGTACGCAGTGCTGTGGCGCCTCGGGGTCGTCGAGATCGTCGACTGATCACTCCGTTGCCGACCGCCCGCGGCGAACAGCCACGGGGCATGTCGGCGACAGCGGTCGACAACGCCTGCCGCCAACCCACCGGGGCGTACCGCAGGTCCACGTGCCACGACTAATGCATGCTCGGCGAGCGCTGCGTCCGGCCCGCGCTCTCCGGCGCGGGAATCGCACGCTCGTCGTCTCGGCGGGCCGACTGGCCGCTCTGCGCGTGCGGCTCGGGGCGCCCGGCGCGATCACCGGCCTCGGGCGGCGGCAGCCTGCCCGATCGCTGCCCGAGCTTCTGAACCACCAAGGTAGCGCCGCCGACACCCAGCAGCACCGGCCAGTCCACCAGACCCGTGGCACCGATCGCCACCAAAGTCAGTGCCGCCGCCGGTGTCGAGTGGCTGCCGCTGCCGAGCCCCTTCTTCACGCCGATCGCGGCACCTTGGATGCCGCCGATCACACCGTTGACAGCGGCGCCGCCCACGGCGCCTGCCGCGGCCGTCGTCGCGCCGGCCGTCCGGGCGATCATGTCCACCACGCCTTCGGAAATCTTCATGGGTCACTCCGTTGCGTTCACCATTTGGACACCTACGAGCAAACCAAAGTTTACCTCTGGCGAGAAGTTGGAGCGGGTGTTGCGTCAGTCCGCGATCACTCGCTGTATATCGCGCTGACCTCTGCGGCGAAGTCGCGGAGTACGAGGTTGCGTTTGAGCTTCAACGATGGGGTGACATATCCGCTGTCCTCGGTCAGCTGGGTGTGCAGCAGGCGGAATTTGCGGACGGCCTCGGCGCGCGACACGGCTCGGTTGCCGTCGTCGACAGCGGCCTGGACAGCGGCCAGTAGATCGGGGTCCGCGGCGAGATCGTCGACACTGGCGTCCTGGGGTTTGTCATGCAGCTGTTTCCACAGGGGGAAGTGCTCATCGTCGATGGTCACCAGGCAACCGACGAACGGTTTGCCGTCGCCTACGACGATCACCTCACCGATGATGGCGTGGGCGCGGATGCGGTCTTCGATCACCGCGGGAGCCACGTTCTTACCGGCGGCGGTCACGATGATCTCCTTCTTGCGCCCGATGATGGTGAGGTACCCGTCGTCATCGAGAGTGCCGAGGTCGCCTGTGGCGAACCAACCCTCGCGGAACGACTCGGCGGTGGCACGCGGATTGTTCCAATACCCGGTGAACACGTTCGGTCCGCGCAACAGGATCTCGCCGTCCTCATCGATCCGGACCGAGGAGCCCGGGAGCGGTTGGCCGACCGTGCCTATCTTCGGCCGGTCGTCCGGATTGAACGTGGCGGCCGCGCATGTCTCGGTCAGCCCGTAGCCCTCCAACACGGTGAATCCCACTCCACGGTAGAAATTGCCGAGGCGTTCCCCGAGTGGCGCTCCGCCGGATATGGCGTGCGTGGCGCGGCCGCCCAGCGCGGCGCGCAGCCGCCGGTAGACCAGCCGGTCGAACAGCGCATGCCGGATCCGCAGCGAGAGCGGTATGTGCCCGGCGCCCCGGGCCCGGCCGTAGTCGATGGCGGTCGTGGCTGCCAGATCGAAGACGCGCTCGCGGTGGGCGAGTTCCGCTCGAGCGCGTGCGGTGTTGTACACCTTCTCGAAGACTCGTGGCACGCCCAGGATCAACGTCGGCCGGAATGCGCCGAGTTCGGCGGTGACATCTTTGACATCGCTGACGTTCGCGATGTCGACCGGGACGTAGGCCGCCGCGACTTCGGCGATTCGGCCGAGCACATGTGCCAGCGGCAGGAACAACAGCACCGAGGACTCTCCGGTGCGGAACAGCGTCGGCATCCGGGCGGTGATGTTGCCGAGTTCGGCGAGGAAGTTGCCGTGGGTCAGCTGACACCCTTTCGGGCGGCCGGTGGTACCGGAGGTGTACACGATCGTCGCAGGCACGTCGGCCGCTACGGCGGCCCGGCGCTCTACGACGGTGGCGTCGCTGATCCGTGCGCCCTCCGCCGTCAGGTTCGCTATGGCGTCGGCCTCGATCTGCCAGCTGTGCGTCAATTTCGGCAATTGGTCGCGTACTGCGGCGACCACGGCCGTGTGGCGATCGGTCTCTGTGACGATGGCGGACGCGCCGGAGTCGGACACGATCCACTGCACTTGTTCGGACGAGGAAGTTTCATAGACGGGGACCGAAATCGCGCCCGCGTACCAGATCGCGAAGTCCAGCAACGTCCACTCGTACCGCGTGCGGGACATGATGGCCACGCGATCGCCTGCCTGGATGCCGTTGGCGATCAGTCCTTTCGCCGTCGCCCACGCCGCGGCGCGGAACTGGGCGGCGGTCACATCTTGCCAGCGGCCGCCTACCTTGCGGGAGATGACGGTCAGATCGGGGTACCGCTCGGCGTTACGTTCGATCAAGTCGGTGAGGTTCGCCTCGGCGGGCACTTGGTACAGAGCCGGCAGTCCGAATTCCCGCATGATCGGTCCTCCTCGGCGCTGCCGGAGGGCGCACGATGCGCTCGACCTGGGTGAGCCGCGCACTACCGAGTATGGTCCGCGGCGCATCGATGCGGCGATGGACGTTGGCAGTCGCGCTCAAGGACATAGGTCCTCTTCAGTGCTGAGTGGTAGGCCCACGACGCCGTACGCCCAGGTTCTCGGTAGCCGGTGACGTGCCAGAGTGCCCGCTGTTCGGTGACCTTCGGCCGTCACCTGCGCCACGGGTTCGCGCGATGCTGAATCCAGGCGAAAGCGGGCCCACCGGTTCCTGGTCACCGAGGCCACCTGCCGGACCGGCTCGGAGTTCGTGCTGGACGGTGGCGCGGCCGCGGATCCGGTTTCGCGCCTGCCGGACGAATCTCGATGAGAGGCAAGCGATGCCGAGAACACACCCCGATTCCGAGACACTGCGATCCGCGTTGGCGCTGGCATCTCGTGCGCCATCGGTGCACAACACCCAGCCCTGGCAGTGGCGGCTGGGACGCGAGACCGTCCACCTGTACGCCGACGAGAGCCGAAGGCTCCCGCACACGGACCCTGACGGACGTGACCTGCTGCTGAGTTGCGGTGCGGCGTTGCATCATCTGCGCGTCGCCGCTCGCGCGGAGGGGTGGGAGACGGTGATCCATCGGCTACCGAACCCTGCTGCGCCCGAGCATCTCGCCGCCGTGGAATTCCGTCCGACCACATGCACGCCCGAGCACGTCGAGTTGGCGCGCGCCATCGGCAAACGCAGCACGGATCGCCGCCGCTTCAGCTCGTGGGAGGTGCCGTCCGCGCATATCGAGGCCATCGTCGCCGCCGGGGTGGCGACCGGAGTGCTCGTGCGCGATGTCGAGGCCGAACCGGCGCGGACCCAGTTGCTGCGAGCGTTCGAACAGGCGGCCTGGCAGCACGCCCGTGACGTCTCCTACGGCGCCGAACTCGCCCAGTGGAGCGGCAGGCACGCGGCGCCGCAAGGGGTGCCGGCGCGCAACGCGGTGGCGACCGAGGCCGACCCAACGGTGCGTCCGTTCTCGAACCCGGGATTGCCGCAGGCGGTGGTGCGTGACATCGATGCCGCCGACCGGATGATCCTGCTGAGCACCAGCAGTGACGATCGGTTGTCCCAGCTGCGGGCCGGTGAGGCCACGAGCGCGGTGCTGTTGACCGCCACGTCGCTCGGGCTGGCCACTTGCCCGTTGACGGAGCCGATGGAGTTGGCCGACACCAGGGAACGCATCCGTGCCCACGTTCTCGACGACAGCGCGCATCCGCAGATGATCGTGCGGATCGGTTGGGCGGTTCCGAGCGCGGATCCGGTCCCGCCCACGCCGCGCCGCCCGCTCGACGAGGTGGTGCATCCGCTGGATCGTTCTGGTTCATGACGAGGCGTGCCCCGGAGGGGTGATCCAAGGTGGCGCGGTATCCGTCGCGGACGGTTCGCCTGTGGCGATGGCGGCCGTGGAACGGCAATCCACTGATGCGCGCTTCGGACCGGTGGGAGGCACTGGTGCGGCTGTTCGCCGCGATGGCAGTGCTGATCGCCGTGCCGCTCGCCGTTATCGCGGGCACGGCAGGCAGCACGAAGGCCGCGGAGCGGATCCGAGTGGAGAACTCCGCCAAGGTGGCCGTGACGGCGACGGTGGCAGGCGCACCGGAACCGGTGCTGACAGTCGCTGGACAGGACGACGCACGGGCACGGTTCCAAGCGCCGGTGCGGTGGAGCCGGGACGGCCGCGAAGGCAGCGCGACCGTCCCGGTCCCCGGCGCGGCGGAACCCGGCAGCCACGTCACGGTGTGGTTCGATTCGGCCGGGAAGACAACCACACCGCCGCGGCCGTACTCGGACGCGCTGTGGGCCGGAGTCGCGCTCGGCTCGGTCACCTTTGTCGGAATGTGTTTCGGTGCGATGGTTTCGGCTTCATCTACCGCACGGTTGCTCGACCGAATGCGTGGCGCTCGCTTGGCGGCCGAATGGCGGCGTCTGAGCGGACCGATCGGAACGGACATGGAATGACGGACCTGGGATCGAGGAGAGCGCCATGACGGAGAACTCGACCGCGCACGTGGAACCGCCGGATCGGCCGATCGTCGTCGCCGTCGATGGTTCGGCCAGCTCGTATCACGCTGCGGCGTGGGCCGCGGCCGACGCCGCGCTGCATCGTTCCCGACTGCACATCGTGACGTCCGTCGCTGTGCCGCCCGGGTTCGGCCTCGGCGCCACACTGACCGAATCCGATATGGAATGGCTGCGCAAGGACGGGGAACGGGTGCTCACCGAGGCTGCCCGCGTCGCCAGGACCACGGCATCGGGGGAGGCGCTGGCGATCAGTACCGAGTCGACGCTCGAGCCGATCATCCCGGACCTACTGGCCCGGTCCGAGCACGCGAGAATGCTCGTCGTCGGCAGCCGCGGGCTCGGTGCGTATCGGCGCGAGTTGCTCGGCTCGGTGAGCACGGCGGTGACGCGGCACGCACACTGTCCGGTCGCGGTCGTGCGCTCGACTTCGGCGACCGACGCCTTCTCCGCGGGAAAGCCCGTGCTGGTCGGGGTGGACGGAACCGACAACAGCGTGCCCGCCATCGAAGTCGCCTTCGAGGAGGCCGCGCGCCGTAAGGTCGGGCTGATCGCGCTGCACGCGTGGAGCGATTCGAGCGGTATCGATCTCGTGCCCGGCTGGGATGCGGTGGGGGAACGGGAGGACGCGTTGCTCGCCGAGAATCTCGCCGGATTCGGCGAGCGCTACCCGGAGGTGCCGGTGCGGCGTGTGCTGGTGCGTGACCGGCCGGTTCGTTCTCTCGTCGATCAATCGGACGAGGCCCAATTACTCGTGGTGGGTAGCCACGGCCGCGGCGGGTTCCCCGGCATGCTGCTCGGTTCCACCAGCGCGGCGTTGCTGCATACGGCGGAGTGCCCCGTCATCGTGGTGCGTCAGAGCTGACGCGGGCGTCGTTTCGCATCGAGAGTGCCTGCTCGAGTAGCACGCGCCGTTCGGCGGCGGCGATCGCCCGACGGGCCGCGGGCACCGCGTCCGGCGTCACCGAGATCGAGGTGATGCCCATCCGTACCAGGTGTTCGGCGAATTCGGGGCGTGTCGAGGGGGCCTGCCCACACAGCGAGGCCGTGATCTTCAGCCGTCGCGCCGTCTCGACGATCCTGCCGATCGCGTCGAGTACGGCGGGGTCGGATTCGTCGAACAACTCGGCGCAGGTGGCGGAGTCGCGGTCGACGCCGAGCATGAGCTGAGTGAGGTCGTTGCTACCGATCGAGACGCCGTCGATGCCCAGCCCTACGTATTCGGGGAGCCAGTGCACCACCGAGGGCACCTCGGCCATCACCCAGCGGTGTAGTCCACGCTGGTTGCCCAGCGGGCTGGTGTCGACGAGGTCGAGGCAGGCCTCCAGCTCCCAGCGGGTGCGCACGAACGGGATCATCAAGTGCAGATTCGGCGTTTTCTCGCGGACGAGGGCCAGGGCGGTGAGTTCGAGCGCGAAGACCTCGGGTTCGCGGATATAGCGGTAGCAACCGCGGTACCCGATCATCGGATTGCGTTCGTCGGGTTCATAGCGTGTCCCGCCGGCGAGGTCACGGAATTCATTGCTCCGTAGATCGGTCGCGCGATAGATCACCGGCCGCGGGGCGAATGCCGCTGCGATCCGGTGCAAGGGCGCCGACAGCCGTTCGACGAAGGCGTCCTGCTCGCCGCGGGCGATCAGATCCCGGGGGTGGCGTCCGTCGAGGGCCTGCGTGATCAGCGTTTCCGCGCGCAGCAACCCGACACCGTCGACATCGGTGGCCGCGACTCGTTCGGCGGCATCCGGTAGCGCGAGATTGACGTAAACGCGGGTCGCGGTCGGTTCCGCCGGGGCGGTCGGCTCCGACGGCCTGGGCGCGGCGTGCACCGGTTCCGATCGCCCGGCGTGCACCTGACCCGCGGACCCGTCGACGGTCACGACGGCGCCTTCGGTGAGGGTGGTGGTTGCCGTGCGGGTGCCGACCACGCATGGCACGCCGAGTTCGCGGGCGACGATCGCGGCATGGCATGTCATCCCGCCGCTATCGGTGACCAGGGCCGATGCTCGCGAAATGGTCGGTAGCCAATCCGGATTGGTCATGGCGGCGACGAGTACCTCGCCGACCCGCAGTGTCGAGCCCTCCGACGGCGAGCGCAAGATCCGGACGGCGCCGCTGGCTCGGCCGGGTGCGGCGGCAAGACCTCGTAACAGGACCTGGGTGGGGGCTGGTGCATGCGCCGGAGTTCCGGTATCCGCGCGGCCGGCCAGCGTGGTGATGGGCCGGGCCTGCACCAGCCACAGCCGCTCGTCGTCGAATGCCCATTCGACATCCTGCGGGATGCCACCGTGCAGCTGCTGTACCTGCAAGGCCGTCCGGGCTACCGTCAAGGCCTCGTCTTCGCTGAGTACCTGAGCCGCGGCCTCCTCGTCGGTCAGCTGGATCCGCTGGTCACCGTCGGGCCCGGGCACGACGGCGAATCCCTGGTGGCCGGTGCGCGCGGCGATCAGCGTGGGCCCCTTGGCGTCGAGCATGTAAGTGTCGGGCTCGGTCGCTCCGGAGACCACGACTTCGCCTTGGCCGCGCGCTGCCTCGATGACCACGCGATCGCGGCGGCCGGTCGCGGGGTCGGCGGTGAAGGCGACGCCCGACCTGCGGGCGGCGACCATACGTTGCACCACCACCGCGATATCCGGTCGTTCGTGCATCTCGCGGCGGGCGCGGTAGATGAGTACGCGCGGGGTGAACAGGGATGCCCAGCAGTCGACGACGGCATCCATCAGCCGGTCGTCGCCGCGAATATTGGTTCGCGACAGGTTCATTCCCGCGAAGGAGGCGGTCGCGCTGTCTTCGCCGACGGCGGATGAGCGCACCGCGACCGAAACGGAATCGCCGAGCCGGTGGTAGGCGGTCAGCACGGCGTCGTGCACTCCTGCCGCCATCGGTGTTCGGTGCACGAGTGTGCGCATACGGGTGCACAGTTCGTCGAGTCGCGCGTCGTCGGAGCGAGTGCCCTCCGATGCCGCTTGCAGCGCCTCGGCGTGCAAGGCGTCGAGTTCGGCGCCGTGCGGCCCGTGGATGATCACCTCTTCGTAGCAGGACTTGAGGATCACGTACCCGGGTGGCACCGGCAGGTGCGCCGCCACCAGCTCCCCGAGATTCGCGCCCTTGCCGCCGACGCGGTCTGCGTCCGTCAGCCGCAGATCGGCGAGGTCGGTCACGTAGTCGCCCATAACGGCTCCCATCGGACTGTGGCTGCTCAGGGAGTGATGGTGGTGGAGCGGGCGGGCGGCAGCCGGAGGCTCCGGGCGATGGTGTCTGTCCAGGAGCGGACCGTTGCCCAGTCGCGGAGATCCCCGTAGCGGCCTTTGCCGAGCAGCCGGTAGAGCATCCGGGTTCGCAGCGAGATGCCGTCGCTGTCGTACCGTCCGGCGAACGCCCGATAGTCGTGCGCGTCGATGTCGTCGCGCAGGGCGGCGATCTTCTTCGGGACGAGCCGGCCGAGTCGGCGTCCGATCGGTCCGCGCAGTGCCGGGGCGAGTCCGACGCTGAACAGCCAGACGTCCTTTCTCGCCAACTCGTCGTGGTGGGCGTGTGCGTAGTCGGCGACGGCAGGCAGGAGCTTCATGTTGTGGACCGCGCTGCCGAGGATGAGGGTGTCGAAGTTGGACAGGTCGGGCGCGTGGTCGATATCGGCGAGTTGGACGATCGCGTCGCGACCCGACAGCTCGGTGCCGATGAATTCGGCGATGTCGCGGGTCGATCCCTGTTCGGTCGCGTAGACGACGGCGATGCGGTGTTGGTCCTGGTCCATGCCGAAAATTCTGCTCGCGGGCGCCGAGCTGGGTGAGAGGACTCGTGCCCTGGGCCGAGGGGACCATGGTCATTGCCGGCGGCGGCGCAGTAACCAGCGGCGGATCTCGTCGGCGCCCCAGACGATGAACGGGTACGGCAAGGTGAACGCGAGCATCGCAGGGGTCAATGCGGCGGTCCCGAGCAAACGTTGCATCACCGGGACGTAGATGATCACCGCGGCGAGGGCGAGTTCGAAGACGATTCCCCATAGCAGCAAGCGGTTGGACAGTACGCCGATGGAGTGCAGTGAGGCACGATCGGTGCGTGCGGCGAACGCGGTGCCGATCTGGCCGGCGACCATGCCGAAAAACGTCATCGTGGTCGCCTGCTGGTAGGTGTGGTGCAGCGGTGTACCGGGGCCGGTGGGGTCGCCCGGGTGCCAACCGCCGTGCAGCAGCACGAAGAAGAAGCCGGTCATGGCGAGTATCGCCGCGATCACCCCGAGGAACAGCCACGCGCGCAGCAGCATCGGTGTGCGGATCACCGACTCACCACGTTCGCGTGGTGGCCTGCGCATCAGGCCGGGCTCGGCCGCTTCTCGTCCGAGCGCCAGCGCGGGGAGTGTCTCGGTGCCGACGTCGAAAGCCAGCAGCTGCATCACGGTCAGAGGCAGCGGTACCGCGCCGCCGGAGAGCGCGAACACCAGCAGCGGTGTCACCTCGGGCGTGGTGTGGGCGAAGATGTAGCAGATGAACTTGCGAATGTTGTCGTAGACCCGTCTACCGGCCTGGATGGCCGCGGTGATGGTGGCGAAGTTGTCGTCGGTGAGCACCATGGTGGCCGCCTCGCGAGCCACGTCGGTACCGGAACGACCCATCGCCACCCCGATATCCGCGCGCCGTAGCGCGGGCGCGTCGTTGACGCCGTCTCCGGTCATGGCGACGACATGGCCCGCCGCACGCAGCGCGTCCGCGATGCGCAGTTTTGCCTCGGGCGAGGAGCGGGCGAAGACCAGTTCGGCCGGGCCCGCCAGCAGCTCGTCGAGATCCGCTTCGCTCATCCGCTCCAGTTCCGCGCCGGTGATCACGGTCGGCGTTCCCCGCGTGATGCCGATCTGATCGGCGACCGCCGCCGCGGTCAGCCCGTGATCACCCGTGATGACGACGATGCGGATGCCAGCGTCGTGGCACAGTCGCACGGCCTCGGCGACCTCGCGCCGAGGTGGGTCCTCCATGGCGACCACACCGAGCAGGACCAGATCTCTCTCGGCGAGTTCCCGATCCCGCGGTGCCGTGGGACCGGCGACATCACGCTCGGCCACGGCCAGCATCCGCAGACCTTGCTGCGCGCGGGAATCGACGAGTTCGGCGAGCTGGTCGCGGCGCGGCGCATTCAACGGACGGATGCCGCCGTCGCTGCCGAGCTCGGCGGTGCACAGCGGCAGCAGCGACTCCGGGGCTCCCTTCGCGTGCACCCGCAGCCGACCGGTGTCGTCCGCGTCGACGGTCGACATGCGTTTCCGCACCGGGTCGAAGTGAAACAGGCTTTGCCGCAAACGCTCTCGCTCGTCGGTGCGCACCTGCTCACCCAACTCCGAGGCCGCGGCCAACAGCGCCACCTCGGTAGGGTCGCCGACGGCGGGGCCGGTATCGGCGAGACGAGCGTTGTTGCAGGCGACCATCGCTTTCGCGATGCGGGTCAGGGTGAGATCCCGCTTTCCGGACCGTGCGTCAGGGTCGTGCGCTCCAGTGACGGTGTCGATGGCGACTACTCGCATGCGGTTCTCGGTGAGGGTGCCGGTCTTGTCGGTGCAGATCACATCGGTGGAGCCGAGGGTCTCCACGGCGCTGAGGCGTTTGACGACCGCGCCGCGGCGGGCGAGATCGCGCACGCCGATCGCCAACGCGAGGGTGATCACCGGCAGCAGACCCTCGGGGACGTTGCCCACGAGGAGCCCCACGGCGAAGACCACGGAATTGATCGGGGACAGTCCGGCGCCGAGCATCGCGAGCGGAATGAACGCCGCCGCGAGCAGCACGGAGATCAGCGCGATCAACCAGGCCACGCGGCGCACTTGATGTTCGAGCGGGCTCTCGTCGCGCTCGACGCGTTCGGACAGGGCCGCGATGCGGCCGAGTTCGGTGTGCATGCCGGTGGCGAAGACGATCGCGCGTGCCTCGCCCTCGGTGCAGGATGTGCCGCTGAAGACCAGTTCGCGGGCCTGCGCCAGCGGCACTCCGGCGTCGACGGTGTCGGCGCTGCGGTAGACGGGCATCGACTCGCCGGTCAGTTCGGACAGATCCACCTCGATGCCGCCGTCGAGCAGCCGCGCGTCCGCGCAGATTCGGTCGCCCTCGGCGATGACCAGTACGTCGCCTGGCACGACGCCGGTCGCCTCGACCTCGGCGACCTGCCCGTCCCGCACCACTCGTGCCCGCATCGGTAGATACGCCGCCAGTGCCTCCACCGCCTGCTCGGCATGCCTTTCCTGCGCGAACGCGAACGCGGCGTTGATCATGATGACGACCACGATCGCGATCGCGACCGGAACGATGCCGACCGCCCCGGCCAGAACCGCCGCTGCCCACAGCAACAGCGCGAGTGGGTGGGTGAATTGACGAGCCAGGTCCCGTGGCCAGGTCCGGCGGCCCCGCCTCCGCAGCATGTTCGGTCCGTAATGGATGAGGCGTCGCTCGGCCTCGCGTGTGGTGAGCCCGCGGCGGCTGCCACGCAGATCGCGCAGCAACAGGTCGATCCGCTCGGTCGGATCGACCCGCAGACCGGGTTCGGCTTCGACCAGGCCGGTCACAACGGTGCCGCCACGTCGCGGAGGCGGTCCAGAACGGTGGTGAGCCGCCGGATCTCACCGCCGAGCTGGCGCGAGGCGGATGCGGCTCGGAGGTGGCGTTTCATCGAAGCCTCCTCTGAATTCCTCTCGCCATGAGCGTGCGCTGCGGTAGTCGTGGCAGCGGGGCTGAAGTCCCGCTCTGTGAGGCCCTACCGGTGTCGGAAGCCTGGATACGACGGCTGCGAGTCCACGTCTTCTCGCGATTCGGGGCCGGGTACCGCCGCGCGCTCGGTGCCGAGCTCGAGCACCGTGGCGAAGCCGGTGGCGAGACACTCGGTCAACGTGTCGGTATCCGGGACCGCGGCCGTATCGGCGTTGATCCCGACATAGCAGATCCCGGCATGCGAGGTCAGCGTGACGTTGACGGCTGTACCGATGGTGGGGCCGAAGGAATACATCCGGTCGATCCGCGCCCCGGCGATGTAGAGGGGCACGGGGGAGCCGGGGACGTTGGAGGCGACGAAATCGACGTGTTTGAGCAGTCCGGTGAGCAGCCGGGCGGGCAATCGGTTCAGCACGGCCGCGACGGCGCCCGACAGCGGAATCGCCGGTTCTCGCCGCCAAGCCGCGACCGCGGCGTCGACGGCGCGCATGAGTTCCCCGGTTTCGTCGAGATCGACCGGTAGCGCGAAACGGGCGAGGGTGATGCGGTTGCCACCGAGCGGGTCGTCGGGGGTGCGCAGGCTGATCGGCATCGTCACCCGTAGCTGGTCGAGCTTCGCCCCGTGGTGGCGGTGGTACGTGCGCAAACCGATCGCCACGGCGGTGAGGAAAGCATCGTTCAACGTGCAGCCCGCTGCCCGTGCCGCACCGCGCAATCGTTCGAGCGGCACGTCGAGGACCGCTACCCGGCGACCAAGACTTCGCCTTGTCATCACGGGCGAGAGCGTCGTGGTGATGGGCCGGGCCAACCGGACCAGCGAGCCGGCCAGCGCGGTGCCTTCGCGCACCGCCCGCGCTGGATCGGCGAGTGCTCGCCGGATCGTCGGCGGCGTCGAACGGACCCCGCTCACAACGAGATCCGAGCCGACCGCGACGTTCCACGAGACTATGTCGCGCAGCGCGCTCTCCGGGTCGCCCCGCGGTTCGGATGGATGCCCGCGGTCGGTGCCCGCGCGGTCGAAGTCGAGCAGCGCCGTGGCGATCTGGATGCCGCCGATGCCATCGGTGAGACTGTGGTGCACCGTCAGCACCAGGGCGCAGCCCGCGCCGGCCGAACCGCTGAGCAACGTCGAGCGCCACAGCGGGCGGGCCGGATCGAAACCGGTCATGGCCTCCGTACGCGCGAATTCGAGTACCTCGGCCAGACTCGCCGGTTCCGGTAACGCGGATCGACGCACATGCCACGAAAGATCGAAATCCGGGTCGAGCACCCACCGTGGCGGGGCGAGGCCGAGTGGTGCGGCGATCAGCCGATGCCGCAACCTGGGCACCACGCGGGTGCCGCGATCCATCGTTTGCAGCAGGCGGTCCCAGTCCGGTTCGGAATCGAGGATCAGGGCCGACACGATCGTGGAGCGCAGGACCGGATCGCGTTCCATGTTCCAGGAGAACAGATCCGACTGCGACATGTGGGTTTCGCGGGAGTCCATCAGCTGCTGCCTTCGTCCACTGCGTATCAGTGTGGAGCGGTTACCCACTCCGGATCTGGCCCCGCCGCGAGACCGGTACGGCCGATGTCCTACGCGGTGTCGGCGGGCCAGTGGGTTCACTCAGTCTGCCGAGTTTCCCTCGACGGCGACCGATGACGAAGACCCTTATCCGGAGGCCCTTCGTCCTTCGGCCGAGGCAGTTGAGTCGCCACGGCGGGTTTCTCGATCCGCGGCGTACGACCTCCGGTGCGGTGGGGTGGCTCACCCGCGCCCGATGGAGGTCGGCACTGGGTCCGTCACGTCGTTCCAGACCTTCAGCGCCGTCATGATCGATCTCTCGATCGGTTGTGCGGTGTCGAGTTCGATGGCCTCGGGCCACGGCGCTGCCGCGGCGGCCAAGGCGTCCGCGATCGCGGGTGTGGCCTCCGAGTCGCTCTGGGGCCTGGCACCGATCCGCTCGGCCGCGAGTGTTCGTGGGCAGGCGCACCGCAGCGACACCAGATCGCTGCGCGTCTCCTCGGCCACGGTGGCGGCTCGGGCGCGCTGGTTCGCGTCGGTCCAGCTGGCATCGAGAATCACCGAGACGCCGTGCTCCAACAGGTCCCTGGCCTGGGCGAGCATCCGCGAATACACCAATTCCTTCGCGGCGGGCCGATAGGCGCCCGCGCCGAAGACTCCCGCGGCGCCGGCGATGGATCCTGTGGCGCGCAAAGCGGCGCGGACACTGTCGCTGGAGATCGTGACGGCGTCGGTCTCGGCCGCCAAACGGGCAGTCACCGTGGATTTCCCGGTGCCGGGCAGGCCGCCGACCAGCGCGAGACGTACGGTGCCCTGTTCGAGATGCTCGACAGCGAGGGCGAGATGTCGCCGGACGCGCCCCGCCGCTTCCGGATCGCCCTGATCGGCCCGGATTCCGTCGGTTTTCGCGCGGACCGTCGCCCGATAGGCGATGTAGTGATGCCGAAGCGACGGCGGCGGCGAATCGCGCGCGGCGCGCAGGTAGTCGTGTAAGAACGCGTCGGCTTTCGCTGGGTGACCCAGGAATTCGAGATCCATCGCCAGGAATGCGGCGTCGTCGAGACCGTCGACGCAGCGCAGTCGGTCATCGAAATCCAAGCAGTCGAGGATTCGGAAGCCGTCGGGCAGGACGAAGATGTCCTCGGCGAGGAGATCCCCGTGACCGTCGACGATGCGGTTGTCGGCGATGCGCTGCGTCAGCAAGGCGGTGCGGCCGTCGATGAAGCGCGTCGCCAGGTGCACGGCGCGATCGAGCGCGCCGGGATCGATCGTCCCCGGTGGACGTTCGCGTAGCGGCTGGAACAGGGCGTCCCAGCGCCGTCGCAGCTGCTCCGGTGTGCCGGCCCGGTCGATATCGGCGCCGCGCCGTGCCCCTGCGTGGAAACGCGCGAGAGTCTCCGCCAGCGCGCGCAGCCCGGCCGTCTGGCGGGTCGGGTCCGCGAGCATGGTGGACAGGCGTAACGCGTCCGGCATCCGGCGCATCACGATGACCGGCTCCGCGGCGCCACCCTCCGGGTCGGTCAAATGCGCCAGACCCAGATAGACGTCGGGCGCGAGACGTTGATTCAACTCGAGTTCGCGGGCGCAAGCTCGCTCGCGGTTCTCCGGCGTGCCGAAGTCGAGGAAGTCGGTGACGATCGGTTTCTTCGCCTTGTAGGCACGGTCGCCGCACAGCACCACGAGCCCGGTGTGCGTCTCGCGAAGTTGCGCGAACGGTTCGTGGGTGGTTCGCAGGGCGACGCGTAGGGCCGAGACATCGAGCATGACGGCTCCCTCTGCTAGACGAGTCGAGCTTCAGGGTCGTCCGCGACAACCTCGTGTGCCTAGGGTCCAATGGCCTACCGCCCGGGCCGTGCCGTGGGCGTCGATGGCGCGAAGGTCGTTCGTCCAATCGGCTCGGGACCATTTCCCATCTGTTCACCGACCCGCGGATCTGTCGTATCTCGCGGTCGTTGCGCAGGCTGGACACCACATGGCTGCTGCGCTGGCGGCGACCTCCGAAAATCACGGCGTCTTCTCCGGCCCGTGGTGGGTGCGGAGTCGGCGCAAGCGCGGCGTGATCGGAGGTAGTTCGTGCGAGATCTGTCGAACCACCCACAGGAAGTCGCTGGAGCGACAGACGGCGAGTCGCGGTCGGGGCATACCCGGATGATCCGTCTGCTCGCCCTGACCTGTGTGATAGCCGTGCTGGTCGTCGGCGGATCGGCGGTGGCTTTGTTCAGTGCGCAGGCCGCTGATCTGATGTGGTCGGCGGCTACGGTGGCGGCGCTCGTTCCGGCGACAGTGTGGGTGCTGCAGGATCTGCGAAGAGGACGCTACGGCGCGGACCTGCTGGCATTGATAGCGCTGGCCGGCGCATTGATCGTCGAGGAATACTTCGCCGGTGCGCTGATCGCGCTCATGGTGGCGACCGGGCGGGTGCTGGAGGCGTACGCGGGTCGCCGCGCCGGACGCGATCTGTCGGCGCTGTTGCGGCGGGCCCCGGCACAGGCACATCGCCGTCGTGGCGACGGCGTGGAGACCGTGGCCGCGACAGCGATCTCACCCGGGGACCTCGTGGTCGTGCTGCCGGGTGAGACGGTGCCGGTCGACGGCATCCTCGCCACGGCGGGCGTTTTCGACGAATCAGCGCTGACCGGCGAGTCGGTCCCGGTGGTGCGGCGCGCGAGCACCGAGGTCCGCAGCGGTGTGGTCAACGCGGGCGCGGCTGTCGACATCCGAGCCGCGGCGACGGTGGAGGCGAGCACCTATGCCGGGATCGTGACGTTGGCGCGGCAGGCGGCCGCCGCTGCCGCTCCGACAGCGCGACTCGCCGATCGGGTCGCGGTGTGGTTCCTTCCGCTGGCGCTCACCATCGCGGGCGCGGCCTGGCTCGCTACGGGAGATTCGGTGCGAGCGGTGGCGGTGGTCGTCACAGCGACGCCCTGTCCGTTGCTGCTGGCGGTGCCGGTCGCGATCACGGCCGGAATGTCGCGAACGGCGCGGGCGGGTGTGGTGGTGAAAGACGGCGCCGCGCTCGAGGCGCTCGGCCGGGCACGGTGCCTGGCGATGGACAAGACCGGCACTGTGACGGTGGGACGGCCGGAGGTGCTCGATATCGTCACCGCGCCCGACGCCGACGCCGAGCAGGTGCTGCGCCAGGCGGCGGCGGTGGAGCAATTCTCGCCGCATGTGCTCGCGCGTGCAGTGGTCGCCGCAGCGGCGCACCGCGGCTTGAAGCCTGCCCTCGCACAGCATGTTTCAGAAGAACCGGGACAGGGTGCGACCGGGATCGTAGACGGTCGCGCGGTGCGGGTCGGGCGGCTTCCCGCCCGAACGGAGCCGGCGCCGTGGGCGTTGGCGGCGCTGCGGCGGGCCCGGTTGGATCTGGCCGCCGTCGTGTGGGTGTGTGTCGAGCAGGAACCTGTGGGCGCACTGCTGCTACGTGACCGTATCCGCGTAGATGCTGGACGCACGATGCGCAGATTGCGATCGGCGGGTTTGCGAAGACTGCTCATGCTCACCGGCGACCGGGTCGACAACGCGGCCGAGGTGGCACGTCTGCTCGGGCTCACCGAAGTCGTCGCGGACGCCGACCCGGCCGACAAGATCGCAGCGATCCGAGCGGAACGACACAACGGTGTGACGGTGATGGTCGGCGACGGGGTGAACGACGCACCCGCGCTGGCGGCCGCCGACGTGGGTGTGGCTCTGGGCTCGCGCGGGTCCACGGCGGCGGTGCAAGCCGCCGACGCGGTGATCGTGGACGACCGCATCGACCGGCTTGCCGATGCGGTGGAGATCGCCCAGCGATCACATCGCCTTGCGGTACAGAGTGCGGCCGCTGGGATGGCGATGTCGCTGGCGGCGATGATCGCCGCCGCTTTCGGACTGCTGGTGCCCGCGGCAGGCGCGCTCCTGCAGGAGGGCATCGATGTTGTGGTGATCTTGAACGCGTTACGCGCCCTGCGAATACCCCGGAGACGCCCGACCGAGGCGATCGAGCCGCTGGTGGCACGCTTCACCCGGGAGCACGAAAGGCTGCATGCCGCGCGCGCGTCCGTCCGGCAGGCGGCCGACGCGTTGTCGACCGGTCCCGGACCGGATGCCGACGCCGCGGTCCGCCGCGCGTTCGAACTGTTGGTGCAGGACATACTGCCGCACGAGCACGCCGAGGAGTCGGAACTGTACCCAGCGTTGACCGGCTACCTCCGCGATCCGGAGGCGATGGTGACCATGAGTCGTGAGCACACCGAAATCGAACGTCTGATTCGCCGTATCGGCCGTCATCTCGATGACGCGCCGCACGGAATCAGAGCGGATCAGCTCGATGACCTGCGCGCCTCGCTCTACGGATTGGATGCCATCCTCACCTTGCATTTCGCACAGGAGGACGAAGCTTTGTTCACGCTGGCTCCCGCAGCCGACAAGCCCGTGCCGAGTTCGGCCTGAGGACCTAAGTCCAGCGCCCGAGGGGCGGCCGACTCTGCTCCGGCCCGATTGCGAACGGGCAGAGTAATCGGTACCGACAGCGGTATGTTCCCGCGGACAGGATCGGGCACACAGTGGGCTGTCGCGAAAGGACGATCGAGGAGGCTTTCGGTGGGCCGAATCGTGACACTGACGATGAATCCCGCGATCGATGTCGCGACCCGGGTCGCGAGAGTCGTACCGACGGACAAAATGCGCTGTGCGACACCACGCTACGACCCAGGTGGCGGTGGCATCAACGTCGCGCGCACAGTGGCCGAATTGGGAGTCGAGGTGACGGCGGTGTTCCCTGCGGGCGGCCCGCCCGGCCGGCTGCTCGAGCAGTTGGTACGCGATACCGGGGTGCCGCCACGGCCGGTGCCCGTGGCCGAATCCACCAGGGAAAGCATGTCGGTCACCGAGACCTCGAGCGGCGAGCAATATCGGTTGGTCTTTCCCGGCCCTCGGCTCACCGATCCGGAACAACATCGCTGCCTGGCCGAGGTCGAACGTGCGGCGAGCGGCGCGGAGTACCTCGTGGCGAGCGGAACGCTTCCGCCGGTGTGTCTCCGGACTTCTATCAAATCCTCACCGATCTCGTCGGCGACCTCGATGTGCGTGTGTTGCTGGATACGTCCGGTATCGCTTTGCGCAAGGTGCACCGGGGCGTCCATCTGATCAAGCCGAGCGTGCGGGAACTCGGCGACTACGCCGGGCATCCGCTGATCGACCGCGCCGAACAGCTGGCACAGGCCCGCCGCCTGATCGCCGCTGGAATGACAGAGATCGTGCTGCTGTCCCTCGGGGCCGACGGAGCGCTCCTGGTGACGCAGGACGCACAGGAGTGGTTCGCGGCCGTGCCCGCGCGGGTTCGTAGCGGGATCGGCGCCGGAGACGCGATGGTCGGCGGCGTCACAGTGGGCCTGACCCGCGGGTACGAGCTGGCCGACGCGGTGCGTCTGGGTATCGCGGCCGCGACCGCGGCGCTCGCCACCACGGGGACATGCCCGGGGCGAGCCGAGCACATCAGGCAGGTGCACGACGAGCTTCGGCGTACCGGTAATTCCACCGGCGGCATCGATGCTCTCGCACCGACCGCCCCGCGGCTGCCGTAGTGCTCGCCGGAGCGAGGGAGTCCGGGGACGGGTTCGTCCACAGTCATCCGGAGACAGAACGCATGTAGGACATTCGGCCTCGCACTTGAGTCGATGTCCTCCTTCGCCTATGTCCGCGCAGGCCGCACGCTGATAGGGAGGTCTGACCATCGTCATCGTGTCCGGGACACCACTGATCCGGCCGGGTAGCGAGGCGGACGGCGTCTATATGCGCACCGCAGCCGGCCCAGGTGGTCTTCCCACACACGCGACACCTGACGGGTGAGCACATCAGCGCTGTCCCTCGGCAGCGGTGAAACTGGGCGGGCCCTGGTAGGGGCGCTGCAGTGCGGCGAAGCCGGGAGCTGTGGCCGCGGTGACGATCGCGTCCAGCAGTTCGGCCCCGCGTTCCGACCGCGGCGGCTCGGTCAAGACGGGACCGTTGAAGACGTGACCGTCGACGCTGATGATCGGGCTGCCACCGCGCCCGCCGAGCGCTGTTTGACTGGCGTGATGGGCGTGGGCGACCGCGGCGTCGCAGCCGATGTCATCGAGGGCTTCGATCAGTTCGTGACCGAAAGCGGTCTCGGCGATGGCTGCCGCTATCGCCTCCTCGGCGTCCTGCCCGTGTTCATGTGATCGCCGCCCGAAGGCCAGGTACAGCGGGGTGAACGCGGTCTGGCCGTGCTGCCGGACCGCGGCGGCGAACACGCGGCCCACCCGGCGTGATCGGTCGAGCATCGGAGCGTGATCGGCATCGGAGTCCTGGCCGCCGTTGAGCACGGCCAGGCTCATCTGCCGCAAGGTCACCACGTGCTCGTCGGCAGCACTGTCCAGCAGCCACTGCGCGGCTACCCAGGCGAATGGGCACACAGGATCCACATACAGATCGATATCGGCCATGAAATCCTCCTGTCGCTGGCGGGAAAATACCCCCGCCGGTATACTGCAACTATACCCATGGGGGTATATGAAGTCGACCCGGCTGTGATGGTATGTCTATACCCACCGGGGTATGCTGGACGGCCATATGCCGAGGAGAAAGGCGCATCCATGGTCGGCGACGAAACCGCTATCACCGAAACACTCAACAGGCTGCGGCGCGCGCACGGTCAGCTCGCAGGCGTCATCGCCATGATCGAGCAGGGTCGCGACTGCAAAGACGTGGTCACCCAGCTCGCCGCGGTCTCCCGTGCGCTCGACCGCGCCGGATTCAAGATCGTCGCGACCGGACTGCGCGAATGCCTCAGCGGGCACTCCACCGACGGCCAGCAGCCGATGACCGTCGAAGAGCTGGAAAAACTGTTCCTCGCTCTGGCCTGACTCAGATCGTCCACTCACGGGAGAAAGGACCGCACCATGGACCTGGGACTGTCCACCACATTGCACACGAATTTTGGCGATGCCGTCGATCGGACCCGCGCCGCTCTGAGCGAGCAGGGATTCGGCGTTCTCACCGAGATCGACGTGCGAGCCACACTGGAGACAAAACTCGACGTGAACATGGAGGACTACCTCATCCTCGGGGCCTGCAATCCGCCTCTGGCGCACGAAGCGGTCGGCATCGACCGGCAGATCGGGCTCCTGCTGCCCTGCAACGTCGTCGTGCGTCGCAACCCCGACTCCGACGATGAAGTCATCGTCGAAGCGATGAATCCGCAACTGATGGTTCAGGTCACGAACGAACCGGCCCTGCAAACGGTGGCCACTCGAGCCGCCGCGAAACTACAGGCGGCCATCGACTCTCTGAACACCACCAGCCGCGTGCCCTAACGCAGTCCGCGGGGCGCGCCGTTCGCGTGTCAGTACACCTGGCGTCGGTGCGGCGTCCGTGATGCTTCCGGGCTGGCGTCGAAAATCGGTGCGCAATATCTGTACCCGACACTGCCGACCGCGGTGGCGGCCTTCGAAGCGGACCGTCGGCCCGAGTCCGATGGTCCGTCCGGTGAATGACCTTCGTCTCTGCCCCTGAACGGGCGCTATCGCGATCATCGATGCTGACGGCACGAGCTGTCAGAAGAGGTGAACGGCGATGACCGATAGCGTGACCATCGCGTGGCAGGGGTGGTGGACCCGGCTGGCGCGCCTGTGGTCGTTGCAACCGTGCAGTTCGAATCGGCTGATGCGCCCCGGCGACCGCATCGAATCCGCTGTCCGAATCATCGCGACGATCGTGGCACTGATCGCCGTTCCTGTCGCGGGCGCCTTCGGCACTCACGCGTACACCGACACTTCCGCAGAGATCCGCACCGAAAACGCGACAAGGTTTCTTGTGCAGCCCGTGATCACCGAGGGGCCCAGCAGCATCGCTTCGCACCGCTACCAGGCACGGGTGCGATGGAACCAAGACGGCCGTAGCGGCACCGCCGTCATACCGGTGCGGGAGACGGCACAACGCGGCGATCGCATCGATCTCTGGCTGGATGACCACGGTGCGCCGGCTGCGCAACCTCGTCACCCGGACGTCGCCGTCGTGACCGGGATCGGCGTGGGTGTGTTCGTCCTGATCGGCGTCTGGCTGTGTGGATGGTGCCTTATGAACGGGGCGACGCTGCTGCTACAGCGGCGCCGGAGCGCGCGGTGGGACCGCGAGTGGCGGCAGATGAGTCGTGCGACGAAAGAGGGTTCGCAATGATGTACTGGAACGGGGACGGTGCGCAGTGGTGGATGTTCGTTCCCATGATCTTGCTGGCCGTCCCCCTGTGGATCGCGGTGGCGATCGCGCTTGTCGCGGTGTGCAGACCGGAGCGCGTCAAAGACATCCGGCCCGGTGGCCCGACGCGTCTGTCACCGGAGGCGCTGCTCGCGGAACGGTTCGCCAGCGGCGAACTGGACGAATCCGAATACCTGCGTCGCCTCGCGGTGCTGCATCCCGTCACCGGCGCACCGGCGGATCTCGATCGGCGCGCTCAGCAGTAGACGAGAGGTACTGCCGCCGGACGGATTCATGTCCGGGGCCGACTCGTGCGCTCGGACCGTCGCAATTCCCCCACCACGGCCTCCGCCGCGCGCGGTACGGCGGACGCCACCGGCTCGGATAGGCCGACGCCCGGCTCGAGACACGCCACATCCACCGCGACGACGACGAGCCTGGCGGGAAGACGGCCGAGCACGCGTCCCGATGGCAGCGCATCCGTGATGCCGAGGGAGTGGGAAGAGGCGGTTCCCGCACGCCGGAGCAGGTCGATGTCCGTCAGGCGAACCCGGCCGGGGACCGGGGAAACGCACCGCACGGCGTCGATTACGACAGCTAGATCGAAGCCGGTCCAGATATCCAGCAGACTCGTTGGTTCGCCATCGGAAATCGCCACGAGAACGCCCGGCATGTGGAGATTTTCGATCCGGGAGGCGACGACCGGACCGATCCCGTCGTCTCCGCGGTATTCGTTGCCCACGCCGACGACCACCGCCCACGGCTCGGTCATCGGCGCACCATGTCGAGGTCCAGGAAGTGCGCCGAGCAGGATATGCACGGATCGTAGTTCCGGATCGCGCGTTCGCACATCGTGGCCAGCGCGGCGTCATCCAGGTCGAGGTGGTCGGAGACGACTCGCCGCAGATCGTCCTCCATCACTGCCTGATTCTGTGAGGTAGGCGGAATGATCATGGCCGAGCGCACGATGCCGTGATGGTCGAGCTCGTACCGGTGGTAGAGCAGGCCGCGAGGCGCTTCGCTCACGCCGTGCCCGGTGCCGGCTCGAGGCGCGACCGGAACCGCGGCGCGGGAGGGGCGTTCGTAACCATCGATGATGGTCAGTGCCGCATCGATCGCGTGGACGACTTCGACCGCTCGAACCAGGATGCTCCGGAACGGGTTACGGCATTGCGCGCCGAGTCCGATTTCGGCGGCGACCTGCTGGGCGATCGGTGACAGCTGGTGGTGATTCAGTGTGTATCGGGCCAACGGTCCGGTGAGGTAGCGTGCGCCGTCGAGCGTCGCGTGCAAGGCGGTGGAGTGCGGAACCTGATGTTCTCGTATGTGATTCGGGAAATCGATCGCCGGGAAGCGAAGCCCGGTACTGGTGTGCACGTCACCGTTGTCGATGGCGTATCGGTCCGGATCGTTTGCCGCCAGCAGCTCGTATTCGAGTTCCAGCTCGGGGAATTCGAATCGCGCAGCCCGGAGCGCGGTGTTCGTCGCGTGGTCTCGCGCACGGCGCAGTTGTTCGATCACGGCGGCGAACTCGGCGCGTTCGGGGACCGAGTAGAAGCCGCCGAGCCGGACGTTGACGGGATGGATGGCCCGGCCGCCGAGGAGTTCGAGCAGCGCGTTGCCCGCTCGTTTCGTCGCCAATCCCTCCTCGACGAGTTCGCGGTGATCGGCGGCGAGCGTGATCGCGTCCGGGTAGCCGAGGAAGTCGGGCATGTGCAGCAGATGAATATGTAGAGAGTGGCTGGAGATCCATTCGCCGCAATACAAAAGCCTGCGCAGGTCGGCCAGTGGTCGGTCCAACTCCACGCCACAAAGTTGCTCGAGTGCGTTGCAGGCACTGGTCTGGTAGGCCACGGGACAGATCCCGCAGATGCGGGAGGTGATATCGGGCGGCTCGGTATAGGCGCGTCCACGCAAAAATGCTTCGAAGAACCGCGGTGGCTCGTAGATATTCAACTCGGTGCTTTCCACCTGCCCGTCCGTGATGACAACACGCAGCGCGCCCTCGCCCTCGACACGAGCCAGGGTGCCGACTTTCAACTGCCTATGCCGACTCATCGCCGTTCCTGTACGCGAACTCCGGCGCGGCTGCGGCATAGGTGGCGAAAACGCGATCGATGTCGTCGGTGTCCATGCCATTGACACGCAGGATGGGAAGCAGCGCGTGAATGTTGGGATTCGCCATAGGACCGAAACAACCGAAGCAGCCACGGTGGTACGCCGGGCACAGGGCGCCGCATCCCGCTTGCGTGACCGGACCCAGGCAGGGAATCCCCTCGGCGACCATGACACAGGTGGTGCCGCGACGTTTGCACTCGGTGCATACGCTCGTGTTCGGGATGTCGGGCGCGCGGCCCGCCAGGAACGCGCACAGGGTGTCGAGCAGTTGCCGCCGGTCGATCGGGCAGCCACGCAATTCGAAGTCGACCGGTACGTGCGCGGAAATGGGAGTCGAGGTGTCCAAGGTGGCGATGTATTCCGGACTGGCATACACCACCGAGGTGAACTCGGTGACGTCGGCGAAATTGCGCAGCGCCTGGATTCCGCCGTGTGTGGCGCACGCCCCGATCGCCACCAGAATCCGGGATCGCTCACGAATCTCGATGATCCGGCGTCGCTCTTCTTCCGTGGTGATCGAACCCTCGACCAGTGAGACATCGTATGGGCCGGGCTCCATCGCACTGGACGCTTCCGCGAAGTGCGTGATGCGCACCCGGCCGGCGAGAGCGAGCAGTTCGTCCTCGCAGTCGAGCAAGGTGAGCTGGCAACCATCGCAGGAAGTGAACTTCCACACCGCGAGCGTCGGCGTCTTCGTCATAGTTCGCGCACCGCCAGCAGTGGTTCGGCAGTCGCGTAGTCCACGATGGGTCCATCTCGGCACAGCAGCAGCGGACCGAGCTGGCAATGCCCGCATCGCGCGACACCGCACTGCATGTTGCGCTCCAACGACACTTGGATGTCGCTGGCGGGAACGCCCTTGCGCAGTAGTGATCCCGCGCAAAATCGCATCATCGGTTCCGGGCCGCAGAGCAGGGCGGTGGTCTTGCCGGGTTCCACGGTCAGGTGGGCCAGTGGTTCGGTGACGAACCCGACGCGGCCGTCCCAATCCGGTGCGGGGTGATCGACGGTCTGATGGAGTTCGATCGCCCCGGCCGCCGGCCACAGTCGCTGGTCGTGCCGGAACAGGATGTCCGCCGGGGTCCGGGCTCCGGTGATCAGCACGACCCGCCGGTAGTCGTCGCGCGCGGCGAGCGCGGCGAGTATGGCGGAGCGCAGCGGCGCCAGCCCGACGCCGCCGCCCACGATGACGAGATCACCTCCGGCCGCCGACGCCAGGTCCCATCCTGTGCCGAATGGTCCGCGGACACCGATCAGGCCGCCGACACCTGTGTCGTGCAGCGCCGCGCTCACCGCGCCTACCGCCCGGATAGTGTGTTCGAGGTTGTCGCCGACGGCCGTGGGATCTCCGCTGATCGAGATCGCGATCTCGCCCACGCCGAAGCTGTAGAGCATCATGAACTGTCCAGGCCGGAAAGGTTGCGCCGCATCGCGTACCGGTTCCAGGCGCAGCGTCACGGTGTCCTGGTTCTGCGCGATGCGACCGATTACGCGGTAGGGCAGCATCGTGTCACCGTGCGCCACTGTCCGGGTTCGCGTGTCCACGCTCATCGATCGCCTCGGTCGACGGCGATGCGGTGTGGACCGGCCGTGCAGGTCATGGAGGGGTTCCGGTAGAGGTCGAGCAGCCGGGCCCGGGTTGCCTGCAGTCGTTCCAGCAGCGCCTCGAACAGCATCATGGCCAGCGCGCGGCCGAATCGTGGATCCCGATCGGAGAGTTCGGCCAAGATCCCCGCGTCGAACTCGACGGCCTCGACCGGTTCGGCGGTCACCGCGCCGAAATGCCACCGGTAGGGCGGTACGAGCCAGGACCAGCCGAGCAGGTCTCCGCCGCCGAGGGTCTGGAGGACCACGGCGCCGCGCCCCGGCACCTGCGCGTCCAGCAGTATCCGGCCGTGGCGGATCAGCCAGCATCGGTCGGCCGGTCGGGCCTCGGTGATCATCCGGTGCCCTGCGGGGAAGGCCACATCGCGTCCGGCGGCGGTCAGTGTGCGCAGTTCTTCCTCGCTCAGCAATGCCAGCTGCCCGAACGCGGACAGTTCCTCAGCGGTGGGCATGGTGCGATTCCTCGGCCAGTTCGGCCAACCGGGCCACCTCCGCGGTCAGGTCGATCTCGGCGGGGCACCAGGCGATGCACCGTCCGCAGCCGACGCACCCCGAGCTGCCGAACTGGTCGTACCAGGTGCTGAGTTTGTGGCTGATCCACTGCCGGTAGCGGCTTTCGCCGGATTGCCGCACGCTGCCGCCGTGCAGGTAGGAGAAGTCCGGTTCGAAGCACGACGACCAGTGCTCCCAGCGCTCGGCATGGTCGCCGGTGAGGTCGGTGACGTCCTCGGTGCTGGTGCAGAAGCAGGTGGGGCACACCATCGTGCAATTCCCGCACGTGAAGCAGCGGGCGGCGACATCCTGCCAGTGCGGAGACTCCCGAGAGTCGCGAAGCAGAGCGCGAATGTCGACCTCGGGCATCGCGCGGCCCATCCGGTCGGCCGCGGCGGACACCTCCGCACGGGCGTTCGTGACCTCCGTCGTGTCGGCCGGACGTGTGGTGATCTCGCCGAGAATTTCGGCGCCGTCCGCACTACCCACGTCGACGAGGAATCGGTGGCCCTCGGCATCGACCCGCTCTGTGAGGGCCAGATCGTATCCGGACGAGACCCCCGGGCCGGTGCCCATCGAAGCGCAGAAACACACCCCGCCGGGCTCTGTGCAGTTCACGGCGACGACGAAAAGGTCTTTCCGGCGTGCGGCGAACGAAGCATCAGGATGGGCCCCGTCGCCGAGCACGCGTCCGAGAATCGCAATCGAGGTGAGGTCGCACCCGCGGACGCCGAGAAAGGCGGATCGGACCGGCGGGTCCGTCACGGGTTCCATCTCGAGGTCCGGCCCGACCTGGGCTATCTTGCGACGCGGGGGATGTAGGAACTGCTTCCAGGAGCCCGGCCCGGCCGAATGGGCGAAGACCGCCTCGTCGTTTCGGCGGCGCAGCCGGTACCGTCCGGGCGCGGTCTCCGCACCCCATCCGGCGGGCAGTCGCCTGCCGGAGTCCAGTTCGTCCAGGACGATCGCGCCATCGCGCACCTGCGGACCGATGACGCGGTATCCCCGGTCGCGCAGCACGTCCACCAGACGATCCAGACCGGCACGATCGATCACCACGGTGTCGTCAGGCATGGTCGAGACCCCTGTCAGGTTCGGATATAGCCGTCCGTTTTCGAGTCTCGTCAACCGGGAGATGCACCGCGAGGGACCAAGGTCCCGAATCGCGATTGCCGACGGCATCGGGCCCAGCGGCGACGGTCCAGAGGACCGGCCTGCCTCGCTCGAGTGGTCTTTGGTCACTTCTCCCGGGGACGATCAGCCGCATTCGAGCCTGTGCCGCGGCTCATACCGTTGAGGTCGGCGCCCGGCTGGGTGCTACGCGACCACAGGCTCGGGAGGTCCTCATGACAGAGCAGCGATTCGACGACCCGCATCACCTCGCCACGGCGAAAATCGTTGTCGGCGTGGATGGTTCGGACGGGTCGTGGACCGCCCTCCGGTGGGCGGCGCGGTTCGCGGCCGATCGCGGTCGCGAACTCGAGATCCTCCACGGCATGGACGCGGTGGGCAACGACTGGGTACTCGGCGACTACGAGGTCGTGATTCCCTCGGTCCTCGACGTCATCCGGCAACAGGGACAGGATGTGGTCGCCCGGGCCGAACGCGTGGCCCGATCGGTCGCACCCGAGTTGCGTATCTCGTCTCGCGCGACCACCGATACCGGGAAGCAATTGCTGATCGAGCACAGCGCGGAGGCGTACGCGGTCGTGCTCGGTGCGACCGGAAACGCGGGGACGTTCACCCATCTGGGCTCCACGCTGCTGGCCGTGACCGCCCACGCGCGCGGCGCCGTGGTCGTCGTGCGCCCCGACCCTGATGCCGACGGCGCGGTCCACACATCCGGCCCGGTGGTGGTCGGCGTGGACGGTAGCCCCGTCGGCGACGCGGCTATCGAGGCAGCCTTCACCGAAGCGGCCGAACGCGATGTCGAACTCGTCGCTGTCCATGTGTGGAGCGACTGGGACTCCGGGCGCTTCGTCGGTCACGCCCACCGGGCCGAGGCCGAACTCGACAACATCGAGCGGGCGGTTCTCGCCGAGCGTGTCGCGGGGTGGCAGGAGAAGTTCCCCGAGGTTCGCGTCGCACGGAAAGTCGAGGTTTCCGCGCCGGCGTCGCACCTGCTGTCCTGGTCGAACGTGGCGCAGTTGCTGGTCGTTGGCAGTCGCGGACGGGGCGGTTTCGCGGGCATGTTGCTCGGTTCCACCGCGAACACTCTGGTACAGCATGCCTCGTGCCCGGTCATGGTCGTCCACCCGTGATGACCGAGATCGGGCAGAGGGCGGTGTACCTTCGACGTACGCGGCGGTAGCCGCCACGGTGCTGCTCGTCGGCGGACCATGTGATATCGGGAGGCGAGTGCCGATGGCGGCGACGGATCGGTGGTCGTGGCCGAGCATCCTCGGCGCGGACGGCCCGGCGGCAGTGATCTGTATCCGGTTGGCGGTGGGGCTGGTGTTCCTCAGTGAGGGTATTCAGAAGTACCTGTATCCGGACAAACTGGGTCCGGGCCGGTTCGCGAAGATCGGCATCCCCGCACCGACGTTCTTCGCGAACTTCGACGGTGTCATCGAAATCGTCTGCGGCGTCTTGATCGTCATCGGACTGCTGGCCCGCTTCGCCGCGCTGCCGTTGCTGGTCGATATCAGCTTGGCGATCGTCTTCACCAAGTTGCGTGAGCTGCGCCCGGGCGGGTTCCAAGGAGTGGAAGGCTTCTGGGGAATGGTCCACGACGCGCGCACCGATGTCGCGATGTTGCTCGGGTTGATCTTCCTGATCTGGGCAGGGCCCGGCCGCTGGTCATTGGATGCGTGGCTCACCCGCCGTGCTCAGCACGACGTCCTTGCGTAGTCCCGTCGTAGGAGTGCCCGCGATGGTCACTGTCATGCCCCCCGCATGGCGGGTCTGGCTGCGCCGTGTGGACCATCCATTGCCTCTTGATTCATGGTGTTTCGATATTGCGTCCTGTTGGGCAAAAGTTGCCCGATGTGGCCTGCCTCGTGCATGAATCAGCCTCTGTCGGAACGATTTTCGAACCTCGCCGAAGCATGTATAGAATCCGATCCGGTACAGCGAGTCCCGGCTGAACTTCGGTGAGGAACCACCGAGCGCGAACCCTAGGGGTGAAAAGGAGACATCATGTCCGGACTGGAGTTCGCGACTCTCCGTGATCAGGTGGCCGCGCTGCGGACGAAAACCATCTCGGCCACCGAACTGCTCGAGCTGACCATCGCGCGGATCGAAAAGTTCGACGACAAGATCAACGCCATCGTGGTGCGGGATTTCGACCGCGCCCGCGCCGCAGCGAAGCAGGCGGACGCGGCGCTGGCGCGCGGTGAGTACGCACCGTTACTGGGCGTGCCGGTGGCGGTGAAGGAATCGTTCAATGTCGCGGGTCTGCCCACGACGTGGGGATTTCCCGATGCGAAGGATTGGCAGCCTGCCGAGGACGCGGCGTTGGTGACGCGGGTGAAGGGTGTGGGCGGTGTCGTCATCGGCAAGACCAATGTGCCGCGCGCCCTGCACGACTGGCAGTCCTACAACGACATCTATGGCACCACCAACAACCCGTGGGACCTGACACGCTCGCCCGGCGGCTCCTCGGGCGGCTCGTCCGCCGCACTCGCGGCAGGGTATGTCTCGCTGGCACTCGGCTCCGACATCGGCGGCTCGCTGCGGGTACCAGCGCATTTCTGCGGCATATACGCCCACAAGCCGTCACGGACGCTGCTGCCGGGTCGGGGAAATACGCCGCCTCGGACGCCTGCGCTGCCGGCCCCGCAAGACCTCGCCGTGGTCGGGCCCATGACGCGCAGTGCCGCCGACCTGACGTTGGCGACCCTGTTGCTCGCCGGTCCCGACGAGGTGGAGGCGGTCGCATACAAGCTCGCGCTGCCACCGCCGCGCAGCGCCGAGTTCGACGACTTCCGGGTGCTGGTCATCGACACTCATCCGTTGTTGCCGACGTCGACCGTCATCCGCGACGGGTTCGACCGGATCGCTCGAGGGCTCGAAAAGGCTGGTGCCGCGGTCGCCCGGCACAGCGCGCTGCTGCCCGACCTCACATTGACGGCGAACACCTATCTGACACTGCTGATGTCGCAGTTCGGCGCGGATGCGCCGGTCGATACCTACCGAGCGCTCCAAGCCGCCGTTGCCGACATTCCGCCGAACTCCGACCGTCCGGAGGATGTCATCCGCCGCGCGTTCGTGGCCGGCCACGGCGACTGGATCAGGGCGGACCGTGTCCGTATGGTCCTGGCCGACCAGTGGCGACGCCTGTTCGACGAATTCGACGTGGTGCTGTGCCCGATCACGCCGACGCCTGCCTTCCCGCATGACCATTCGGACATGGACACTCGCACTATCGATATCGACGGCACCACGCACCCCTATAACTACCACCTGGTGTGGGCGAGTATCGCGACACTGCTCGGGCTACCGTCTACCGCGACGCCGATCGGGCGCTCGCCCGAGGGGCTGCCCTACGGCATGCAGATCATCGGCCCCTATCTCGAAGACCACACCACGTTGCGGTTCGCAGAGTTGATCGAGCAGGAGTTCGGCGGATTCAGCCCGCCGCCCGGTTTCGTCTGAGGGAGGTCGACTCGCTTCGCTCTTGTCGCGGGTCCGAAGGGTGCGCTGATCGGATCCGGTGACGAACCGGTAAAACCGCTGTGCGGCTCAGCTGGACCGGTAGCGTTGTTCCGGCACTCGGCTTTGTGTCTGCGTCCGGCTTTCGCCGGGACGACGGTATGGCGATCGCTGGAGGAGTGGTGGCCCGGGTATTCATCAGCCACGCCGGCACAGACCGGGCGTGGGCCGACGAGATCCACGGTTGGCTGGTCGCGGAGCGGCACGAGGTGTTCCTGGACCAGCATCCGGTCGACGGCCTTGCCGCAGGGGAGGAATGGGAGCAGCGGCTCTACGAGCGTTTGCGATGGGCCGACGCGGTGGTCTGCGTCATCACCCCGACCTACCTTCGATCTACCTGGTGCGCAATCGAAATCGGCATCGCGAAAACCCTCGGCAGCAGATTGCTGCCAGTGCGTGCGGCGGCGGGCGCGACACATCCGCTGCTGAAATCGATCCAGCAGCCCGACGCCGTGGCCGATGCCGACGCGGCGCGGGCTGGACTGGCGCGATCGTTGCGCGCGCTGGACGCGGGCGGAGGATCGGGCTGGCCGGACGACCAGTCGCCGTACCCCGGCTTGGCGTCGTTCGAGACCGCCCAGCACCGGGTCTTCTTCGGGCGCGCACGGGAGGCGAGCGCGATCGCTGAGCGATTGCGCGCCCCCGCCTTCCGATCCACCCCCTCGGTCTTGCTGGTCATCGGACCATCAGGATGCGGCAAATCCTCCCTGGTGCGCGCCGGTGTCATCCCGTTGATCGCGGAGGAAAACTACTGGCTGCCAATGGAACCGATGACGCCCGGCGTGGACCCTGTGGGTGCGCTTGCCCGGACGCTGGCGATCGCCAGACGACGGACCGGACTCGACTGGCAACTGTCATCGGTGCGCGACCGCCTGGCGAAAGACGGCTTGCGAGAAGTCTCGGATGAGATATTGATCGCGGACGAGTCGAGCCGCCGGCGCAAACTGCTGTTGGTGGTCGACCAATTCGAGGAATTATTCCGACGCGCCGAGCCCGCGCAGCGCGCGGAGTTCACCGAACTGCTCGCCCCGGCGATCGGCGGGCCCGTGCAAGTGCTGGCCACCTTGCGGACGGAATTCCTCGACCAAATGATCGTCGATCCTGCGATGAGCTCATTGTCGACCGAAACGTATCCATTGCGCCCACTGCGGAAAGGCGGACTCCGCGAGGTCATCGAACGACCTGCGCGGGTGGCCGGTTTCCGTATCGACGACGGCCTCGTCACCGAGCTGCTCGCCGACACCGACAGCGGTGAGGCGCTGCCCTTGCTGGCATTCGCACTGGAGCGACTGGCCGACGGTGTGCACCGCGGTGGGACGCTCTCATTACAACGCTACGACGAAACCGGCGGTGTACGAGGCGCGCTGGTACGTCAGGCCGAAGTGGCGCTGGCGGAAGCCCGCGCGGCCACCACCCTCACCGACAACCAGATCATCGACGTGATGCTGCGCCTGGTGACCGTCGACGAACGGGGCGTGCCCACCCGCGCCCGGATACCGCGCGACGAGCTGACCGAAACCGACGCCACGGTCGTCGACGCGTTCGTCACGCAACGACTGCTCACCATCGATGAAGAAGACAGACGAATCGTCGTCTCGGCGGCACACGAAGCGTTTCTGCAACACTGGCCGCTACTGCGAGACGCGATCGAGAAGGAGGGCAAGGCGCTGCGCGCCCGCCGCGCGATCGAGGAAGCCGCCGCTGACTGGAAGCAGGACCGCGCGGCGACCAGGCTCTGGGAGCGTGGACGACTGGAGTCGGCGATGGACGACACCGGCGCACGCATGCGCGTCCAACGGAGGCCGAATCTGCGCACGTGGCCACCGCGCCTACGTCGACTGGCGACCAACCGTGTCGACCTCAGCTCCAGCGCGAAGGAATTTCTCGAGCGTAGCTATCGCAGAGATCGCTTCCGGCGTGGGCGCGCGACGGCCGTGCTGTCCACTCTGCTCGTCGCGGCGCTGGTCGCCGCGACAATCGCGGTGATCCAGCAGCGCAAGGCTGTCGACCAGCAACGCACAACTGTCGCGCGCGCGCTGCTCACGGATGCGCGAGACGTGTTCGACGGCGAACCGCGCACCACGATCCGACTCGCGCTGGCGGCCGACGCCATCCACCCGAGTGTCGAAACCCGCAACTGGCTGGTGAAGCGGCTCGCCAGCACCTACTACGGGGGAACGCTCGACGGCAACGGACGAGACGTGAGCCATACCGTGTTCTCCCCGGACGGTCACATGCTCGCGGTACAGACCTATGACGGCGTCATCGCGCTGTGGGATCTCACAGATCCGCGCGGACCGCGCCGGTACGGCGATCCGTTGACCGGCCCGAGTACCCTCGCGGAGCCTGTGTTTTCACCGGACGGACGCCGACTACTGACCGGTGCGGGGATCGATATCGATGCCAGGAACGCCAGACTCGGTATGGTCTCGCACGATCACACCTTCGACGGAAACGGCCTGGAAGGCGTGCTGGAGTGGGATGTCAGCGATCCGAGCCATCGGCTGGTCGGCAAACGCCTGCTGCCGGACATCGACGAGAAGACACAAATGGTGCTGGACTCCGGTGGGGCCTTCGGGGTCACTTTCGGCTGGACCCAGCCGACGCGGCTGTGGGACTTCACTGGTCCGCCGCGAGCGGTAACGCTGGCGACGCAGGAACAACACGCCGATGCGGTCGCGATTTCGCCCGATCGGCGGACACTCGCCACCGGTGTTCCCGGAGGTGTATTCCTATGGGACGTTTCGGACCTCGGCACACCACACCAGATCGGGAGAATCGAAGCCCAACTGCCCGGACGATCGCCACTCGGCCCCGACGCACTTGCCTTCTCACCAGGCGGGGGAATCTTGGCGGTTTATCTGGACCTCGCCGGGCTCACCCGCTGGGACGTGGGCGATCCCACCCGCCCGCAACAGCTGGGTGCGGCTATGCGAGCGACCCGCCATTTCGCATTCGCACCGGCGACGGGTCGACTCGCCGTAGCGTATGGCAACGCGGCATACCTTTACGATCTCGACGATCCAGCAAACCCGCGACAGTGGAGCGGGGCGTGGGTCGGCCAGCCGAGCGATGTCAGCGCCGTAGGGGTCGCCAGCACCGGCCGAGTCGCCACCGGTGCTCGGGATGGTCGCGTCACGCTGTGGGACAGCGAATTTCGCGTTCAGCCCAAGCCTGCCGGTCCGTCGTTGTACGGAAGTTTCGATAGGAAGAGGCCACCCTGCTGTGTCACCACGGTCGGTGACTTGATGGCGATCGGCGGCGCCAACGGCAACGTCGACCTCTGGGATATCTCGAACTCGCGAGTCCCGCTCCGACTCGCCACCTGGAATGCCGAGCACGTCGATTTCTCGAGGAACGATCACCGACTGTCGGCGGTCGCCTTGTCCGCTGACGGCAAGACGGTGGCCACAGGCGGGCCGGACCGGACGGTATCGCTGTGGGACATCAGCGATCGCGCCCATCCTCGTCGTCTCGGACCACCTCTGACCGGGCTCGGCGGAATCGTGCGGGCGATCGTGTTCACACCTGACGGCAATCGCCTCGCCGCGGGCTCCGACAAGAACTCACTGGTGTGGGACATCAGCAAGCGGGAAACGCCGCGCCGGATCGGACGCGGCTTGCGCGACCGTCAGATAACAGGACTGACATTTACCGATGGCCGCCTACTCGCCCTCGGCTGGAACGGCGGGAATGCCGCGTTATGGGACCTCACGAATCCCGATGAACCGTCGTTGGCCGGCATGGCACCCACCAGAGTGATGGTCGGTAGGCTCGCATACTCGCCCGCCGCACGAGTCCTGGTCACGAGCAGCACGGACAAGACCATACAGCTCTGGGACATGAAGGATCTCGCACATCCGCGTCGGCTCGGCGACCCGCTGCGGGACACCATGGGCGGCGATGTCGACGTGATCTTCGATCAGACCGGCCGCCTGCTCGCGGAACTGGGGTTGGATGGAAGGATCCTTCTGTGGGATATCACTGATCCAGCACGTCCAGTACAAGTCGGCGACCCGATCGACGCCAGGGCCGATGCGGTGGCCGGTGCTCAATTGAGCACCGACGGTGACACACTGGTCGCGGTGTACAGCGACGGCCCAGCGGTCATCTGGGACTTGAGCGCGCTGAACGAATTACGTCGACGGACCGTCGAAATCGCCTGCACGACAGTGGGTACGGGACTCGATTCCGCTGGCTGGCAGCAATACATCCCGACGATCGAATACCGCCGGACCTGCCCGTGACGTTCACGGCTTGCGCGTCAGCCGTACCGCTCGGCCCCCGCTTTCGTCGGTGATGAGGATCTCGCCGTGCGGATCGACGGCGATCCCGCTGATCGCGCCGAGTTCGCCGTACGGCAACCGAATCGGCGTCGTCGATCCGGCCGGAATCCGCCACAATCTCCCGTCTCGCGTGGACGCACCCGTCGTACTGGCCGGGTCCGGAATCCAGGCGTTGTCGGCCAGCAGCAGCGCTCCGTCGTGATCGAAGGCGAGCGCGGCGACCGCTTCGCCGGCAGGCAGCGGAGTTTCGGTGGGCGTCACCGAACCCGGCGGGATACGCAGCAGTCGATTGACCGGGGCGGTGCTCGTCACCACCAACTCGCCGGCGTCGGAAACCGTGATCGGCGCACCGAGGTGATCGACCGTCAACAGCACAACCTGCGTACTGGAGCCTGCCGGGAACTTCAGGATTCGGGCGTTGTCCGGGTCGGTGATGTACACATTCCCCGTACGGTCGACCGCGACGCCGGCTCCGTTCGCACGTTCGGAACTATTCAGGTCGGCCGCGCCGAACCCCACTAGCGGCAACAGCGCGACATTTTTCGTGTCGGCCGCCACCTTAAGCACCTGACCGTGCTGATAGTCGCAGACATAGAGCTGAGCGTCCTGTCCGATGGCGAAACCCGAGGGCCAGTGCAGATCCGGCAGACCGATGCGCTCCGGAGTGTATCGCCCGGAGGGCAGCCGCTGGATGCCCTCGTTCTCGGACACGTAGACGTCTCCGCTCGCGGAGACCGCGATGCCACTCGGCCCCGAAACCGGCATCGGCAGCTCGGTTTGCGCCGCCCAGCCCCACATGTCCCGGTTCGAACGTTGAGCCGGCCACCACACCCAAACCGCCACGCCCACCGCCACCACCACGACAACCCCCGCCGCGATCCACCCTCCCCTCGACCGCAGCCTTATATTCAGCATTTGGCCGGTACCGTGTCGCCCGCCAGGCGGAACTCGAACCGGATCGCGCCCGGGCTCTGCGCGGGCAGGACGATGGCCGCGCCGTGCCCGGGCCTCCAGGTCCGGGGGACCAGGACGTAGTGGTCACCGATGCGGCTCAGTGGCGCCAGCCCGTCGTAGCGGAACCGGTAGGCGGATCCGGTGTCGGGGTCGGGGTCGCAGGGCGTCGTTCGGACATCCGGCCCGGAAAGGTGCAATTCCTTTTCGCTGTAGATGATGACTTGGGAACTGGTGGGCAGTTGCGCGGCCCATTCCCGAGCTCGGGTCTGACCGACCGCGACCGAGTAATCGGTGGCGATCCAGAACAAATTGATGCCGACCATGAGAAACAGGATCACCCACTCCGCGACCGCTGCCGCCTGCGACGGTGGCGGCGCTGTCGCAGGCAGGCTTTCACGCAGACGCTTACGACGCAGCACGACCAGCAGCCAGAACACCAGCACCCCAGCGATGATCGACACCGGTGCTACGCACAAACCCTTGTTGATCGGGGTCACTACGTATATCCGGGACAGCCCGTTGACGAGGACCGCCCCGGCGATCAGCACCATCGCGGCGGTGGCCCACCGCCCCGGTCGACGGGTGCGGATCGAATCCGGAAGCGCGACGTATCCCCAGAGCACCGCCATACCGATGAGACCGACGAGTGTCAGCGGCACGAACAGTGCGTCGACGGTGCGCATCAGGTACTCACGGATGCTCGGATTCAGCGTCGTCGAGTCGACACCGAAGTAGTTGAAGTACCAGTAGACATGCGCCCATCCGAAGTAGAACAGGACGGCGGTGAGCAACGTAGTCGGCGCGACCAGTTGCCCGATGGATCGTGCGACGTGACCGAACCCGTCGAACGCCGAACCCGTTGCGGGTGTCGACGCCTGCTCATCTGGTGGTGGTGACACGTGGCTTGCTCGTCGCCGTCTCGGTGGGCGTTTGGGTTCGGGTGGTCGAGTCGGCTCCGGTAGGGGAGACGGTTCTCGTGGGGGAGGTGGTGTCGGATGTCTTCGGTTCGAAGCCTTCTGTGCCGCAGGGAAGTTTCTGCGGGGACAGTGTTCCCGTGAGCAGCGTCAGTGTCGAGCCGGACATCAGAATCAACGACCCGTTCACCGACTCTCCGGTCGGGGTCGAATCCTGCTTCGCGCCGGAGAATCCGGAGTACTGGCAAATGCTGCGGTAGGTGTCGGCCTTGTCCTGTGCAACGGCAACGCTCGCGCAGCCGCCGCACGCCGCGGCTATGCGCTGCACTGCCAACTCTTTGACCGCGACGATTGGTGCGCCCTGGAGTTCGGTGAACGCCGGAATCCGGAAGGGCGCCCCGGCCGCCTTACCGGCATCGGTTTTGCCTGGTCGCCCCGGCGCTTCATCACCCGGCGGGGCATCGGTTCCGGACAACAGTTGGGTCGTCGTCGCAGTGCCCGCTTGCGGGTCGGGTATCGACGTGGCGCATGCCGATAACGCGAGCGCCGCCCCACCCACGACCATCATTCGCCGAGCGAACATTCTTTCCCTCCCCGCATTCCGGAACACGATTACGTCGGTGCTCAGTCAACGCGCACGTGACCGACCGTGTCGCACCACTGATCATCTCTCAAAAGATCAGACGGCAGAGTGGATTTCCCTACACTGCCCAGGTGACGAAGCACCATTTCTGTCACTCATGACGCTGTGTGCGGCATGCGAATGCACCGTATCTCGGCGGCGGCTGGGCATTTCTTCGACCAGGTACAGCGAGTTCGATTGTTGTCTCGCGGTCACCACTCCGGATCAGCGTGGTAGATCTCGCGGTATTCCTTGGCGAAGACGCGGCGGCCGAGCAGACGCCACGCGAGCCGGGCGGGAAGTGGCATCTCGGCGAGAATTTTCCGGCGGTCGTCGTCGGAGACGCCCTGCAGAATGAAGCCGAGGAAGACCAGCTGGCGGTCCTTCGGCATGTGCTCGCGGCCGCGTTCGCCGAGAGCCTGCCATTCGAGCGCGGTCATGACGTTCTCGACCACGGGCAGGATGTGCCGCTCCTCCTCGGCCATGTGCTCGTCGAGGGTATCGGACAGCGCCCGCAGCGTGGCCGCGAGCCGGTCCCGAACCGACGGGTCGGCGGCGGTGGCGAACTCGGTCCCGTCACGGTGGGCGCGCTCGGTGAGTTCGGCGATCCGCTCGTGCTGTTCCTCCATGCGCAGCACCAGAGCGGCGTCCGCGGAGGCGCGCTCGAGCAGGATCGGCCACATGAGCTCGTCCTCGCCGGTGTGATGGTGGTGCAGGCCGTCGCCGAGTTCGCCGAGGAAGGTGATCAGGCGCCGGGCGCGCTCGACGTCTCCGGGCGCCACCGCAGCGACGAGGCCGGGCAGAGCGCTGAAGTGTCTGCGGAAGGCGTTGTGCAGGACGACCATGTCGTAGGTGTCGGGGCGGCTGGGCGCGGTGCGGGCGGTGTTCATGCGGTGCTCCTGTCGCGGCGGTGAACCGCGACGACTGTGCGGCCCGCCGCTTGCAGCCCACTTGTAAGGCACTGCATGGGGGTCGGTCTTAGACTTGGCGCGTCATGGTTCGGATCCGGGTGCTCGGCGCGCTGACCGCGGCGGACGAGCGGGGCGAACTCGATCTCGGCGGTCCGCGGCAACGTGGCGTGCTGGCGCGGCTGCTGGTAGCACGGGGCGAGGTCGTGCCGGTCGATCGCCTCATCGATGACCTGTGGCGGGGTGAACCGCCGCCGCGGGCACTCGGCGCACTGCAAGCCTACGTCTCCAACCTGCGGCGGTTGCTGGAGCCGCAGCGGGCACCGCGCACACCCGCCACCGTTCTGATCAGCCGGACCCCCGGCTACGCGGTCCGATTCGCCACCGAGGACGTGGACGCGTGGCACTTCGGCGCGGAACTCGACGCCGCTGGGCAGCAGGGCGATCCGCGCGAGCGACGGCGCACGCTGGAACGCGCGCTCGCCCGCTGGCAGGGCCCCGCCTACGCCGCCTACGCGGCGGAGCCGTGGGCGACCGCGGAAGCGGCGCGGCTGGAGGAATTACGGCTGGGCGCCCGCGAGCAACTCGCGGCCGCCCTGCTCGAGCTCGACGAGCCGGCGCTCGCCGCTGCCGAGGCCGAGGTCTTGAGTAAGGAGCACCCGCTGCGGGAAGAGGCGTGGCGACTGACAGCGCTGGCTCGATATCGGGCGGGCCGCCAAGCCGACGCGCTGAGCGCCCTGCGCCAGGCCCGCAACGTTCTCGCGGACGAACTCGGCATAGATCCGGGTCCGGCTTTGACCCGGCTGGAGGCGGACATCCTCGCGCAACGAATCCCGCTGCGCGAGCGGGCGATTCCACTCCCGCAGACACCGTCCACATCCGCAGCGGCCGCGAGCGCCCCGCAGGCCGAGCCGAATCCGGGATTGTTCGGCCGAACCGGAGAACTCGCCGCGCTGCGCGACGCGGCCGCCGGTGCCGACCCTCGGTCGGCGACTGTGGCGGGTGAAGCCGGCAGTGGGAAATCGACTCTGCTGCAGCACTTCGGCGCGGCCTTGCGCGCGAACGGGCACCGGGTGGTGATCGGACGCTGCCCGGAGGACGACGCCGCTCCGTCGGCTTGGCCATGGGTCGAGATCCTGCGCGCCCTGGCCCGCGAGCACGATCCCGGCGGCTTCGCGCCTGCCCTGGCGCCGCTGCTCACCGATGGCGCCGGTGCACAGGACGCCGACCGCGACCATGGCCGTTTCCTGCTACATCGGGCGGTGTGCGGCTACCTGAGCGCCGTCGCCGCCGTCGCCCCGTTGGCGATCCTGCTCGATGACGTACATCGGGGCGACACCGAGACAGCGGCGCTGCTCACCGCGGTGGCGACGCAGGTACCCGGGCTCGTCGTGATCGGCTACCGCCCCGACGAGGTGCCGCCTGCGTTGGCAGACGCGCTCGCGGCCCTTGCCACCACCGTACGCGCCCGGGTTCGCCTGCGCGGCCTCGGCGTCGAGGACAGCGGTCGCCTGATCACCGCCCTGACCGGCAGCACACCGGCGGCCGCTGTGGTCCGGACGTTGCACGAGCGCACCGGCGGGAATCCGTTCTATCTCATCGAGGTCGCACGTCTGCTGCAGAGCGAGGGCGAGCTGGTCGCCGCGTCGGACGTTCCGGAGGGTGTGCGGGACGTACTGCGCCGCAGGCTTTCCCGGCTTCCCGAGACCGGGGTGGCGCTGCTGCGTCTGGCCGCGGTGATCGGCCGGGAGTTCGATGTCGCGGTGCTGGTGCGCGCGGCCGAGGTGCCCGAGGACGACGTGCTCGACGCGGTGGAAGCGGGGGTGCTCTCCGGGCTCCTGGACGAACCGGCCAGCGGCCGAGCGCGTTTCACGCACGTTTTGGTTCGGGATACGCTGCTCGGCGACCTCTCCCGGATCCGCCGTGACCGATGGCATCGGCGGGTCGCCGCCGCGATCGAGGAGATCGATCCTGGCGATCTCGCGGCTTTGGCCCATCACTACGGCGAGTCGGTGAACCCGGAGACGGCACGACGAGCCGCCGACTACGCCGTGGCGGCAGCCGAACGGGCCGAGCGGCGCTACGCCCACGACGTCGCCGCGGCCGGGTATGAACGCGCGGCCGCCGCGCTCGAGCGTCACACCGGCGCCGACATCGTCGAGGAACGGGTCGCGATGCTGTGCCGGGCGGGTCGCAGTCATCTCGCCGGTGGCGCCGGGCTCGCCGCTCGAACCGCTCGGCACCGGGCCGCGGCGCTGGCGGAGGAGGCCGGCCGAGTCGATCTGCTGGTACGGGCGTTCACCGCGTGGGACACACCCACCCCGTGGATGAATCGACAGTACGGCGTGGTCGAGCACCGGGTCGTCGGTTGGATAGAGGACGCACTGCGTTCCCCCGGCCTCGCTCCCGCCGACCGGTGCCGACTGCTGGTGACGCTTGTCGACGAGATCGGCGGCGAGGCCGGCGAACGCGCGGCGGTGGCCGCCGCCGAGGCCGAAACTCTGGCCCGCGAGCTCGGCGACGACGCCCTGCTCGCTCCCGCGCTGCAAGCGCAGGCCTCGCTGTACGACTCGCCGGAGCGCGGCCCGCTCGGAGCCGAGTTGATCGAGGTCGGGCGACGCACCGACCGGAGCGATTACCTGCTCCTCGGACACACGGTCGCGGTTCAGGCCGCCGCGTCCGCGGCTGACATCGCCGCCGTCCGCGAGCATCTCCAGGCGGCCACCGCGCTGGCAGACCGCTATCAGTGGCGGCAGGCGCAGGTGGCGAACGCGATGGCGTGCGGGCTGGTGGCGCTCATGACCGGTGATCCCGACACGGCCGAGCAGCACTATCTGCGAGCCAACGAACTGCTGACCCGCGCGGGCATTTTCAATGCGGGCGGAATCCTGGCCATGGCGCTGTTCGTAGTGCGGCTGCACCAGGGCCGCGCCGGTGAACTGGCCGAGATGGCCGGTGCATTCGCCGAGAGCGCCGTCCCCGCGACCGTCGACGCCATGGTGGATTTCCTGGTGCTGGCCCTGCTCTCGGCCGGCGATCGGGCGGAAGCGGCGCGGATCCGGCGCCGGGCCCGGCCGATCCGCGACGACGTGTTCCGATCGCTGTTCCTCACACTGCGCGGCATGGCGGTCGCGACACTGGGCACGCCCACCGAGGCCGCCGCGCTCTACCGCGATCTGCTTCCCTACCGTGACCGGCTCGGTGGCGCCGACACCGGTTCCTACGCGGTCGGTCCGGTCGACACCGTTCTCGGTGACCTGGCGGCCCGGCGCGGCGATGCCGAACTCGCCGCCGCGCACTACCGGGCCGCGCTCCACGTCGCCCAACGCTGCGGCAACCCCACTTGGATCGCGGCCGCGGCCGAACGCCTCGAGCGCTGACGCTTCACTGGTCGCTCACAAGTCGGACCCGGACCATCGTTCCCGACGATCCGGACCGACCGAGGAGTACCCCGATGCCGAATACCCGCCGCTTTCGCGCGGCCACCGATCTGTACCTCAAGACCGTGACCACCGCGCACCGCAAGCTGCTCGACATCAGCGGCGGCCGTGCCGGCACTCGATTCAAGAAGATGCCAACCCTGGCTCTCACCACGACCGGACGGCGAACAGGGTTGCCGCGCATCGTGATCCTCACCGTTCCCGTCGTGGCGGGCGACAGTTATCTGATCGTCGCTTCGCGGGGCGGAGACGACATCTCCCCGGATTGGTTCCACAACCTGTGTGCCGATCCCGCGGTCGAGGTGTCGTTCCAGCACGGCGCGAAGCAACCGATGACTGCCCGCGTGCTCCCCCCGCAGGAACGCGACCGGCGGTGGCCAGAGGTCGTCGCAGCGTACCCGGGGTACCAGACCTACCAGAAGCGGACCACCCGTCAGATCCCTTTGGTCTTGCTCAGCCCGCGCCGGTGAGCGGCGTCCCGCGGGAAGCAGACTTAGCAGTGCCGTTGCTCCCTGCGAGTGAGCGTCCAGGTGACAGCCGCTCGGCGCGCTGTTTGATGCCCAGCAGCATTTTGCGCTCCATTACCAGACTCCCCGGTTCCATAACGAGTTGGTAGAACCCGCGGGTCAGCTTCGAGGAGCCGGTGAGCGCGATGCGGTTGCGACTCACCAGCCGGGTGGCTCCATCTATCGGGTATAGCCCGAATGCCCAGACCCAGTGGCCGTCATCGGAAGCGAAGACCAATGCGTGTTCGGGTTCCAAAGCCGCGACTCGCATACGCGGGCCCGACTTGCCGAGGGCGAGATCATCACCGATGGCAAGGTTTTGGAACTGTGGCAGGATCTGCTCGGCGCTATGCATGTCGAGACCGAGCATGTTCTCGAGCCAATCGTAGGTGTACGCGCCGCCACGGCCCGGTCCCAGCTGAACCAGCCACGGCCAGATCGCGTCCGCGGCGGTGCCGATCGTGATCGCCCGCGTCGTGACGATGTCGGGGTCGACCAGTAGTTCGTCGCCTGGCATGACTCGGGCAATCTCCTCCGCTGCGGCACCCCAGGTCAAGCATCTGGTGCGCCAGAAGGCCCGATAGGTTATCGCGAGCCCGGCGAGGGCCGATGCGCCGGCTGCGCCAATCGCGACTGTTCTCATGAGTTCCGACTCCTGGGTCGACGTGAGCGTTCGGGGATGAGGGGTGGTGCCGGTTGTACAGCGGCAGGCGATGAACCGAACACCGGCAACGTTCACGTGCCCAGCGACTCGGCTGCGAGGTCACCGAGCCGGGCGCACGGATTCCGGCATATCCAGGATCTCGTGAAGCGGCCGACGCGGTGTCGCCGGCATGTCCTGTTCCGGTTCGGGCGCGATGCCGACCCGGATCAGGACCTGCGGCAGAGCTGGATGGCGGATCAGCTCACGCACGACCGCTCGGCTTTGTGGCGTTTCGGTGAGATGCGTCAGTGGACATGTGGCATAGCCCGCGAGTGTGCACTCCAGCAACACAGTGGACAGGACCTCTCCGCAACGCACCATGTCATCGGGTGCGTCGCTGCTGGTCGACAGAACGAGAATGACCGAATGGTCGTCGGTGATCTGGCCGCGCCGGTCGCCGGTGGGGGTGGCGGGAAACGTGCGGGCCACACCGACTCGCTGCCGCTCCTCCGGCGAGACCAGGACCTCTTTCGGTACCCCTGCCTCGGCGACGACGTGCCCGGTCCACCATGACAATTCGGCGTGGTAGCCCGCATCGTAGCGGCGCAGGGCGGCGGTCATCTCCGAGGCGCGGGCCAGGGCGGGACGACTGTCGTCGCGGAGCACGTCGAGTGTGACTGCGGATGGTTCGAAGGTGGACCGAAGCACCTGTTCGAAGTCGGACCATCCGGAAGGCGCCTGGAACGGGAGCCGGTCGGTGTGCCGTCGCAGAATGGCGTCAGCGCGTGCACGGTCGCCTTCGGTGACGATTCGAGCCGGTTCGAACGTGATGTTGGTCAGGTGTTCCCGGCGGTTCGGGTCGGGGAAGCGGGCGAGGTGGATCCGCCAGCCCGCGGCGGCCATCGCGGCGCGCAGATGGTCCAGAGCGACACCGCAGCTGATCAGCAACTGCCTGCCCGATTTGTCCGTCGCTGGGAGCATGCGTCCGGGCACGGCGAACAGACGCAGGGTGTGACCGTCGTAAGTCCAATGCCAGGGTTGGCTGTTGTGCAGCGACGGCGCCCGGCCGGCGAGCAGGACGGCTCGCTGGATGGTTTCTCCGGTCGGTTGCTCGTTCATATTGTCACGGTAGGGGTCGAGGGCCGGTGTCCGAAGGGGCCGTAGGTCCCGTATTTCGCCGCGAACGGTCCTGATGGGCTGACCGGTCAGGAAGTCGGCGACCGCCATGATGGCCTGTGGGCGGTGAAGCCGGTACCGCGCTGCGGTTACGTGCGGCCCTGCGGGTTCGGCCGCGACTCGGCCCGAAGCGGGGAGCGGTGTCGAGCGAGACGACGCAGGCGCTCGTGCTCGAACCAGAACACCGCGACGCTGGCGGCGAAGCACAACACGGTGGCGGCGGCCCCGAGAGTCACCCAGCCGGTGAATCCCGATCCAGCTGTGGTGAGTGTGGCCGCCAGGATCGCTACTCCGGTGATGAACAGCACGATGCCCGGAATGTTGTACGGGTCGGCGAGGCTTTCTCCCGGCTCGGCATGGTAGGGCTGGCCGGATGCGTTGTCGCTCATGATTATTCCCTCGTCTCGGTGGAAATGGGCTGCGGCTGGGCGGGTCCGTCACCTCGATCGTGACGTCGTCCTCGATCTGCAATTCGACCGCTACGGTGCTCGCGGCCGCATGCCGCACCACGTTGCTCACCGCTTCGCGCATCCGGCGCTGGGTGTCGGTCAACTGCAGAGCGAGGGCCGCCTGGTCGGCGAAGGCTGCCATCATGCCGATCGGGGGAGACCGCACCGCAGATTCAGGACGGCTGTCGCGGCTGTTCCAATTTGGTGGCCAGCACTGCGGCTTGGGTGCGGCGTTCGACGCCGAGTTTGGCCAGCAGTCGTGACACGTAGTTCTTGACAGTCTTCTCCGCGAGGAACATCCGGCTTGCGATCTGCCGATTGGTGAGCCCTTCGCCCAGCAGGGCGAGCAACGTGCGCTCCTGGTCGGTGAGACCGGCGAGCGGTCCGGTCTTGGCTTCCGCTTCCGACCGCAGCTTCGCCATGAGCGCTGCGGCTGCACGGTTGTCCAGCAGCGAGTTACCAGCGCCGACGGCGCGGATGGCATCGATGAGCGCGAGACCCTTGATGTCCTTGACCACGTATCCGCTGGCTCCGGCGAGGATGGCGTTGAGCATGGCCTGTTCGTCGGTGAAGGAGGTGAGGATCAGGCAACGCAGGTCGGGGGCGGCCGAGAGCAGTTCGCGGCACAGTTCGATGCCGTTGCCATCGGGCAGCCGCATGTCCAGCACGGCGACGTCGGGGCGGAGGGCAGGGATCCGGGCCAGCGCTTGCGAGTAGCTGCCCGCTTCGCCGATCACCTCGAGGTCCGGCTCGAGGTCGACGAGGTCGGCGACGCCGCGGCGGACGATCTCATGGTCATCGACCAGAAAGACCTTGACCATGGATGGCCCCTTTCGTCGCTCGGTCATGCTGTTCTCCTGAAGTGTACGAATCGAGGCTCTGCCACCACGGCTTCGGCCGCCGCATCACCCCGCAGCGGGCGTACGGGATTCCGATCCCTACACCGGCGGCACCGGTCGAGCGGCGGACCCGGATATGGGATGCGGTGCAGCTCTCGATATCAGCTGGGGTGAGCGACCCGGTCGAGTTCGGCGCACGCCAGCCGTTGCGCCCATGCGCGTGCCCGCTCGAGTTCGCCATCAGCCAGTGGCCCGGTCACGTCGGTGACGAGGAAATCCATCGGATCGTCCGCGAGTTCGTAACCCGAACGGCGCAACCGTTTCGCCACGCCGCGCGCGGCCGACCCCGGCAGCCACGCTGGAGTTGCGGCTTTGGTGCCGAACGCCGCAGCTCTGCTGCCCGCCGGAACGGTGAACGCCGCGTCGAGCCATTCCCTGACTCCGATATCGACGGCTACTGCTGCTGTGGTCCGCTCGGCGGCGTCGCGTCGGGTGCGTGGTCTGCTCAGTCCGAAGGCATGCGTGGGCGCGCCGACCACCAGCAGATCCACCTGTACCGCGCTCATTTGGGCGGCCGTAGCGACGTCCATGACCTCCACTGTGGCGTATGCGCCCAGACCCTCGGCGATCGCCCCGGCGATGGCGGCGGTGTTGCCGAACATTGATTCATAGACGACTCGCGCCAGCATCTCGATCTCCTCCAAGGGCCTACCTGCGGAACCTCGACGTTACGGAGAAGGCGTCGGTGGCAGCAGTGCCGAAGCGCCTCGCGCCGAGGGACTTTCGACCACGGTCGCTTCGAGGAGAGCGCGCTACCGACGAATGCCATTGCGCCCCAGCGAGGGGGTCGGAGGACTCTTTGCCCGGCCTGAGCCTCTCTCGAAGCTTGAAGTGGCCCGAGCGCGGGCGTTTCGACAGCAAGACGGACGGAGATCAGGCAGATGAAGGTCGCGGATGTACTGGCCACGGCGAAGGACTCCTTGACGGTCACGCGGGTGTATGCGGAGCCGGTCGAGCGGGACGGAACCACGGTGATCGCGGCCGCCGCGATCTCCGGTGGCGGCGGCTCCGGTGCAGGCACCGACAACTCGGGGCAGGGAGGGGCGGGTGGCGGTTTCGGTCTGGGGGCCAAACCGGTCGGCGCCTTCGTGGTGAAGAACGGTCATGTGCGCTGGACGCCTGCTGTCGACGTCAATCGGCTGGCGACGGTGATCGGCGTCGTGGCGGTCACCGCTCTCGTCGTCGGTGTTCGCATCGCAAAGATCCAGGCGAAGTAGCCGCCCGGGCCGCATGGGGTCGACGGATGGCAGCGCGATGATGCCGTCGCGCCGGGGTCGTCGAGCACCTACGCCGACATCGATCCCGACGGCCTCGCGCCGCGCATGTCGGGGATGCGCTGCGCGAGTGTCGGCGTAGGCCAGACCGGCTCATATGTTTTGTCCGGCGGGGCTTCGTGTGTATCCGCGGGCGTGAGCGATCGCCTCGGGTGTGTGGGCGAAGATGTGCGCGTCGCCGTCTGCGGGCAGGGCGCCGATCGCGGCCAGGCGGCGTCGATGGTCTTGGCGTAGACCGGACATCAGGACGGTGATGTGGCGCTGTTCGAGTTTGCCGATGGCGTCTTTCAGCACGAGTGCGCCGGTGGTGTCCAAGGCGGTGATTCCGGACATGCGCAGGATGACCACGCGTACATCTGAAACGTCGGCCAGTTCCAGCAGGAACCGATGGGCGGCGGCGAAGAACACGGGGCCATCGATGCGATAGGCGACTATGTGGTCGTGCCGCAGGTCGTCTTCCTCGGCCAAGTGGCCGCTGTCGTCGTGCTCGAGTGGGACTTGCTGGAGCCGGGCTTCTTTCGCCACCGACCGCAGAGCGAGCACGGTGGCGATGCCGACGCCGACGGCGACCGCGGTCACCAGGTCCAAGGCGACGGTGACGCCGAAGGTGATCGCCATGACGACCGCATCCCCGCGTGAGGCGCGGGCGATCGCGGCCAGCGACGCGGTCTCCACCATCCGTACGGTCGTCGCTAAGAGCACACCTGCCAAGGCTGCCAGTGGGATCTTCGCCACGAGGAGTGCGGCGAGGTAGATGATCGCGGCAAGCACGACGGCGTGGGTCAGCGCGGACAGACGCGTGCGGGCACCGGAACGGACGTTGACCGCGGTGCGAGCGATCGCACCAGTGGCAGGCACCCCGCCGAACAGGGGAGCTGCGATGTTCGCCACGCCTTGCCCGAGCAGTTCGCGGTCGGGGTTGTGGCGGGTGCCCACGGCCATCGCATCGGCGGCGGTCGCCGACAACAGAGACTCGAGTGCGGCCAGCGCCGCCACTGCCAGTGCCGGCGCGACCAGCGACCCCAACTGATCGAAGTGTACGAATCCGAGTGTGGGCGCGGGCAATTCGGAGGGAATGGTTCCGATGGGGGTCAGGTCCAGATCGAGCACCTGCGCTGCGAGGGTTGCGGTGGCCACCGCGATCAACGAGAACGGCAGTTTCGGCAGATACCGCCCACCGGCCAGGACGACCGCGGCCACCGTCAGCGTGGTCGCGAGCGCCAAATGATGCGGGTGCGAAATGTATTGTCCCACAGCGTCGAATGCCGACTGCCACACCTTCTCGCCCTCGGCGTGCGCTACCTGCAGCGCGGACGGGACCTGTTGCAGCGCGATGACAACCGCGATGCCGGCGGTGAAGCCTTCGATCACCGGTGCGGGCATGTAGCGCACAGCCCGCCCGACCCCGGCGAAGGCCAGTACCACCAGCACAAGGCCGGCCAGCAGCCCCACGGTCAGCACCCCGCTCGCGCCGTGCCGGCCGACGATCGGCACCAGGACCACCGTCATCGCGCCCGTGGGCCCGGACACTTGGAAGCGGGATCCGCCGAACACCGCCGCGATCGCGCCCGCGACCACAGCGGTGGAGAGTCCAGCGGCCGCGCCCAGCCCGGAGGAGATTCCGAAGCCGAGCGCGAGGGGCAGCGCCACCAAGGCGACGATCAGACCCGACACCAGGTCTGTGCCGGGCGAGCGGAGCGCAGGTTTCCAGTCCGACCGGCGCGGCAGTAGCGCGAGCGCGTTCACAGTGCTCTGGCCAGACGCAACTTCAGCGCGGCCAGCTGTGCACGCAGTTGGTCGGGCAGCCGATTGCCGCCGATGGTGGCGTACCACTCATCGATCGATGCGGTCTCGGCTACCCATTCGTCGATCTCGACCGCCAGCGCCGCGGTGACCCGTTCCCGGGCTCGCTCCGAGAGGCCGGTCAAGTCCAGGGCCTCGGCAGTTGGGACAAACCCGATCGGGGTCTCCACGGCACCGGCGGCACCGTCCAAGCGATCGAGGGCCCACGCGAGGACGCGCACGTTGTCGCCGAATCCTGGCCACAGGAAGCTGCCGTCGGCACTGCGGCGGAACCAATTGACCTGGAAGATCTTCGGCAGCATCGCGGGATCGGCGGCGGCGCCGAGTCTCAGCCAGTGCGCGAAGTAATCGCCGACGTGGTAGCCGAGGAACGGCAGCATCGCCATCGGATCCCGACGCACCACACCCACCGCTCCCGTCGACGCCGCAGTGGTCTCCGACGACAGCACCGATGCGGTGAACACCCCGTGTGCCCAGTCGAAGGTCTCGGTCACCAGTGGCACCGTCGAGCTGCGCCGGCCGCCGAAGAAGATCGCGGAGATCGGCACCCCAGCCGGGTCGTCCCACTCCGCCGCCACCGACGGGCACTGCTGGATCGGGGTGCAATAGCGGGAATTAGGATGAGCGGCCGTGCTTTCCGCATCCGGGGTCCAGTCGTGACCCTGCCAGTCGGTCAGGTGCGCGGGCGGAGTGTCGGTCAAGCCTTCCCACCACACGTCACCATCATCGGTGCGTGCGGTGTTGGTGAAGATCGAATTTCCGGCATCGATCGTGGCGATCGCGTTCGGGTTGGTCTGCGCTCCGGTTCCCGGAGCGACACCGAAGAACCCAGCCTCCGGGTTCACCGCGTACAGTCGGCCGTCAGCTCCGAACCGCATCCACGCGATGTCGTCGCCGATCGTCTCCGCTCTCCAGCCCGGGAGGGCTGGTTCGAGCATCGCGAGGTTGGTCTTACCGCACGAGGACGGGAACGCGGCGGCGATGTAGTGGACCTTCCCTGTGGCGAGGTGAGTTTGAGAATCAGCATGTGCTCGGCCAGCCATTCCTCCTCACGCCCGAGCACCGAGGCGATGCGCAGTGCGAAACACTTCTTGCCCAGCAGCGCGTTGCCGCCGTACCCAGAGCCGTAACTCCAGATCTCCCGGCGCTCGGGAAAATGTGAGATGTACTTGGTCGCATCACATGGCCACGGCACGTCCGCCTCGTCTTCTCGCAGTGGCGCGCCGACCGAGTGCAGGCACTTCACGAAGCCTGTCCCATCGGTGAGCTTGTCCCACACCAGCGCGCCGGAGCGGGTCATGATCTGCATCGTCACCGCCACGTACTCTGAATCGGTCAACTGCACACCGTATTTCGGGTCTTCGGCATCCAACGGCCCCATGCAGAACGCGATCACATACATCGTCCGTCCCGCCATGGCCCCGCGATAGTGCTCGGTCATCACCGTGCGCATGTCCAGTGGATCGACCCAGTTGTTGGTCGGGCCGGCGTCCTCGCGATGTTCCGAGCAGATGAAGGTGCGATCCTCCACTCGCGCCACATCGTCGGGATCCGACGCGCAGCAGAATGAGTTCGGCTTCGCCGCGAGCGGCACAAAGGTGCCCTTCTCCACCAGCAGCCCGGTGAGCCGATCCCATTCCGCCCGGGAGCCGTCGCAGAACACGATGCGATCAGGTGCGGTCAACTCCGCGACTTCGGCGACCCACGCCAGGATGCCCTCATGGTCGGTCGGCGCCTGCACGGTCGCGTTCAGGTGACGGGTCACGATATATCACTCCTTCGAAAGCTGCTAGGTGGCTAGTTTAGAAAATATGCAATCAGTGTCGAGCATCGCCCTCCCATGGCCACGGTCAGGCGGTCATTGGAGAGCTTCGACCTGGCCGGCGACGACGCCGGTGAGTATGGCCCGTGCGACGGCCAGTAGCTCGGCAATCTCGGGGGTTGTCAACTCGTAGGTCACCGACAGCCCTTCGCGGCGAGCTGTCACCAGGCCGGCGCGTCGCAAGATCGACAACTGCTGAGACAGGTTGGCCGCCTCGATCTCGATCTCGGCCAGCATCTCCGAAACGGCGTGCTCACGCTGGCTGAGCAGTTCGAGCACCCGCACCCGCACGGGATGCCCGAGTGTTTTGAAGAAGTCGGCCTTCATCTGATAGAGCGGGCGCTGCAGTCCCGGCATCGACGACCAATCCTTCCAGTCCTACCGACGGCATCTCGGCACCCACGATCGCACGTTGTTTGCAGAGTTTAGCAAACAGCATAACCACTGTTGTGGGGACGACTGTTCCTCACCAGGCGAGAGGCTCCGCCGCGGACGATATCGCGGCTCGCCGCTGGACAGATTTCCGGGGGACAGTGCCGACAGCGGGTTTACCGTGAACCCGCACGGCGTGCGAAACGACGAGTGTGAGATCCGATGGTTCTGGATGAACGCTTCTCGTCAGTCGCCGGCCGAGGCGGGATGAACGACCATGACGGGGCAGGAGGCATGCTGAACGAGGTTGTTGGCAGTGGAGCCGAGGAGCATGCCCGCGAAACCGCCGCGTCCGCGGCTGCCCACGACGAGCAACTGCGCATCCTTCGACCACGACAGCAGATGCGGACCGGGGGCCGCCATCTCCACCTTACGGGTGACGCGCACGCCGGGGAACTTCTCCTGCCAGCCCGCCAGCCGTTCGGCAAGGATCGCACGCTCGATGTCCTCGCGGACCGCGTCGAGTCGGCCGAGTTCGCCGGCGAACCGGCTGGAATCCCAATCGCTCCAGACGTGCACGGCGACCAACTCCGCATCACGGGCGGCGGCCTCTGCGAAAGCGGCCGCGATGGCGGATTCCCCGACCGGGCTGCCGTCCACACCGACCACCACCGGGCCAGAACGATGGACCGTTTCCGGTGTGGCGGAGTCTGCGCGCACGACGATCACCGTGCCCTCGGCGTGTGCGGTCACAGCCAGCAAAGTGGAGCCCAGGTGCGTCAATGTCCCGGTGTCGCCGGTCGCGCCGAGCACGACCGCGTAGGCCTCGGCGCTGTGGTCGATCAGCAGCTGCCTGCCGGTGTCGGTGGACGTACGCCTCGAGACACGCAGGCCGGGTGCGATCGACAGCGCGACATCCTCTGCGCGGGTGAGCATTTGGTTTCCCTGCTCGCGGACTGCGTCGACAATCGACGGGACCAGCACCTCGTAGTCGCCGAGTATCCAGCTGGTACCGACCAGGTCCAGCCCGTGCACGATCTCGAGTTCGCGCCCGCGGTCGGCGGCGAATTCCGCTGCCCACCGTAGGGCTGTCCACGAACCCGCCGAACCATCCACGCCGACGACAACCTTGGCGGTGGCGACATGATGCGGATCGTCGAATTGCTGCTGGCCCATGGAATTCTCCTTGCCCCTGATCGTGGCGTGCCCCGGCGGGCACCCCCGAAGCGTATGACCGGTGTGGCGGGCTTCGGTGCGGCTGATCGTCACCTCGAGTGGGGCCGAAAGACCATCTTCCGCACACCGCAGACACCGATCGGCCGTCCACGAGATCGGAGATCTGTTGCGCACAATGGTGACCTGACTCGCCCGCTACTGGAACGACGCCGCACTGGAGCGACATCAGTGGTTGAAGCCACCGCAGGCGCTACAAAGGTTGGCCGCCGTGCCGCCCGGCTGGTAGCGTCCCGGAGTCCGTGACACTGCCCGAGGAGGTGAGACCCATCAACGCTGTATCCAGTGGGTGCTCCACATCTTCTTCACGGTTGGGCGATTGACGTAGGTGTCGCCGGGAGCGCCGCGAACACGGCAATCCCGAAAGGCAATACCTATGCATTCTGTGAATTTCACTGCGGAGACATCGTTGAACGGTGTCATCGAACGCGACTTCACTGTGGGTGAGGTACCCGGCGTGCTCTTCTCGCCCCCATCCGGCTCCGGCCCCGCACCCTTGGTGCTCATGGCGCACAGCGGCGGCCAGCATAAGAGGGCGCCGGGCATCGTGGGCCGGGCGCACCACTTCGTGACCGGCTACGGTTTCCACGCCGCCGCCATCGACGCACCCGGACACGGCGACCGGCCGCGAACGACGGAGGACGAGCAGCGGATCGCAGTCCTCCGGCGTGCTCAGGCTGCGGGAGAGCCGATCGGCCCTATCATCGTCGAATTGCACACCTACCTGGCCGAGCGCGCCGTGCCGGAATGGCAGGTGACGCTGGACGCCCTGCGGGAACTGCCGCAGATCGGCGCCGACGGGCGGGTCGGATTCTGGGGCATCATGCAGGGTACCGGGATCGGGGTGCCGTTGACGGCCGTCGAACCCAGGATCATCGCGGCGGTCTTCGGCTGCCTGGGGCATGAATCCCTGCTCGAGGCGGCGGCACAGATCACCGTCCCGATCGAGTTCCTGCTCCAGTGGGACGATGAGCTGCTCGACCGTCGATCCGGTCTCGCGTTGTTCGACGCCTTCGCCTCGAAGGAAAAGACGTTGCACGCCAACGCGGGCGGTCATTTCGAGGTACCGAGGTTCGAGGTCGACAGCGCGGCACAGTTCTTCGCGCGGCATCTCGGCCAGGTCGACACGTCACCGGCCTGACGGGACAGGTATCGGCGGCCGGGCGCGAGCCGGCTGCCGATACCTCAGCCGTAGACCGCTCGCCTGCCGGCTGCGGACCTCGCTCGGGGCGTCACGGTGGATGCGCGAGATCGCCAGCGGCGGAGTGACAAGATCGCGCGGTCTGGTCGCCTGAACCGAGCCGGGTGATCATGACATGATCTCGATCATGCCGATCTCCACCAGTTCGTTCGACCATGTCCGCTTGACAGTGACCGACATCGACAGATCCCGGGCCTTCTATGACGCTGTCTTCGGATGGCCGATCGCTTGGGAGTGTCCCGCGGACGCGGACGAGGCCACCCGTGCACGATATGGGTTCCTCTTCGGCGGTGTGATCTACCAGATGGGTGATGCACTGCTCGGACTTCGCCCGGTCGCCAGTGACGAGTTCGACGAAGATCGCGTAGGACTCGACCACCTCGCCTTCGCCCTCGCCACTCGGTCGGATCTCGATTCGGCGGCTGCCTTGCTCGATGAACTCGGCATCGCGCACGCGGGAGTGAAAGACCTGGGCCCCATGTACATTCTGGAATTCCGCGATCCGGACAACATCGCGCTGGAATTGGTTGTGCGCAAACAGTGATCGCTTGCCCGCCGACATGCCGGTCGGCGGCAATGGGATTCCCGCCAAGATCACGATCGGTGACCTATGGGACCTGGTCATCGGCGCCTGCTGACCGTCCTGTGCTTCCGAGGCGAGGAACGGCGGCGCGCGTGTTGAGCGACTCGGCAGCTACCGCGAGCCTGGGGGCAGGAGCCGGCCGCTGAGAACGGGACGTTCGTTGAGGTCATCCAGAGGCACCCCGACGCCGAGGTTCTCTGCAAGCCTGTAGAACATTCCGCGGGACCCCAAGGAACCGTATTCGTGTTCTTCGGGTCGGGCGCCGAGGGCCTGCATCTCGGTGTCGAAGCGGTGCATGTCGCTGCCTGTCCGGTCGGCTGGGACGAGGCTGGTCATGGTGTCGAGTCCGGTGATGAGGCGGCCGTTCTCGGCGTACCGGAACACCACTCCCGGTTTCTCGCTGGCGTTCAGCACCAATGCCGCGGTTCCGACTGAGGCGCGCAACACCAGTCCTCGGTCTTCGATGCATTTCCAGCTACCGTGCTCCCACACCCAGGCCCAGCTTCCATAATGCCCTGCGCTGACCACATATCCGTCGGATGCGTAGAGATGGCCGCCCAGCTCGTAGTGGAAGTCATCCTGCTCGCGCACTGCCACGGTGTTCTGGTCGACGCCCATCCGCTCCAATAGCTCCCGGGCGTTGATCTGACGCGCGAAGGTGATGCTGAGCAGCGGCAGATCCCGGCCGTACATCCACCCAAGGCCACCGGTCATGGCGTTCACGACGCCCCCGGTTCGTTGATCGCGATCAAGGTCGGGAAACGCAGTCCATGATCATCAACCCAGGCGTCGTCATCAGCTGAAGCAGTCATAGCGGCTGACGCTGCCATGAGCCACCGACATCCATGGCCGGGTCCGGATTCGGGGTCTATCGCGCACGTTGGATCCGCAGTCCCTCCAGGGGCGGCGGGAGCGGATGTTCAGGTGGTGTGGGTCTGCTCGATGAGGGTCGCGGTGGCGCGGTCGAGGAATTCGCAGAACTGTTTGTGCTCGTCGGGGGTGAATCGATCGGTGAGGGCGCGTTCGAGCACGATGACTTCCTGATAGGCGCGGTCGAGCAGGTCGCGGCCGGTCGGGGTGAGGGTGGCGATCATGACTTTGGCGTGGACGGGCGACGGTTGCCGGTCGATGAGCTCTTTGTTCTGCATGCCGGTCAAGACAGTAGCCATGCTCTGCTGCGTGACCCCGCACGCGCGGGCCAGTTGGGCACCGGACATGGCGTCGTCGCGGGACAAGATCAGCAGCACCGTGTATTGGGTCATGGTCAGTCCGTAACCGCGTAGCACCGCCTCATGGTGGGCCATGAGCGCCTGCTCGGCTCGGCGAATGCGCGTGCACACGTATTCCTCGACGGGCACGTCGACCATGTCACAACTCCCTAAGTTGACTCAGCATCCTGATACTGCTTAAGTGCTCAGTATCAGGATACTGAGTCAACACAGAAAGTTGTATGTGATGAAGGCTGTTGTGCTGGACACCGATGACACCTTCCGGATCTCGGAGATCGACGAGCCCGTGGCCGGGCCGGGCGAGGTCGCGATCCGCGTCGCCTATGCGGGGGTGCAGTACGGTGACGTGCTGGTGCGTGGCGGGCACTTTCCGGTGCCGCGCCCGTTCGTGCCGGGCTTCGAAGCCGCAGGCCAGATCATCGCGGTGGGCGAGGGCGTGGACGAAGGCCGGATCGGTGAGCAGGTCGTCGCGCTGGTCGGCGGGGGCGGTTACGCCGAGGTCGCGACCGCGCCTTCGGTGCTGGCGATCAATGCCTCGCGCGTCGACGCACGCACCGCGGCAGGGTTCGGATGGGTGACTCCGACTGCCTACGACCTGATCGATTCCGTCGGCGGGGTCCGGGCCGGGGACCGTGTGCTGATCCACGCCGCAGCCGGTGGTGTCGGATCACTGGCCGGGCAGTTCGCCGCTGCCGCCGGCGCGGAACGGATAGTCGGCGTGGTCGGCAACTCCGGTCAGCTCGATTACGCGCGTCAGTTCGGTTACCACGAGGTGCTGACGCGAGAACAGTTCCCCGATGGCATCGGTGCGGAAACCTTCGACGTGATCCTCGACCCGATCGGAGGACCGACGCGGGTCGCGAGCCTGGCCCGGCTGGCTGCCCATGGCCGGATCGTGGTCTACGGCAATATCGCCACCTTCGAACCGGTCACCGTCTCGGCCAACGACCTGCTGATGCACGGCCAGTCGCTGATGACCTACAACAGCAATCTGGGCAGCCAGACCCACCCGCAGCGACTCGCCGACAGCGCCACTCGCGCGATGGCGCTGGTCGCCGACGGGTCGGTGCGCATCGATATCACCGCCGAATACGCCCTCGCCGACGTCGAGACCGCGATCGCGAACCTGGCCGGCGGAGTGACCCGCGGCAAGAGTGTCGTCCGCATCGGATGAATCACCGTCGGCGATCCGGCCGGGACACCTGCTCGAGTGTCGTGCGCTGGATCAGCCGCCTTTTCTCGTTCGGGTCACGTGTGGCCGCCACCGCGGAGCCAGTCGGTCCACGGGATGCTCCAATCGCCGTTGTGCCAGATATCGAGGGGTTCGCCGCCGGTGTTGCGGACCTCGACCACGTCGCCGGGGATGACGAAGTCGTAGAACCATGTGGCGTCGGCGGGGGAGAGGTTCAGGCAGCCGTGTGAGACGTTGGTGTTTCCTTGCGCCCACATGCTCGCGGCCAATTCGTGCACGAAGATTCCGTCGTGGCTGATGCGGACCGCGTGGTTGATGCTCGTGCGGTAGCCGAGCGCGGAGTTGGTGGGCAGGCCGTAGGTGGCGGAGTCCATGATCACCGGGTCGTTTCGGTCCAGCACGGTGTAGATGCCGGGGCGAGTCCAGAACGACATGACTCTGCCGCCGACGACCGCGGTGCCGCCCATGCCCATCGATGTGGGCATGGTGCGCACGAGGTTTCCGTTGTCGAAGACCTCGATCTGTTTGGTGTCGTCGTCGGCGACCGCGACGTGCGCAGGTCCGATGGTCACTGAAACTTGTTGGTCACGCGAGCCGTAACGGCCGTCGCCGAGCGCGCGGCCGAAGAACTCGGCCGCGATCGTTATCCTGGTTCCCGGTGCGTGATAGTGCTCCGGCCGCCAGTGTGCGTTCTGATCGTCGAGCCAGTACCAGGCGCCGGCGACGGCAGGCTGGGTGGTGACCTTCAGGTAGCGTTCCGCGGCGGTCCGGTCCACGGGTTCGTCGAAATGGGCGACGAGCACGAAACCTACTCCGTAGGTGTCGTTTTCGGCCAGCTCGACGAGATTGGACGAGCGTAGTGAGACGTCGATGATCTGTTGCGGTCGCACCGTGGTGCAGGTTGTCGTCGCGGCGACGTCGCCGGTTTCGCCCTGAGCGACGGCTTTCGCGGTGTAGGTGTGTCCGTAGCCGAGTGGTTCGGCACTGGTCCAGGTTCGATGATCGGGTGCCGATACGCCCGGCAGCGATCTGCCCGTTTCATCGATCCATTCGACCGATCGCAGCGTCCCGTCGGTGACGGTGACCGTGCCGAGACTGCGCGGTTCGACATCCTGGGTGCCGGGGGTGGGGTCGAATCGGATTGTGGCAGGTGTGGGTGGCGGCGCGAGTTCTCGCGCCCACCCCCATCCGGCCAAGGCGAGACCACCCGCACCGGCGAAGCCGATCAACAGCCGACGACGTCCCAATGCCACCGTCTATCTCCCTTCTCCGGGGTGCTGGGGCCGACCTCTGTCCGCCAGCATGCGACAGCTACGCGCCGCCCGTGAGACCGACGACCAGCATCTCCACCGATCCGCCGCACAACCGATACCGTTCCTCGATTGATCGGGGTTCTCCCGAGTGCGGATCGGCAGCGATTGCCGGCAGCTCTGGTCGGCTGTGGGGCGCTGGCAGGATAGGTCGCATGCTCATCGTCATCGGCGGACTTCCGGGGGCAGGTAAGACCACGTTGGCGCGCCTATTGGCGGCGCGGATCGGTGGCGTGCATCTGCGGGTCGACACCATCGAGCAGGCGATCGTTCGATCAGGTCTGGCCGAGCATCCCGTGGGGCCTGCCGGTTATATAGTGGGGTACGCGCTGGCCGGGGAGCATCTTCGGCAGGGGTTGACCGTGATCGCCGAATCCGTGAACCCACTGTCGATCACTCGCGACAGCTGGCTGGGCGCTGCCCGAGATGCCGGTGTCGGCGTGGTGGAAATCGAGGTGATCTGCTCGGATCCGGCCGAGCATCGGCACCGTGTCGTTTCGCGATCGGTCGACATCCCTGACCTGCCGCTGCCGGAATGGCAGCAGGTGCTCGACCGCGAATATCAGCCGTGGGATCGGGACCACATCATCCTCGACACGGCTGGCGAGAGACCCGATCAGTCGTTGCGCCGCCTGCTCGGGCGCCTCCGTGACCTCGGGACGTCCAGCGTCCTGACCAGCGGCAGCAACGATCACGAAGTTTAGAATGACGATGTGCAGCGCGCTGCAGTGACCGATCCGTCGCGTGTCGTGGTCCTCGGGTCCGGGTTCGCGGGTCTGTGGGCGGCGCTCGCGGCGACCCGGCGGCTCGACGAGCTCGGTGTGGCGGGCGGGACCGTCGATATCACGATGATCAGTTCCACGCCGTACCACGACATCCGCGTGCGTGACTATGAGACCGATCTGAGCACATCCCGCATCCCGCTCGGCGTTCTTCTCGATCCGGTCGGAATCGAGCACATCACCGGCGAAGTGACGGCGATCGACGCTGCGGCGCGAATCGTGGAATCCACCGCGGGCGCTCACGGCTACGACCGGCTGGTGCTCGCGTTGGGCAGCCAGGTGGTCAAGCCCGATATCCCTGGCCTGCGGGAGTTCGGGTTCGACATCGATACCCACGACGCAGCGACGAGACTGCAGGCTCACTTGCGCCGGCTCGCCGAGGGTCCCGCTGACCCGGCGGCCGCCACCGTAGTCGTCGTCGGGGCGGGTTTGACGGGGATCGAAGAGGCGACCGGGCTGCCCGCGATGCTCGCCGACGTCTTTGCCCCGCGTGCCGTCGCACCGCGGGTCATCCTGGTCGACCGCAACCCGTTCGTCGGCTCGGACATGGGTGTATCAGCCCGACCGGTCATCGAGGCGGCGTTGGCCTCCAGCGGGATCGAGACCAAGTTGGGCGTCGGGGTGATGTCCATCGATGAACGCGGCGTGACGCTTTCCTCGGGTGAAATGGTGCCCGCCGCCACTGTCGTCTGGTGTGCGGGCATGCGGGCCAGCCTGCTGACCGCGGACTTCGGCGTCGACCGTGACCGGCTGGGGCGACTGCCCGTCGACGATTATCTGCGTGTCTGCGGTGTGCCCGGGGTATTCGCCGCAGGTGACGTCGCTGCCGCGAAAATGGACGACGAGCATATGTCGGTGATGTCCTGCCAGCACAGCCGCCCGATGGGCCGATGGGCGGGATACAACGTCATCGGCGATCTTCTGGGCGAGCCCATGAAGCCGTTGCGGATCCCTTGGTATGTAACGGTTCTCGATCTGGGACCGGCAGGAGCGGTGTATACCGAGGGCTGGGACCGCCATGTGGTCGCATGCGGCGAGGCAGCCAAGGACACCAAGCGCGCCATCAACACTCGCCGTATCTACCCTCCGCTGAACCGCGACCGCGACGCGTTGCTGGCCGCCGCCGCACCCGACTTGCAGGCCGCACCCGAGTACGGACACTAAGGTTCGGTATCCCGATCGAGAGAAAGGCCAAGCCGCGATATTGGGGTCCAGCGAATAGAGCCGACCCGCAGCAGTTCGGGGACAACGGCAACAATCCCAATTCGTGGGAGTCCGCACATGCTGCATGAGTGCACCGATATTCGCTGCTGAGCCGGTCATCGGTGATTGCAGATGGACGTGTATCCGGCTGGGGTCTGGTAGCCCACGGCGGAATATCTGCGGTGGTGGTCTGACGCGACGCCGGGGGCGCTTGTTACCGTGGCTTATGACGAGCGAAGCCGTGCCACGACGCCGCGAGTTGCTACGTGACTTTTTGCGTGCCAGGCGGGCGCGGGTGCGGCCCGAGGATGTCGGGATTCCGGCGACGGGCCGGCGGCGCACGCCTGGATTGCGGCGAGAGGAGCTCGCCGTGCTGGCCGGAGTCGGGGTGTCCTGGTACACCTGGTTGGAGCAGGGGCGCGACATCACCGTCTCCGACGAGGTGCTCGATGCGATCGCCCGAGTCCTGATGCTGAGCGAACCGGAACGAATCCATCTGTACCTGCTGGCAGGACTCAATCCGCCCACCCTGGAGTGCGCGCCCGTAACAGCCGTCACGCCGGAAGTGCAGCAGTTGATCGATGCTTGGGACGGGCGGCCCGCGGTACTGCGCGATCGGTACTGGAATGTGCTGAGGTTCAACGACACCGCCCGGATGGTGTTCGGCTACGGCGACGGCGAACACAATTGCCTCCTCACGTATTTCACCAATCCTCGCTATCGCGCCATGGAGGAGCTGTGGGCGGCGAACGCACCCGCCATCGTTGCCGCGTATCGCGCAAGCGCGGGCATTTGCCCCGGCGACACCGATTTCCGCAGGGTGGTCGACAATCTCCGGTTGATGAGCCCGGAATTCACCGAACTGTGGGAGCGGCAGGAAGTCGGAGTTCCGGAGCAGGCGGTGAACGCGCTGCGTCATCCCGACGTCGGTGAATTGTTCTTCGACGCGACGACGTTGACGGTCGCGGACCATCCCGAATGGCAACTCGTGCTGTACAACCCGAGGCCGGGCACCGCGACCGGCGAGCGGCTGGAACGGCTACACCGCGGGCGCGTCGCCTCGCCCGCCTGACGGCCGCAAGGTGGTGGTGCCACACCCACCATAAATGCGCACTGTTTGCTTCGGGGCTGGGTCGGCACGCTGGAGCCATGACGCACGACAGTTCCCGATACAACGGCAAGATCGCACTCGTCACCGGCGGCACCAGCGGCATGGGGGCGGCCACCGCGCGGCGGCTCATCGCCGAAGGAGCGAAGGTGATCGTCACCGGGCGCGACAAGGCCCGGCTCGACGCAGCGGTCGACGAACTCGGGCATCGGGCGATCGGGATTGCCGGTGACGCAGCCGACCTCAGCGATCTGGACACCTTGGTGACGACTATCCGCGACCGGTTCGGCCGGTTGGACGTGGTGTTCGCGAACGCGGGCATCGGCGCGTTCCAGACCATCGAGGAGGTCACCGAAGACGAGTTCTACCGTGTCCTCGACACCAATCTCAAGGCCGCGTTCTTCACCATCCAGAAGACGCTGCCCCTCCTGCCGGACGGTGCGGCGATCGTTATCAACGCGTCCTTCGCCGCGTATCGCGGCGCGCCCGCCGCCGCCCTCTACACCGCGAGCAAAGCCGCGGTGCAGAGTCTGGCCCGGACCCTCGCCGCCGATCTGACAACCCGGCGCATCCGCGTCAACTCCGTGAGCCCTGGGTACATCGACACCCCAGCCTTCCAGGCCGAAGCATCCGCCGAGATCAAGTCCACGATCACTACCACGGTTGCCGCCGGCCGGGTCGGCACCCCGGAGGATGTCGCGGCGGCGGTCGCTTTCCTCGCGTCGGACGAAGCGTCCTACATCAACGGACAGGACATCCTCGTCGACGGCGGACTGATCTCGGTCATCCCGGCAGCGGTGCTGTAGCCGAGCTTCGGTAGGAAAAGCTTGTCCGAAGACGGCCGTGCTGACCGCGGGCGCGTTCGAGGGCGGCGTATCACGTATGCCCTCGAAGATCGCCGCGCTGAGTCGACGACCTGCCGACACTAGTTCTCATCGGGCGTGTGCTCGGAACCGGCGTCGAGGGGGTTCGCGGCCATTCTGACCGCGAGGCCCGACTGTATTGCGCGTGCGGCGGAGCTGCCGGGCTTACGGTCGGCCTGAGCCTGGAAGCAGGCAAGGAACTCGCCGGCGAGCCCGAGCCGGGGGTACCGCTGGAGTACCTCGGCACGGAAGGCGGGGCTGAAATCGTCGATGTTCTTTCCCACGATGTCCAGCGCCGCGGCCCGCGACAGCAAGTGCCCTTCGGGATCATCGGCCACGTCCACGTCAGGCCCCATATGCCCGGCGATGACTTCGCCGAGGCGTTCGCGGCGCTCGCTCGGCCAACCGGCGCCGGCGGCGAACACCCGGGCGACATGGCCGCCGGCCTCCTCGAAGGAGACGGTGTGACTGTCGAACTCCGGCACGAGGCTGATGTCGTGGAACATGGCAGCCGTGAACAGCAGTTCGGTGTCGTAGCGGATGCCCTGTTGACTGCCGTAGGCGGCCGCCCAGATGTAGACGCGGTGCGAGTGGTTCAGCAGGGCGGCGGAGTGGTAGGCGGCGGCTACCTCCAGGGCGGCCGATGAGGCGGCCGTGTCAGGGATCACGAGGTGGTCCACAACGCTCATGCTTCGACAGTACGGCGTGGCGGCCCGTGCTCTTGATCCATTCCGACGGCCCGATCGTCGGCCATCACTACTGAAGGCGGGCCATCGGCTACACCTTCAACTGGCCCGCCGATTGTGGACCTGAAGTGCGTAACGTCGAAGCCGACCAGTACTCCGACGACCGAAGGACCTTCATGCGAGCCATCACAGTCCGGGATCGCGGGGCTGGCATCGGCGGATTGACCCTGACCGATCTGCCCCACCCGCACGCCGCTGAGAACGACGTCATCGTGCAAGTCCACGCCGCCGGCTTCACCCGCGGCGAGCTCGATTGGCCAGGGACGTGGACCGATCGCGCCGGTCGCGACCGCACCCCGAGCGTCCCCGGCCACGAACTGTCAGGTGTAGTCGTCGCGCTCGGCTACGGCACCACTGGATTCACGGTGGGCCAGCACGTCTTCGGGTCGACCGACTGGGCCCGCAACGGTTCGCTCGCGGAGTACACCGCTGTGGAAGCCCGCAACCTGGCCCCGCTCCCCGCTGACGTCGACCACGTCGCCGCGGCCGCGCTACCGATCTCCGGTCTGACGGCCTGGCAAGCCCTGTTCGACCACGCTCACCTCGAAACCGGCCAAACCGTCCTCATCCACGGAGTCGGTGGCGCCGTCGGCTCCGTCGCCGCACAACTCGCCCAGGAGGCGGGAGCCCACATCATCGGCACCGGCCGAGCCTCCGACCGGGACGCGGCCCGAGATTTCGGCGTCCACGAGTTCGTCGACTTGGACGGAGAGCTCCTGGAGGACGTCGGCGAGGTCGACGTGGTACTCGACGTGATCGGCGGCGATATCCGCGACCGCTCTACCGCACTACTACGTCCCGGCGGCACCCTCGTCACCATCGCCGGTCCACCCACCATCCACCCTCACGACGGCCGAGTCATCTTCTTCGTCGTCGAGCCCAACCGCGAGCAACTGGCCCAACTGGCCACCCGCCTCCGTCATGGCCGGCTCATCCCGCTCGTCAGCAGCGTCTGCTCCCTGGCCGACGCCCCCGCGGCGTTCAGCCCCGACGGGCGCACCCGCGGCAGAACGATCGTCAAGGTGACCACGGACTGACGAGACCAGCTGTTTCGGCCGTCGACCGAAGCGTCCAGCTCGGAGGCGCCTGGATTAGCTCATTAGATGCTGTCGCCGAAGTCACGCGGCAACTCGACCGATGAAATGCCGTTAAACACGGAAATGCCACGGCAGAATGTGGCGATGCGAACATTTGCTCGATTGTTGCACGCTGTCGTCGCCGGGGCGCTGGTTGTGGTAGCCGGTCAGGGTGTCGCGGCCGCCCCCGCCGCGAGCGACACCCATATTCAGTTGCCCTGGCTGACGTCTGGGCCGGATGCGGTGCAGGCGTCGGGTGCGGCGCTGGCAGACGGAATCACCGGCACGGTGCTGTGGTCGCGACAGCCGAACACCCCGGTCCCGATAGCCAGCATCACGAAGGTGATGACGGCACTGGTCGTGATCAATGCCGGCGACCTCGACCGGGCCATCACCGTGCCGCAGGAAATCATCGCCTACGACACCGAGTACGACGGAAGCACCGCAGGCCTGGTCCCCGGCGAGGTGCTCACCGCGCGACAGCTCCTGTACGCGATGATGCTGCCGTCCGGCTGCGACGCCGCCTATACCCTTGCCGAAGCCTACGGGCCCGGACAAGACGGTTTCATCGCCAAAATGAACGACACCGCGCGTCAGATGGGCCTGGCGGGAACACATTTCGCCGACCCCAGCGGGCTGCCTGTCCCCACCGACCACTCCACCTACTCCACACCGGCGGACCTGGTCGCCCTCGGCCTGCGCGCGATGAGCCTGCCGGTGTTCCGGGAGATCGTCAGTTCGCAGAGCTATCACGTGCCCGCCGGCCCGGGCAACCGCGCTCACCTCTGGCAGACCACGAACAGGATGCTGCACGACTATCCCGGCACTATCGGCATCAAAACCGGATACACCGACGCTGCGGGAACCTGCCTGCTGTTCGAGACGGTCAGGGCAGGAATACCGCTGATCGGTGTGGTCTTGCACAGCTCACCCGACAGCGGCGCTGCCGCGAAGGATGACGCCGAGCGCATGGTGAACTGGGCCTACAACCCGATCTTCAGCGCGCTGCCGATCAGTTAGCGCCGAATGCGGTGAGCCCTCTGCTGATCCGGTTCCGATGTCGGCCTCCAGCTGTGGTCATGCCGCTTCGAGGGCCGGATCCGTTCGGCGACGAAGTGCCCTCCGGTGGTGGCCGTGCGGGCCGCCTCGACCACCTGTTCGCGCTGTTCGCGGTGATACCGTGAACGCGACAAACGTCCCGTCGACCGACAGTGAGTGGCCAGCGTTGGTGTCCGAGTCCGTTGTGAGTGAGGCCGAGTCTCGTAAAGGACTTCCGCGCACCAAGCGCGGCGAACGCACACGCGCCGCGCTGATCGCCGCGGCGCGCGAGGTATTCGAGCGCGACGGATACCTCGATGCCAAGATCTCCGATATCTCCAAGGCCGCCGGGACGGCGTCGGGGTCGTTCTACACCTATTTCGACGGCAAGGAAGAGATCTTCGCGGCGGTGGCGGAGCAGGTGCAGGAAGAGATGCTGCACCCTCACGTTCGCGGGCGCACGGGCGTCACCGACCCGCGCGACCTCATCGAGGCGGCCAATCGGGACTACCTTCGCTCCTACAAGCGCAACGCGCGCCTGATGGCCGTGCTCGAGGAGGTCGCCCTGATCAACGAGGATTTCCGCGAGCTGCGGATGGAACGAGGCAAGGCTTTCGCGGAGCGCAACGCGAAGATGATCAGCGCGCTGCAGGAATCCGGCCGGGCCAGCGCGGACCTCGATCCCATGATCACCGCGCACGCCTTGTCGGTGATGGTGAGCCGGATGGCCTACCTGGTCTTCGTCCAGAATCAGCGCATCCCGTTCGAGAAGCTCGTCACCACCCTGACGCAGTTGTGGGTCAACGCGCTGCAGCTCGAATCGGACTGATATATCGCGCAGGGTGGGCAGCGTTGATAAGCGATCGTTCGAAGGAAAGACCGCCATCGGTGTCGTTCCTGGTGAGCGAGGGAGCGGGATTCGTGTCCGGCCAGGTCGTCTATGTGGCCGGCGGACCTCGGGACAAGGACGGAAGGACAGCGACCGATGAAAGTATTCCAGGGCTTGGCCGAGATGGAGAAGGCCATCGGAACTCACCTCGGATACAGCGACTGGTACACCGTGACCCAGGAGCAGATCGACCGTTTTGCCGACGCGACGGGCGATCACCAGTGGATTCACGTGGATCCGGTGAAAGCGGCGACGGGACCGTTCGGCACGACCGTCGCCCACGGATTTCTTACGCTGTCTCTCATTCCGATGCTGTCCCGGCAGATCTATCGCGTCGAAGGGTTGTCGATGGGCGTCAACTACGGCGCCAATAAGGTGCGGTTCCCCGCGCCCGTTCCCGTGGGGTCCCGGCTGCGCGCGGGAGTCGAGTTGCTCTCGCTCGCGCCTGCGAACCTGGGATTCCAGGCGGTCAGCCGCGTCACCATCGACATCGACGGCGCCGCCAAGCCCGCGTGTGTCGCCGAGACGGTCGCGGTGCTGGTGCCTTGATGAGCGACCGTAACCGCGAGGATCTGCCCGGCTTGGACCTGGATCGCCTGGCGGCATGGCTGGCCGATGTCGAGCCGGATCTGCTCGCAGGGCCGCTCACCGGCCGCCTGATCGCAGGCGGGAAATCCAACCTGACCTACGAGATCAGCGACGGTAGGTCGGCGTGGATCGTGCGGCGGCCCCCGCTCGGTCACGTGCTGGCAACCGCACACGACATGTCCAGGGAATACGGACGCGCTGTACGGGAGGCTCGCGGCCCACCAGCCTCCGCAGTCTCCGGATGGAATCGTCCACGGCGACTACCGGCTCGACAACATCCTGATGGACTCCGAAGACCGCGTGGTCGCCGTAATCGATTGGGAAATGGCCACTTTAGGTGATCCGCTCACCGATGTGGCGCTCCTGCTGCTGTATCGCCGCCTCGGCGAGATCGGCGTCACCGGTGTCAGCGACGTGGCGCTCGCGCCCGGGTTCCTCACCGAGGCCGAACTGCTCGACCGCTATGCCGAACACAGCGGCCGCGACCTCGCGCACTTCGGTTTCTATCTGGGGCTCGCCGCCTTCAAACTCGCGGCGATCCTCGAAGGCATCCACTACCGCCATCTCCACGGGCAAACCGTGGGATCCGGCTTCGAGACCGTGGGATCCGGGGTCGAACCGCTGTTGCGCATCGGGATCGAAGCACTCGAGTAGAACAACCGATGACCGGCACACTCTCGACGCCCCCGGTGAGACCGTCGTGGGCGGGCGCCGGTCGGCTCGGCAGCCGGGCAGATCGCGCGCGTCGTCGGCATTGCGGGGCGGACCCGGCAATGGGCAAAGTTGAATCTGAAGTCGAATTCAAATACGGTGCGTAGGCAGCCGTCAGTCAGTACGAGGAGTCGCCATGTTCGAGCTCTCGGAGCGATCTCGCCGATACCGCGAGGATCTGCTCGCCTTCATGGACGAGCACGTCTACCCCGCGGAGGCGGTCTACCACGCACAGATGACGGAGTCCGGTGATCCGCACTTCCACCCGCCGATTCTCGAAGAACTCAAGACGGAAGCGCGCAAGCGCGGTCTGTGGAATCTGTTCCACCCGCACCCGGAGTGGGGTCCGGGCCTGACGAATCTGGAGTACGCGCCGCTCGCCGAGATCATGGGACGAAGCGCGCATCTGGCGCCCGAGGCGACCAACTGCAACGCTCCCGACACCGGGAACATGGAAGTGCTGACGCTGTTCGGCACGCCCGAGCACAAACAGACGTGGCTGCGTCCGCTGCTGGACGGCGAGATCGCCTCGGCGTTCGCGATGACCGAGCCGGCGGTCGCCAGCTCCGATGCCACCAACATCGAGCTGCGCATGCGGCCCGACGGCGACGAGTACGTGCTGAACGGCCGAAAGTGGTGGACCTCCAACGCCTTGCACAAGAATTGCAAGGTCCTCATCGTGATGGGCAAGACGGATCCGGATGCGCCCGTGCACCGTCAGCAGAGCATGATGGTCGTCCCGATCGACACCCCTGGCGTGACGGTCCTGCGCAACCTGCCCGTCTTCGGGTATCAGGACCGGGAAGGGCACGCCGAGGTGGTGTTCGAGAACGTCCGAGTGCCGCGCACCGCGCTGCTGGCCGGTGAGGGCGACGGGTTCATGATCAGCCAGGCCCGGCTCGGGCCGGGACGGATCCACCACTGCATGCGAGCGATCGGCATGGCCGAACGGGCGCTGGACCTGATGATCGACCGAGCGCAAGCGCGGACGACGTTCGGCGCGCCGCTGGCCGACCGCGCCAACATTCAGGATTGGATTGCCGAGTCCCGCATCGAAATCGAGATGGCGCGGTTGCTGACACTCCAGGCCGCCTATCTGATGGACACCGTCGGAAATCGCAACGCGCGGGTCCAAATCGCCGCGATCAAGGTGGCCGCGCCCCAAGTCGCGCTGAAGGTGATCGACCGGGCCATCCAGGTCCACGGCGGTGGTGGCGTCTCCGACGACTTCCCTTTGGCGAACATGTACGCGCATCTGCGCACTTTGCGTCTGGCGGACGGGCCGGACGAGGTGCACAAGCGCACGATCGCCCAGATGGAGTTGCGCCGCCGCGACCCTTCATGGGGCAAGCGACCGTAGCCGGACAGGACGAAGCGGCACAACCCACTTCAAGAGGAGGAACGTATGGCCGAGCCCTGTGTGGTGGTGGCGACCATGATCGCGAAGCCGGGCCAGGAAGAGCTGGTGGAGCGGACGTTGCGGACGGCCGCGCCCGCGGTGCACTCCGAGCCGGGCTGTCTGCTCTACGCACTGCATCGACGGATCGGCGAACCCGGTCGATTCGTGATGATCGAGAAATGGGCGTCGAAAGAAGCGCTGCGCGCCCACGGCCAGAGCGCGGTGTTGCGTGAGGTCAACGAGGCCTTGGGCGACGCGCTCAGTCATCCGGCCGAGGTGCTGGTCTTCGACGCGCTGCCCGCGGGCGATTCCGAACTGGGAGCGCTCTGACGCACGAACGACTGCCCGGCACGATGTTCACCGGAGCGAATATCGGAAAGTTCGTGCTAATGCTCTGAATTGGATGCGTCCGGGCTCGCGTTCTCGGCCAGCACGATGTCGGTGGATTCCTTGGTGCTCGGGCTCATTCGGGGTGCCCTCCGTTGTTCTCGCTGAACAGGTGCTTGCGAGCGTAGATCGGCGGAACGCCGAACTCACGACGGGCCGAGAGCGGCCCACAGCCGCTCGATGGTGTCCGCCGCGTCGCGGTGCAGGACGCCGGTGAGCCCCGCGTGTTCGGCCGCGACGATGTTCTGTGGCAGGTCGTCCACCATTACCGTGGCTCCCGGCTCCACATTCAAACGGGCGCAGGCGATGTCGTACGCGCGCCGCGATGGCTTGCGTACACCGATCTCGCCGGAGATGGTGACGGCGTCGAACATCGAAGCGAGGTCGAATCCGGCGTAGCAGTCGTCGCCGAGTGAGTTCGACAGCAGCCCCACACGGAATCCCGCATTCCTGACTTCGGTCACCAGCTCGATCATGGCGCTGTCGGCTCGCAGGCCGGACTGAATGCGGTGAACGAGCCCGGCTCCGTCCACCTCGACCCCGTGCGCACGCAGCCGCGCCGCGAAGCCCTGTTCGAACTCTCGCTCGCCCATGCGTCCCTCCTCGTGGGCGACCAGCAGTGCCCGGGCCTCCACGTCATCGCTGAACAGGCGCAGCGGTAGGCGGGGATCGCAGCCGATCGACTCGCCGAACTCTCGGAACGCCTCGAAGACGCTGGACGTCAGCACACCCCCGAAGTCGAACAGCACGGCGGTCGCCCGGTGCTCGGCGGGTACGGAGGTGGGACCGGTCATGAGAGTTCCTTTCCACTCCGTGCCGCCGGACGCGGCGTCACGTTGTCGAGTGCGTGCAGTTGTCGGCGGCGCGGCCGAACACTGGGCGATGTCCGGCAGTCCGAGCATGCTTTCGCAACCCGAGCATAGTTGAATCTGAGTTCATGTTCAATATCAAACGCTGGGCTAACCGCATGAGGCGCCGATGAAGAGCGGCCCCTACGCCTAGCCGTATCTTGAACGTGACATCGGATTCGGGTAACTATCGAAGTCGACTTTTCAGCACCACGAGATATCGGAGCAGTCTCTTGACCACGGTCTCCCCGCGGAGTGCTCGTCTGACCTTCCGCGCCCTCGAGCCGATCCACGGCATGATCTACTTCACCCCGCACGGCCCCGAGATGTATCGCGACCTCGGTCTGACGGATCCGCGGATGATGTACTTCGCCTCCAGGTCCGCTGCCTTCGGTCCGGTGGCGGCCGATGTCACCGTCGCCGCGTTCTTCAACTTCAATCCGGCCGCGGTGCGTGTCGCCCTGCCTGCCGCGTGGGAAATCGCATCTCCCGCAGCGATCTTGCGCGCTAGGTTGCTCGCCGTGGACCGTTCGCTGCGGCAGGCGTGGAACGGTGACATCGCCGACGCCGACGTCCGCGAGGCCGCCGGTTTGGCACGGCGTGCCGCCGAACGCGCTCGCGAGCGGCCCCAAGGGCGCGCGCTGTTCGCGGCCCATGCGGCGCTGCCCTGGCCCGACGAACCGCATCTGGTGCTCTGGCACGCGCAGACACTGTTGCGGGAGTATCGAGGTGACGGCCATGTGGCGCTACTGGCGACGGAGGGACTGGACGGTATCGAAGCACTGATCACGCACAGCGCGACCGGCGAGGTCGCCGCCGAGGTACTGCGCCTCGGCCGATCCTGGAGTGAGCAGGACTGGGCATCCGGCGTCGACCGGCTTCGTGCCCGCGGGTGGTTGGCGAACGGCGCTCTCGCTCTGAGCGAGCACGGCGCCGCCCGGCGCAGGGCGATCGAGGACAGGACCGACGAGCTGACGGTCTATCCGTACGAGGCGATCGGCGAAGACGGGTGCGCACGTCTGCGCGCTCTGGCCTCGTCGTTGGCGGTTCGGGTCATCGAAGGCGATCTGGGATTTCCGTCCGTGCTGTCGGAGCGCTACCGGCAGGCGATCCAGGCCGAATCTCGATGAGCCGGGCGAAGGTGGCCGCGGTGCGGCCGGAGATCAGCCGGGTACTCGCGGTCCCCGCCGCGTTCATCAGGGAGATTCCGCCGGAGTTCGAGGACGGCAACCGGCACATGAACGTGATGCACTACTTTCGTCTGCACGGCGAGGCGATGTGGCAGCAACACCGTGCGCTCGGCTACACCGAGTCCGGGAAGTTCGGTCTGTTCGCGATGGAGCAGCACGTCGCCTACTACCGGGAAGTGCTGGTGGGACATGAGGTCTCGGTGCACGTCTGCGATCTCGGGCGCACCGACAAGGTCGCGCGCGGCATCTCGTATCTGGTCAATCGCACCGTCGGCGAGGTCGCGAGCTCGTTCGAGTTCCTCAGCATGAACGTCGATCGGGTGTCTCGCCGCCCGGCGGAATTCGCCGACACGGTCGCCGCCGCCCTGGACGAATCAATCGCGCGCGCTCGATCGCTTGGTTTCGGCCCCGACGACGGGGTGCTCGAATTGCGTCCCTCGCTGGCTCGCGAGCGGGACTGAACAGCTCCGGCCGAGCTCATCGGCTCGACTGGAGCAATACCTCGAAATTCTTCTCGGAGAGTGGCATTCGTGCCGCGAAAGTCATCGGTGGACGAGTGGGTGGAGGACGTCCCTATCCGAATTGATGCCAGGGTATCCGGGCGCGGGCGAGTTCGGACTGTTCGTCGGCGGTGAGTGGTGCACGCCCGCTTGCTTTGGCCAATGTGGTGGTGCGGTCCCAGCCAAGGCGCGTGGCGGCTGTGCCGACACCGAGAAAGTCGGTGACGGCGGCTGCGGCCGCGGGTGTGGTCCAAGCGGGGGTGCTGAGGGCGTTGGCCAGGTCGAGGCCGTGCAGGGCCAGTTCCACGACGCGGGTGAGCAGGAATTCTCGCAGAGTCATGCCGTCGCCCCATCGAGTGACGAGGAGCCGCTCGGGCGGTTGTCCGGCGATGGCGCGCAGAGCGCGGCGGCGTTGATGGTCGAAGGCGGCGACGAGCGCCGCTGTATTCGGATGTGCGGCTGCGGCGTCCTGGGCCGCCGACACGCGTGCGGCGTTGGCGGTCGCGTCGAAGATGCGCGGGTGGTAGTAGCCGGCGGCATCGAGGTTCGCGCGGGCGGGCGGGGGAGCGGCCAAGCCGTCGGGGACGCGAGCGATCGCGGCTGTGACGTGCGCGATGAGTTCGGCGACTGTCCATGGTGGGCATGGGGTTGGCAATGTGAACTGGTGTGCCGTCAGTGTGGCGGTGGCCCGCACCCAGGCGGTGCACTCCTCGTCGAAGGCCCGGGCCACGAGGTCATCCGTAGGCGCGTCAGGCATCGACCGGCCCTCGGCGCTTCGTGCGACGCAGTGTCGCGAAGACCGCGAGGGCGGCGGTGATCGCGAGGGTTGGATGCACGATGCGGTCGCGCATGTCGACCGGGATGACGCCGAGGATGGCGTCGCCGCCCACGATGCCCAGGGCGGTTTCGATCGCGTAGAGGATTCCGACTGCGGTGACGACCGGGATGGGTCGGGTGCGCAGCCCGGCGAGCAGGGTGATACCGACTACCGCTTGCAGGGCCGCGCGCCATCCCGATCCAGGAAGGGAGAATGCCGGAGCGCCGAGCAGTGTGGTGAGCGACCGGATGAGAAGGAACAGTCCTACGACGGAGCAATACCACTGTGTGGCAGTCATCTCCGCTGATCTTCGAAAGGTATGGGCAACCACGAGACTCCTTATTGCCATGGTGGCAGTAACTGTATTGCTTATACTGCCACTGTGGCAATAGCGGAGGTGAAACGGCGTAGGCGCACCGTGGCGGAGGCTCGTGCGGAGATTCTGGGAGCGGCTGGCGCGCTGCTGCGTGAGCAGGCATCCGAAGCGGTGACCGTGAGCGCGATCATGGCCCGGACGACATTGTCGCGGAAGTCGTTCTATGTGTACTTCCCGGATCGGGTCGCATTGCTGCGCGAACTACTCGCTCCGTTGCGCGCCGAGACCGATGCCGCCATCGCCCGGTGGCGCACTGCAGCCGATCCCCGCCCGGCCGCGCGTGCCGCGTTGGAATCGGCTGCGCGGATGTATCAATGCGACGGCGCCCTGTTGCGCACCCTGGCCGTGGCCTCGCAGCGGGACGCGGAGGCCGCCCAGTTGTGGCAGGAGTTCCTGGCTCCACTGGAAGAGGTTGCGGCCGAGACGATCACGCGAGCCGACGAGCGGCTTCCCGCTGTGTCGGTTGCCCGGGCCCTGGTCGCGATGAACGTGCACTATCTGCTCGACGAGGTCGTCGGCGCCGCACCCGAGTCGGTGGACGCGGCCGTCGACACGGTCGCCGTCATCTGGGAGCGCACCCTGTATCCCCACGACTGAGACGGCGGTCGTTTCCGGCTCGACATGACCAACCCCAGAATGACCAGCAGGCCCAGGACCTATCGGTGCGGTGTCCGCGCAATCTGCGGCGCGCTGCCGGAATTCGGCTATCGCCCCGCCAGGGCGCTCAGGGCAGGTACCCGACCAGAGCCTCGCTGAGACGACGCGCCGCCTCACACGGTTTTCGAGGTGCATCGGGCTCGGCCGGACTGCTGGAGATCCCGCTGTTGTCGATCACCTAGGCCGCGAAGGCGGACTGGGCCTGCGCCGGAGCGGGGGACATCAGCGCCGCACCGGCGAGGAGGGCGGCAGGCGCGGGTCACCCCTTCGGTCAGCCGCGCACGTGCAGCCCGAAACCCGTGCGGCCCGAGGGCTCCAGCCCTTCCTTCAGTTGCAGCGAGGGGATCTCATAATCACCGAAGTTCTGCCGCCGGAACGCGATCGGCTCGGTCGAATCCAGGGTGAGCAGGCGTTGCTGCCAAGCCTTGGCGACATCCGGGTAGTCCTCGCCGGTCATCCGGTCGGTCCCGTACAGCACGAACGGCGGCAGCACTTCGATGCCCGGGTAGTAGAGGATGCCGTGGTGGATCGGGAACAGTAGATCCTCGATCGGGCCGTTGATGCCGCGGGCGGCGTAATGCGACTCCGGGCCGCCGGCGGTCACCGACAGCAGAGCTTTCCTGCCCGCGAGTGTGCCTTCGCCGAAGCGCTCACCGTACTTCGTGTCGTTGTGCTCGCCGACGCCGTATGCGAAGTGGTAGGTGAACACGCGGTCTACCCAGCCTTTGAGGATCGCGGGCATCGAGTACCACCACAGCGGGAATTGGAAAATGATCATGTCGGCCCACAGCAGTTTCTCCTGCTCGGCCGCGACGTCCGGGGTAAGCGTCCCGGCGTCGAAGGCCCGGCCGGAGTCCAGGGCGACCTTCAGCGGACTCGAGGCGTGGGGCCCGTAGTCTGCGGCGTCCACGACCGCCTTCCAGTTCATCGCGTACAGATCGCTCACTCGTACCTCGTGCCCGGCTGTCTCCAATGTGGACACAGCGAGGTCCTTCAGCGAGCTGTTGAGCGACTTCGGCTCGGGGTGGGCGTAGACGATCAGCGCCTTCATGGGAACTCCTTCGGATCAGGTGCCTTCGATCCTGAGCACCGCTGCGCCCGGTGTTCAGAGACGCTTCTTCCGCCGGACGGGACTTCCTGGTAACGGCAGGACCACCTTCGCGAGCACCACCGAGGCCATACTGGGGACGTGGACGATCTTGCGGGCTACCTGCGGACCCGGCGTTCCCGGGTCGACCCGGCGACCGCCGGCATTCCCATCGACAGGCGCCGCCGGGTCGAAGGGCTTCGCCGCGAGGAGGTCGCGCACCTGTCCGGGGTCAGCGTCGACTATTACGTGCGCCTGGAGCAGGGCCGCGCGACCCAGCCTTCCGAGCAGGTCCTCGACGCGCTCGCTCGCGTCCTGGGCCTCGATGAGACCGAACGCGGGCACCTCTACCGGCTCGCCCGGCAGCGCCGCCGCCGCGCGAAGGCGCCGAGCGGGCGGGTCCGACCGGAGCTGCTACGCGTCCTCGACCTGGTCGCCGACGCACCCGCGCTGATCATGGACCACCGCATGGACGTGCTCGCCGGAAATCGGCTCGCCGGCCTTCTCTACGGCCGACCGATGCCGGGCCTGAACACCGCCCGGCACATCTTCCTTGAGGAGGCCGAGCGCGGCCTCTACGCCGACTGGGAGAATTGCACCCTCGACGTGGTCGGGCACCTGCGCCTGGCCGCAGGCAAATACCCCGAGGACCCCCGCCTGGCCTCGCTTATCGGTGAGCTGGCGATGGGCAGTGAGCGCTTCCGCCGCCTCTGGGCCCGCGCAGACGTGCGCGCCCGCACGCATGGACGCAAGGCGTACCGACACCCGCTGGTCGGATTGCTGGAACTGCATCAGGAGAACTTCGCACTACCGGACGAAACGGGCATGGAGCTGCTGGTGCTGTCCGCGCTCCCCGGCAGCCCCGCCGAGGACGGGCTGCGTCTGCTCGCGGGGCTGGACGCGGACAGCGGTGACACGCAACCCACGATGAACGCTCAGGTTCGCGAGTAACTCAACGCCGGCCCCCGGAAACACCTTAGCTGGCTGCGAGTTGGACCAGTCCGATGTCGTTGCCGCCGATCCCCACGGTGACGAGCGTGGTGTCGGGAGTGAGCGCCTCGTACTGCGGCGCCACGGAAGCTCAGGGTGCTATCCGAGGAAGTTTCGGGAGGCGAGTGGGGAGCTGAGTCGGGCCCGGAGATGCACTTGATCATCGCCGGGCCCAACACTTCAGTCTGAAGCAGCCGTCACCCCCATAACCCGAGAATGCGCGGATTCGACGAGTCGGCCGCTATCCGCCTCCATGTCGGCCTGTCGGGCCGGCTTCACTTCAAGTGCCGGGCGAAGAACCGGTTTGCCTCCTCTCCCGCGAACTGCGGGACGCCGGTGTGCCCGCCCATGTTGGCGTGCAGCGTCTTCTCCTTGGAGCCGAAGGCGTCGAACAGGTCCAGGGCCATCTGCCGGTCGTTTCTCTCGTCGTCCCACTGCAGCAGGACATGCAGTGGAATAGTGACCTGCCGGGCCTCCTCGAATATGGCGCGCGGCACGAAACTCCCGGCGAACAGAACGGCGGCCACGATGCGCTGCTCGACCGCCGCCAGCCGGGTGCCGATGGAGATCACCCCGCCCGAATACCCGACCGGCCCGCCGATCTCGGGCAGCGCGAGAAGGGCGTCCAGGGCGGCCCGCCATTCTGGGACCGCCTGGTCGACCAGCGGGAGGACGAGCCGGTCGACGATGTCGTCGGTGACCGGCTCGCCAGCCCGTAGCACCCGGTGCAGGTCGGCGCGGACCTGCTCGGCGGCAGCCGAACGGGGCCGGTCACCGCTGCCGGGGAGCTCGATGGTGGCTGCGGCAAAGCCCTCCGCCACGGAGTGCCGGGCCCGGGCAATCAGTCGGGGGTACATCTTGTCCAGTCCGCCTGGGTGGCCGATCAGGATCAGCGGTGCCGGCGCGGATGCTGATCCGGGCGTCCACAGGACGCCGGGGATCTCGCCAAGGGTGAATTCGCGCTCGAGGATATCGTCGTCGAGGCGCTGTTCAGAAATGAATTGCACGGTGGTGCCTTTCGGGAGTGCTCTTGAACGGCGCTCCCGGACGATCTATCGCCCGACCGTGACCCCAGAGGGGAGCACCCATGTAGATACTGTGTTCACGGGTACCACCTCCTCGTTCACTTGCACGGCTTCCGGAAGGCTAGCAGTGGTCGCCGCGGTCGACCAACAGGTTTTGCGGAGGCTCCGGGGCCGGTGCCGCGGAGCCGCTCGCTTACGGTGTCCGCCGTGTCTGGTGACGAGGGTGCTGCGGTCGAACGGAGCTCAGTCGGCGAGATAGCGCAGCATCACTGCGGTGTCGAAGTGCCTCGTCTCGACCAATCGGAGCTGGATGCGCTTGTCCAACGATGGGAACAGCGGTGTGCCGCCGCCGAGCACCACGGGCAAGACGAACAGTTGATACTCGTCGATCAGCCCGTGTGGTATCAGCGAAGCCGCGAGGCTCGCGCCACCGATCTCCATGACGCCATCGCCTCCCGCCTTGAGCCTGCGGACCTCCTCGACCGCGTTCTCGCTGATCAACGTGCTGTTCCAGTGGACCTCGGTGAGCGTCCGGGAAAAGACGACCTTCGGCTTCTCCGTCCAGAGCCTGCTGAACTCCCGCTCGATGCGCGGCGCGTCCGCGGGCACATGCGGCCAGTACTCGGCCATCAGCTCGTACAGGCGACGGCCGTGCAGCGAGACCTCGATTTCGCGGTAACGGTCGTTGTGAAACTGGTGTAGCTCCTCGTCAGGGTTGGTCCAGTCGATGCTGCCGTCGCGGTCGTTGATGTAGCCGTCCAGGGACACGCTGAACCCGTAGATCAGTTTCCTCATGACGGGGTAGACGACAGCGAGTTGCGCAGATCCGTGATGGTGGCGCGGCGCTCGTAGGCGATCCAGGCGAAGATCGCGGCAAGCACCAAAGGGAAGATTCCCATCAAGGGCTTGTCGGCGATGAAAGCCTGCGTCGCTGCGGCGAGCACGGTGAGAACGGACAGACCTGCGGCAGCCAGGGCACTGAGCCGTGGCACCATCAGGCCGATACCGCCCGCCACCTCCGCAACTCCGATGAAGACGAGCAACCCGAGGGGGATGGTCAGATTCTCGGGGGCGTTGTCCGTCAGGGCGCTCGGCATAACGAGTTTCGGCCCGCCGGAGGCGATGATGAAGAACAGGCCGAGCAGGATCTGCAGGGCCCACAGGACGCGGTTGCGGACCTTGCCGGGACGGTCGGTGACGTCGCTGGAGAAGTTGGTGGTGGGGTTGGCGGTGGTCATTCCTGGTCCTTCTGGTTGGTGCGCCGCGTTGGCAGCGCGTTCACCGGATAGGACGGAGCACCGTCGGAGAACTCATCGCTGTCCACGAAGATTCTCCGGACCGCTTTACGTGGAGGAGTTTTGCTTCGATAGTGCGAGATCGTGGGTCTCACTCCGTTGATACCGCATGCGAGTAGTCCGCTACGCGGCGGTTCGTTCTGGGCGTGGCGACGAGAGTCATTCGTCGACGTTCGTTGTCTCGCGATCGCGTAGTCGGCTACTCGTGCCGACAGTTCGTGACCTGGGCATGATGGCCGGTGTGCGATAGCCGAGATCGACCGGTCGACGTACGCCTGCGAAATGAAGACCGACGCCGCGATCGAGTAGTGAAATGGTGCTCATCCATAATGCCACGCATGCGACGTGTTTCCAGCTCACGTTGGTCGAAGAATTCGCCCTGCACAGCGGCGACCGCCGACTTTCCATTCCGCACGCGGCGGAGCGGGTGCTGACCTATCTGGCACTGCTGAACCGGCCGGTCTCTCGTGGCCGCCTCGCCGGCGCGCTGTGGCCGGAGTGCGCTGATCACTGCGCGGCGCAGCGTTTGCGAACCGCCCTGTGGCGCTTGCGCCGTATCCAGGACGCGGTCGTGGAGATCAACGGCGACCGTCTTCGCCTCCATCCGGACGTGGTCGTCGATCTGGCGTATCTGACCGAATTGGCGCAGAAACTGGTTCACCAGCCGTGCTCGGAGGATCTCGCGCGCGTCCCGCTGCTGCTGGATCGCGCAGCGCTGCTGGCGGACTGGGACGAGGAGTGGGTGGTCGTCGACCGGGAACGGTACCGATTGGCCTGGGTCGCGGCACTGGAAGCGGCGGCCGAAGCCTTGCTGGAGCGTCGGCAGGTCGGCGCCGCCCTGATGGCCGCGTCGGCGGTGGCGGCGGCGGAGCCGCTCCGGGAAAGCTCCCGCAGGATTCTGATGCGAATCCATCTCGCGCAGGGCAACAAGATCGACGCCCTTCGGGAATACCGGCGATACCGAGACCTGCTGTGGGCCGAGTTCGACACCGGGCCGTCGCCGGAATTCGACGAACTCCTCCTCCGCGTCCAGAAGTGCGACGCCCCGGCGGTCGAGTCGCTCCGGAATCGCTGACACGAGTCGCACGGGCGCGGTGACGATAGACGACGAACACTGTCGGGCACTGCCGCGCTGGGCGAAACGCTGAGGTGACGGTGGTGTGACGCGCCTGAGGAACACTCCGCCAGTAGCGGACATGACCACATCAACCTCTGTTTCCAGGCGGTTGCACCATGAATTCTCGTGAACAAGTCCAAGCGGCGTGGTTGAAGCAGATCGGGGCCGCCGCAGAACGTTACGTCGCGACCGAGACCAAGCGCGAAGACATCGAGCAACGTCGCAAAATGAAGGACAGTCCGGTTGTCGACTCTCCGGAACAGATCTGCGCTCGGGCGCAGCGGCTCGCGACCAGCGGCGAGATGCCGGTCGAGGCCATGATCGAAGTCGGCCGGATCGAGCCCTCCGACCGGGTCACGACGCTCGAGCGGATCATCGGCGCCAGCAACGAACTCCAACCGGCCAACTTCCTTTCCCGCGGTGCTCGCACGGCGGCGTCGGTCGCGCGGATCTCGCTGAGCCGCAACGGCCGAGAAGTACCGCTGGGCACCGGGTTCCTGGTGTCGCCCCGGCTGCTGCTGACCAACAATCACGTACTTCCCGACCAGGACACCGCCCGGCAGGTCGTGATCGAGTTCGGCGCCGAGACGACGATCGACAACGACCCTCGCCTTCCTGCGCGATTCCGTCTCGACCCCGACTTCTTCGTCACCGATGAGCACCTGGATTTCACTTTGGTGCCGGTTCGTCCCGGCGCCGACGGCAAGCCGCTCGGCGACGCCGTCGGCTGGTGGAACCGGCTGATCATGGACCAGGGAAAGATCGTCATCGGTGAGGCGATGAACATCGTCGGGCACCCGATGGGCAGGCTCAAGGAGATCGGCATCCGCCGCAACCAGCTCGACTTGCAGCTCGATGACTTCCTGCATTACTCGACCGACACCGAACCGGGGAACTCCGGCTCGCCGGTCTTCAACGACCAGTGGGAGGTCGTCGCGTTGCACCACTCCGGCGTTCCGCGCACCGACGAGCAAGGGCGGATTCTGCGCCGTGACGGCACAGTCTGGCACGAGGGCGACGGTGACGACGCGATTGCCTGGAGGGCCAACGAGGGAGTGCGCATCAGTGCGATACTCACGCACCTGGCCGGACTGCAGCGCTCGGCGCGCGACCAGGAGTTTCTCGCCGAACTCGGTCCCAACGCCGGGCCGGTCGGCGGACCATCGGCGATCCGCCCCCGCCTCGCACCTGCCGAGGACCGCACCGAACAGATAGGTCCGGCTTCTGCGCCGCGTGAAAGCACGGAACTCCGCCACGGCGTCACCGCCCGAGCAGGCGCCTTCGGCGGCACACGTCACCTGCTGTTCCTGCATGGCCGCAGCCAGCATGGTCGCGATCCCGAACTTCTGCGCCGCGAGTGGACCGCCGGCCTCAACAAGGGCCTCACCCTCGCCGGGCTCAGCACGTTCGATCCCGCGGATGCCTTCTTCCCGTTCTACGGCGACCGTTTGGCAGCCCTGCTGCAGCCCACGGAGGAAACGGCACTCGCGCCCGAGACCATGGCCGTCGATCATGCGCTGGCAATGGCGCCGACCACGCCGCAGGCTCGCCGGCTGTACGAACAGATCCTGCAGAACGCGGCCGCGGACGCGGGCATGCCCGCCGAGGACGGGCAACCGGCCGACCGGGTCGAAGCGGAAGGACTCGGTTCGATCGGCAGCGCGATCGTGAGCAGGCTGCAGCGGCAGCTCAGCTGGCTGGCCGCCCGTACCGACCTGGACGAGCTCATCATCGCCCAAGTCTTCCGGGACGTCGCTTCGTACCTCGCCGACGAGCAGATCCGGCAAGCGGTACTCGACTGTGTCCTCGAGACCGCTCCCGCATCGGGACGGCTCACCCTCGTCAGCCACAGCCTCGGCACCGTGGTCGCGATGGATCTGCTCACCCGGCTCCAGCCCCAGCTCGACGTCGCCGTGCTGCTCACTCTCGGCAGTCCCCTGGGGCTGGACGCGGTTTACAACAAACTCCTGGTCCCAGGACCGCACCGGCCGGAGCGTGTCGGCGACTGGCTGAATGCCTGGTCCGTGGTGGATCCGATCACCATCGGATGCCCGCTGCGCCATATCTGGAAGGGACAGCTGCGGGAGATTCCCGTCGACAATCCCAAGGAACGGGCCCACAGCATCGCTGAGTACCTTGCCCATCCAGCTGTCGCGCAAGCCATCCACAACGGTGTCGCGCCGACGACGGGACCATGACGGGAGTCCGTGGTTCGTGATGGTCCGGCACCCGCGTGACACGTCGGACGCGGCCGGTGAGAGCGGCGGTGCCAGGGCCATCCCGGTCACTTGCTCAACCTGGCCGTCAGGTGCGGAACGGTGGCGAGCGAGTTCGCAGTCGTCGGCAATGACCGAGTTTGTGCCTGAGGACTGCGCGGATACTTCGCGGAGTTGCTGGAACTTTATTCCAGCAGGATTTCTACCGGCTGCTCACAGTCGTGTTCGATGTCGGCGGACCGGTGGCGGATGGCTGTCGGTGCCGCCAGAGTCGTCCCCAACGGTATGAGCTTCCCGCACCGGTTAACGCAATGTGGATTGCCGACGGATATGTGTGGGCGCTGGGTGCGGCGACGGCCTAGCGAAGAGTTCACCGTGGCCCAGCAGGTCCGTCCACCTGGTCGGGGTCACCGTTGCGACCACTATCGGGCTGACCTTCGGTGCCTGCTCTCTCGCTTGCACTCTTTCCCACTCGGCGCGGTTTGACCATGCGCCGAATACCGGCGGCCGGAGCATCGTCACCAGCTCGTTTCCGCCGCAACGCGTCGAGATCGATGACACTGGCATCAGGCTCGGCACTGCCCGGATCATCCTTCGGAGCGGGGTGCCGCGCCGCGCCGGGGTCGACCGGCCACCACCCTGTCTCCCGCTGCAGTTCCGATCGCAGTACGGGCTTGGTCGGTGCAGGATCATAGACGGAGCCACCGTCCGAGCGCCGAGTCTTTTGGAGACGTTCGCCGGCCTCTTCTGCCACGCGCCGCGGGCGACGTGGTAGTCGGGTGACTTTCGACGTGCCGTCTCCCACTCCGGGAGTCTCCACAGCCTTCATCCCTTCGTCCTGTTTCTGCGCGACCGGTCCAGCTCGTCGAACCCCTTCCGGCTGGGCCCTGGCAAGGATTCCGGTGCGTCGCTCACGTCCGTATTCTCCCTCAATAGGTAAACCGCTGGGCACCGGAGCCAGGCCCGGGCCGCCGCGAGACTGGCGGGTATACCGGAATGTGTTGCGCACGCTGGTGTGCACGACCGCGCTGCCACACGGCGTCGATCGCATCCGGAAGACCTTTCAGGCCGTCGCACACCCGCGACACCATGACCGTCGTCGGCCACGCAAGGACCTCCCCATCGATGTCTCGCCGCCCTCTTGCGCAACCGCGGCGGGAGCGCGACGGTGTGAGTGTGAGTCCCACCCCCGCCGGGCTCGTCGGACAATGCGACGGACCGTCCGATCGTTGGGAGGAAAAATGGCGAACAGGTGGACCGAGCAAGACATACCAGCCCAGAAGGGACGACTAGCGGTCGTCACCGGCGCCAACAGCGGGCTGGGGTTCGAGACGGCCCGAGCGCTCGCGGCGCACGGTGCGTCGGTGGTGTTGGCGGTTCGGGATGTCGACAAGGGCAAACACGCCGCAGACCGTATCGCCGGTGCCGTTCCCGGCGCGGACACAACCATCCAACAGCTGGACCTGACCTCGCTGGCATCTGTACGGACTGCTGCCGAACAGCTGAAATCCGCTCACGCCACGATCGACCTCTTGATCAACAACGCCGGGGTGATGTACCCGCCGAGACAGACCACCAGCGACGGGTTCGAGCTGCAATTCGGGACGAATCATCTGGGACACTTCGCGCTCACCGGGCTGTTGCTCGACCGGATGCTGCCGGTGCCGGGCTCGCGGGTGGTCACGGTCAGCAGTGTCGGACATCGAATCCGGGCGCGAATCGACTTCGACGATCTGCAAGGCGAGCGGTCCTACGATCGGGTGGCGGCCTACGGCCAGTCCAAGCTGGCGAACCTGATGTTCACCTACGAACTGCAACGTCGCCTGACCGGCAACGGCAAGACGATCGCGGTCGCGGCTCACCCCGGTGCGGCGAATACCGACCTGATGCGCAACATGCCCGCTGCGCTGCGTGCGCTCGTGCCCGTGGTCGCTCCCATCGTCACGCAGACCCCGGCGATGGGGGCCTTGCCGGTCCTGCGCGCGGCCACCGATCCCGGCGTGCTGGGCGGTGAGTACTACGGGCCGGGCGGATTCCTGGAGACCCGCGGCTACCCGAAGATCGTCGAATCGAGCGCCCGATCCCATGACATGGCGATTCAGCAACGTTTGTGGACGGTCTCCGAGGAACTGACCGGAGTCACCTTCCCGGTCTGATCGCCACCGCACGGCCGGAAGGTCGTTCGACGAAGAACCTCCCCAGGCCTGTCCACGCACCTCTAGCAGTACCTGCACTGGTGCACCGCGCCGCCTCGTCATGGGACGTGCGTGATGCCTCGGCGGATTTCGCCGGGGGAGTGTTCGATTTTCGACAGGTCACGCGAGCGTGAGGAGCGTAGCTGCCACGGGACGCTGGTGACCATCACCCCCGGTTCGAAGAGCAAGCGTGCCTTCAGGCGAAGCGAGCTCTGGTTGTGCAGGAAATTCTCCCACCAGTGACCGACCACGTATTCGGGGATATAGACAGCGACGACGTCGCGGGGATGGTCCTTGCGTAGTCGTTTGATGTAGTCGAGGACGGGGCGGGTGATCTCCCGATACGGCGACTCGATCACCTTGAGCGGGATGCTGACGTTGTGTTTGTCCCAGTCTTGATGCAACAGGCGGGTATCGGTGTCGTCGACGTTGACGGTGATGGCGGTGAGCGTGTCCGGGCGGGTGGCCCGTGCGAATTGGACGGCGCGCTGGGTCGGCTTGTGCCAGCCGGAGACCAACACCAGGGCGTGCACCCGGCTGGGCAGGGTCTCGATGCTGTCCTCGTCGACAGCCAGTTCGGTGCGAACGGTGTTGTAGTGGCGGTTGATCAGCCACATGATCAGTACCAGCACCGGCATGGCGAAAACCACGAGATAGGCGCCGTGGGCGAACTTGGTGACCATGACGACCACCAAGACGACCCCCGTGAAGACCGCGCCGAACGCGTTGATCAGCCGGCCCTGGTGGATGCGGCGCTTGTCGGCAGTTGTCGTCGCAGTCGCGAGTTCGCGATTCCAATGCCGCACCATGCCTGCCTGACAGAGTGTGAACGAGGTGAAGACACCGACGATGTAGAGCTGGATCAGGCGGGTCGTCTCGGCATCGAAGGCGTAGACGAGGCCGCCCGCGACCACCGCGAGCAGGATGATGCCGTTGGAGAATGCCAGCCGATCACCGCGCGTGTGCAACTGCCGCGGCATGTATCGGTGCTGGGCCAGAATCGAATTCAGGAGCGGGAAGCCATTGTAGGCGGTGTTCGCGGCCAGAATGAGGATGAGCGCCGTCGTCACCATCAGGTAGTAGAACGGGAGGCTGTGGCCACCGAACACCGCGGCCGCGATTTGTGCGATCACGGTCTTCTGGGCGTCGGTCTCGCAGTTGCCCTGGAACCCGATCAGATCGCAGGTGTTCTCGGTGACGCGGGTGTGGGAGATCATGGCGAGGACGGTCACGCCCGAGAACATGGTGATGGCGATCAGGCCCATGGCGGACATGGTGCGGGCCGCGTTGAGCGCTTTCGGTTTCCGGAACGCGGGCACACCGTTGGAGATCGCCTCGGCACCCGTCAACGCCGTACAGCCGGACGAGAACGCTCGCAGAGCCAGGAAAGCGATCGCCGCGGCGCTGAGACCGACGTGCTCGGCGCGGATTTCGTAGTGCGCACTCTCGGCGACCGGTGCATGTCCGAGCAGCGCCTGACCCAGACCTACCACGATCATCACCAGTACACCGACGACGAATCCATAGGTGGGGATGGCGAACGCGCGGCCCGATTCGCGCACGCCGCGCAGGTTCATCGCGGTCAGGAACGCGATGAACCCGATATTGATCAGTACGCGATGCGCGTTCAGGTCGGGGATCGCGGAGATGACGTTGTCGACGCCGGCGGCGACCGACACTGCCACGGTCATCACGTAGTCGACCAGCAGTGCCGCCGCCACGACCAGCCCGGGAAGCGGCCCCAGGTTCTCGGCGACCACCTCGTAGGAGCCGCCACCGGAGGGATAGGCCTGCACCACTTGGCGGTAGGACAGGGTGACGACCGCGAGCAGGACGACGACGCCACCCGCGACCCACGGTGTGAGATAGAGGTAGCTGAGCCCACCGAGGGTGAGGATGAGCAGGATCTCCTGCGTCGCATACGCGACCGAGGACAGCGGGTCGCTGGCGAAAATCGGTAGCGCCAGTCGCTTCGGCAGCAACGTCTCACCGAGCCGATCGCTGCGAAACGGGCGTCCGAGCACAACTCGCTTGGCGATGTCGATCGGTGAAACCACGATGAGCGAGCCTAAGGCGACTGACCTCGATCCCGCATCGCACAAACCGTATGTATTCCGTAAAAAATTGCCCAGCCCTCCGCGAGGATTCTTCAAGTCCATGTTATCTGCGCCTTTGCCGCGACCAGCGCGGTTTGCTGAAGCGCGCGTGCGCTGGCGGGCGCCTTGCGAGTGGTCGGCATCCACGGGTCGCGAACATGGGCAGTTCGGACGAGCCGCAGGCAGCCGATACCGTCATGCGGCACACCGAGCGCAGTGTTACGGCCGTTGCGCGCCTTGTCGGTCCAGCGCCACAGGACTATCGGACCGATACGTTCGCGGCGATGGTCGTCGGCGTGACTTGCTTCGCAGGCTGACTTGACGGAATCTTGATGCAGGAGCGCCGGGAAGTCTGGTCGGCATACGTATTCGTCGATCGACGGAAGTGATCTCGTGCCCGAGACATCCCAGCCCGGCGTTGCCCGAGGCCGCGTGTCCGTGGCGCTCAACGCGCGCCTGGCTCTGCTACTCGCATTCGCCTTCGCGGTGATGGCCGATCCGGTGTCGTCGGTGGCCTATGCGATCGAGGCCGCGTTGCGCGCTCTCGATGGTGATCTGGGTCTGTTGCTACCGGCGATGACGCTGGTCGTAGCGGTCATCGCGTTGGTGATCGTGAACTATCAGCAGCTCATCGCGCGGTATCCGCAGGGCGGTGGGGCATCGGCTGCCACAGGGGAGGCCTTCGGTGAGGGTTGGGCGTTCGTGCCGATCGCGGCCTTGATCGTGGATTTCGTCCTCACGATTGCGATCAGCGTCTCCGCCGGTGCCTCGGCGATGATCGCCTACATCCCTGCGCTAGCGCCCGAGCGCAGCGTCTTGGCCCTGGCGCTGGTTGTCCTCGTGGGGGCGGCAACGTGGTTCGGCCATTCGGGACGGATGGTGTTCGGTGCGATGACCATCGCCTTCATCGCCGTTTCCATGGCGGTCCTGGCGTTTGGGCTCGGTGCGCACCCTCAACCGATCGGCACCATCACCACCACTGCCGGACACCGGTCCGTGCTGGCGGTTGTGTTGGCCTTCCCTGTCGCCATGGCACTGGCGACGGGTGTGGAGGCTCCGTCTTCGGCCATCGCCCAGCTCGGTCAACTCGATGATCGGGGCCGCAGGTACTTCGGGAAGGTCACGCTATGGCTGACACTCGCCATCGTCGGCGCCATAACTTTGGGACTGACCCTGGAAGCCCATCACCTTCGCGTCGGGGTCCCGCCCGAGGGCACCACGCAGATCGCCGAGCTGGCTCGGATCGCGGCACCCGCTCCGTTGTTCGCCGCGTTCCAACTCGTGACGGCCTTGTTGTTGCTGTCCGCGGCGAGTTCGTCTTTCCAGGCCGGTCCGGGCCTGCTGAAAGCTCTGGCTCGGCACACCGATGCTGCTGGACGCAGCACCGGAATCCTGCCCCCGATGCTCGCCCGCACGAACACCCGCCACACACCGTATTGGGGCGTGGCGTGGTTCACCGGAATCGCCGCGGCTGTCACCGTGGCGGCAGGCGGCTACGACCAGCGGCTGGTCCTGTTCTACGCGGTGGCGGTGTTTCTGAGCTTCCTGGCCGGGCTGGTGGCCATGGCAGTGTTCTCCCACCGCGAGGGCCGGTTCCGTTCTCTGATGCTCAACATCGTGGGCGTTGTCGTCGTCGGATTCACCTTGCTGGTGAACCTGGCCCGCGGCGAGCCGGTGTTCAGTCTGCTCGTGGCCCTGCTCCTCGCCGCAGGCTTGCATCTGATGTGGGTCAAGGCCGGACGGCCGCGTGGGGTTGGCGACGTCGAAGCGCTCGCCGAGGGCGGCACCTGACCCACTCCCATATCGTTTCCTGGTTAGTGACTTGCTGCGCCGCAGGGGGATGGGCTGAATCGAGTCTCAGGCCGGCGGGTTCGGAGGGTGCCGCCTGTGGGTCTCGGCTATCTGCTCGGCCGCGGCAAGATGGTCGCGCAGTACGTCAGCCGGTGAATGGTCGCTGCCGAGGGCTCGCTTCGTCTGGTCGGACATTGTCTCGAAGAGTTTCACGGCCTCCTCGAATCGGCCTGCCGCGTGATAGGCGAGCGCGAGTCCGTTGACCGAACGCGCGGTGAGGGAGTCGTCGGGGCCGAACTCCTGCTGGTCGATGTTCGCCTCGTACAGGGGAATGGCTTCCTCGAATCGGCCTGCGGCTCGGAGGGTGTCGGCAAGCGCGTTGCGGGTGCTCCGGAGCCGTGGATGGCCGGGAAGCGCGCGGTGGTACTCGGCGAGATTCGTCTTGAACAAGTCGATCGCGGTGTCGAGGTGACCGGCTGAGCGGTACGCGGCCGCGAGGTTGTCGCGAGAGGCGAGGGTGGCGTGGTGGTCTGGTCCGAGGACGCGCAGTCGGTCGGTCAAGGTGGTTCGGTGGTTGGTGAGGGCGTCATCGATGCGGCCTGCCGCGTGGTAGGCGGCGGCGAGGTTGTACCGGTAGGTCAAGGTGTCGGGGTGGTCGAGACCGAGTTCTCGCGCGCTGGCGGAGACGTTGGCCTCCAGCAATGGAATGGCCCGTCCTGGTTGCCGCACTCCCAGGGCGTCGGCGAGGTTGTTGCGCGCCTTCAGGGTGTCGGGATGGTCGGGACCGAGAATCCGGAGGCGATCACGCAGGGAGGCTTCCTGTATGGCGATCGACTCGTCCCAGCGTCCGGACGCGCTGTAGGCGATGGCGAGCCCGCCCTGAGTGAGCAGGGTGATCGGGTGGTCGGAACCGAGTATCCGGGGAAAATCGGCGATATTCGCTTCGAAAAGTGCGATGGCGTCCGCGAGCCGCCCGGCCGTCTGCAAGGCACAGGCGAGGTTGTGGCGGGTTATGAGTGTGTCCGGGTGTTCCGGCCCGAGGACCCGCAGCCGCTCGACGAGGTTTGCTTCGCCGAGACGGACGGCGTCGTCGGCTCTGCCGATGGCCTCGTAGATCTCGGCGAGATTGTTGCGGCAGGCCAGCGTGACGGGATGATCACCTCCGAAGATCCGCATGGCGTCGTCGAGGTTCTTCCGCAGCAGCGGGACGGCCTCGTCGGTGCGTCCTGCCGCCCCGTAAGCGCGGGCGAGTTTGTGCAGGCAGAGGAACGAATCGACGTGATCGGCACCGAGTACCCTCAGGTAGACGGGCAGAAGATCCTCGAAGATGGCGATCGCGTCCGCGAGGTGACCCGCCGACAGGTGGACCTGAGCGAGCCCGCCGCGAAAGTTGAGGGTCTGGTACGCGTCCGCACCGAATACCTGCTGGCTGTGCGCGATGTTCTCGGTGTGCAGGGCCCTGGACTTGTCCAGGAACCCGGCCTGGAGGTACGTGTCCGCCAGTTGAAAGCGCATGGCCAGCGTGACGGGATGGGCAAGTCCGAGAACCTGCCCGGCGTCGGTCAGGTACGCCTCGAGCCGGGCGGCTGCTTCATCGAGCCTGCCGCAGGCGGCGTGGGCCCGGGCCAGTAGATATCGGGCAGTGAACGTATCGGGATGCTCGCCGCCGAGGATCTGCTCGCTGGAGATGACGACATCCTGCGCGAGGGTCAGCGCTCTGGCGGTGTCGGCGGCCTCGGTCAGCTGCTCGACGGCCCATCTGCGAACGGCGATCATTGCCGCGGCATGTTTTCTCGTGCTGTTGTGCACCATTCCGGTGTCCCACAGCGCGTCGATCTGATCGACGAGATGCGCGCCGTCCTGCCGGCGCGCCCACGCCTGCGAGGGCGGAAACGTATTTCGCATGATGATGGCGAGTGCGGACCGGACGAGTTCGACCGTGGACCGCGCGGCAGGAGCCCGATTACGAAGTGCCGCGGTCGCTCGCCGGAACAAGCTGATGGACTGCGTATTCGAACCGCGTTCGCGCAGCACGCGGCTCACGAGCCGGTGCATGATCAGCGCCTCGCCGGAAGTCGACCAGGACAGCAGGGAACCAGCCACACATCGTTCCAGTGCCTCGTCGATTCGCCTGGGGCTGGTGGCGAGCAGGGATCGGTGCACGCCACCGGGCGAGAGCATGGCCATCGCACCCAGAAGCCAGGCGACGTCGGCCGCGAGCTGGTAATCGCCGGTGACGCCCTCGGTGGTTTCGATGCACAACGAGATCGCCTGGACGACCGACCGGGGATAGTCGTGACCGGCGGTGCGCCGCAATACGGTCGGCAATGGGCTGTCGTGCAGCAGCTGCCGGTACTGCGCGTAGCCGAGGCGGCGACCGACCATCGTCGCGGCGGCGGCGGACAGTGCCAGCGGCAGGTCACCCAGGTCCTCGGCGACCTGATCGGCACCGTCGTCGCCGAGTCCGGTCGAGTCGGCGAGGTAGCGCACCGATTCAGGGCGAGTGAAACAGGTGACGTCGACCGCCTCGCCGAAGGCCGCGAAGGACCGGTCGACGCTGGTGATCACGATGCGCGTGCGGCCGCCGGTCGGCAACAGCTCCCGGAGGTGGTCGGCGTCGGTGGCGTTGTCGAACACCAATAGCGCCGCGACGGTGTCTCCGGAGAGGTGATCGCGTAACCGCCGGGCCGACACCGCCGAGTCGCCGTCGGGGTCGGCGACGCCCAGCCGCTGGGCGATATCGGCGAGTCCGGACAGTGTGCTGTCCGGCGTTTCGGCATTGACCCACCCCACCAGACCCTGTCCGGAATCGAACAGTGAGCGTGCGTGAGCGGCCGCCAGGTGGGTCTTGCCCGCGCCGCGCAGTCCGGTGACGACGACGGCCGCCGCAGGGCGCTCCAGTGCTCGACGCAGACGTGCCAGCTCGTCGCGGACGACGAATCGTGGTGGCTGCCGGGGGATCCGGCCGACGACTACCACGCTCGTAGCCGGAGACGACACGCGAATGCCTGCTGTGAGATAGATGTCGCGGGCGTGAACGTCGGAGAGCGTAGTGACGATATGGGTGGTCAGCGCGGGGGCGTCGGTCGAGGCCGCCGCGCTCAGCCGGGGTGTGACGAGTCACCGGCCCCCGCATCGATGTCCTCGATGTGGATATCCCCGCTGAATCGTCCGCCGTGCACCCGCACACCGGTGCCGGTTGCCGTGACGCGGCTGATCCGCAACGCGGCGGCCTCTACCATCTCCAGGTCGACGCCGGCGGCTCCCACGTCCGCTCGCGCTGCCGCGGAAATGAGTTCTGTTGCTGTGGTGAGTAATTCGTGGTCATCGGCGGCGCCGTACGCCTCCAGCGCGCCCGCGAGGGCTTCCCGTTCGGCGGCGGCGTCCGGGTCCGCCTCCACCTGTGCTAGATCCACATCGCGATAGCGGCGGGTGAGTAGACCCTTCAACGCCGCATACGCGTCGGTCACGGATTGCTTGGCAGTATCGGTGAGACCGGCGGCGGCGCCGACCGCGACCGCGGTGGCGACTATGGTGGCCGGGTCCATTCGAATTCCCCCTCTGTGGCGACTCGGACGAGTAGCTCAAGTGTGCACGATCGCGGCAAAGCCAACCTTTTCCGTGAATGATTCTGCGTGCTGCCCGGGGCCGGCCGCTGAGCATGCCGTTCCCAGCGATCACTGGAGACGGCACTTGCGCTCAGTTCAGTGTGAACGTCGCGCTACCCGAGATCAACGCTGCGGTGACACCGGCACGAGCCAAAAACCGTTGCGGCTGTTTGCGATTGGGAGCCATGCCCGGTTTGTCGGGCTGCCCGGCAACTCATCCCGGCCGCCGATCGGATATGCGGACTCGGATACCACAGCCCGGAGAAAGTCACCTTCCGCGCGACGGTTCGGTGTCGCGAAATTGGCGTTCCGGCACCGGGTTTCGTTGTCGATTGATAGCATTCGAGCCGCTGTCGGGCCACTGGATCGGGGGCGTTGATGGAGGTGGAGGACGTCCACCACGCGTACGGCAGACGGTCGGTGCTGCGTGGCGTCGACATAGTGCTGCCTCCGGGGACGCTGGTGGGCATCGTCGGTGAGAACGGGGCGGGTAAGTCGACGCTGCTGAAGGTTCTGTCCGGAGAGCTGCGACCGGACCGGGGGAGGGTCCGCCACCGTGGGCGGTTCGGTTACTGCCCTCAGCAGGTGATCCTGAACGACGCTTTCACAGTGCGTCAGCACCTGAACTTCTTCGCCGAGGCCTATGCGATCCCGGACCTGCGCCGCGCGGAGGAGACCATGGAGATCTTGCGTTTCGCGGAGTACGCCGGTGAGCGGGTCGGGACGCTGAGCGGCGGTACGCGGCAAAAGCTCAACCTGACGCTGGCGGTGATGCATGATCCACAGGTCTTGCTGCTGGATGAGCCGTATCAGGGTTTCGATTGGGAGACGTATCTGCGTTTCTGGGATCTGGTCGCGGAATTCCGTGACACCGACCGGTCGGTCTTGGTGGTCTCGCATCTGGCTCACGACACCGACAAGCTGGACCAGGTGTGGCGGTTGCGCGACGGCGTCTTACGAGGCGGACAGGAGAATGCCGGATGAGTGATCGTGTGCGCTTGTTCGTGATCGCCACGCGCTACGGTCTCATCGAGCACGCGCGTAACCGTTTCGCCATGCTGTTGGTGGCCTTCTTCCTTCCCATATTGATCACCGTGGTCCGCGTGGCCGTCACGGACCTCGAGGTGCCGTTCCGGCTTCGAGACACCGGTCTGGTTCTGCGCGCCAACGGTAACGAGCTCGCTCAGGTCAGCGGCGCCCTGATGGCGGTCTCGCTGATCATAGGGTTCATGATGTTCGCTGCCACTTTCAGCAGCGGCGCATTCGACCGGCGCCTCTCGATGGCGGGGTACCCCCGGGTCTCTTCGGGTTTGGCGAAGATCGCCTGCCTGGTGGTGGCCTCGGTGGTGGTTTGCGTGTACGCCACGGCGGTCATCTGCTGCTACTGGTCGCCGCGGCAGCCTGTCCTGCTCGCCGCGGCGCTTTTCGGCGCGGCGATGACATACGGGGCGCTGGGTGTGGCTTTCGGCGCGCTGCTGCGCCGAGAGGTGGAGGGGATGTTCGCCATCGCGATGATCAGCTGCTTCGACATGGCCGTACAGAACCCCATCGCCAGTGCTGGGGCGGACAGCGATTTCGTGCGCTGGCTGCCCTCCTATGGGGCCATGCAGGCTTCGACCACAGCCGGTTTCTCCGACGCCACGCCATTGACGGGATTCGCCGTACAACTAGCCTGGTTCATCGCGAGCGCCCTCGTCGGTCTGATCGCTTTCCATCGGCGCACCCGTTCCTCTCTTCGACCTACGATGTGGATGCGCATCTGGAGCCCGAAGGGGTCCGGACAGTCGGTGATGCACTGAGGATGCATCTCGCACGACCACACGGTGGAGGTGCGGGACTCTTGCCGACTGCGGGGCTTACGACAGCGTAGGAGCCGGTTCGTCGGCCGGGAGGTAGACCTCACGGCGCAAGCGTTCGAGATCCGGCGCTGCGACAGCGGAGGTCTGCGTATACCGATTGCTTTCACGCCCCCAGAGCCCCACGCTCGTAATGTTCACATACATCTCCGCGTAGTCCTTCCCCTGCCCCGCCAAGCCGGGAAGAACGCGCAGGAGCGCGGGGACGTAGTGGATTATCGCCTCGAGCTGGGCGCGCTGATCCGCCACTTGGCGCCGCACTTGGTCCACGGCTTCGTCGCGAGTGCAGCCGGTTTCGTGACAGACCGCCCGCACCAGGTTGTAGGGAACTCGGTCTGCCTCGTCCTGATCCAGTCCCACCAGGTCGTTCTCCACGAAGGTGACCCAAAAGGCGAGTTCCTCGAGACGGCGGATCACGGGGTGTTCGCGCAGCGTCGATGGCAGTTCCCGGTCGTGGTACACCTCCATGCAGGCGATGGCGGTTTCGATCCCACTGGTCGACATCCGCATCGGCAGGTAGTCGGCCGTGGAAGGGACGTAGCCACTGATGCGATGATGGGCTTCGCGTTCGGCGGCTTCGAACCACTCCTCGATGCCGTCGAGGAACCGCTTCTGCCAGCGGATGGTCCGGCCCTCGCGCAGGCGCGGCCATATGCTCGCCCAAGCCGTCGGAATCGCGCCGGGCCGCCACGGTTTCTCCGGGTCCTGGCGCAACGTCGCCACCATGCCACGTCGCAAGGCGGTCACGGCTTCCGGGTCCCTCAGCTGTGGATCCTCGAAAAGGTCATCCCAGGCGAGGACCAGCACGGCCATGCCGTAGGCGGTCTGTTCCCGGGCCTCGTTCGCCGCTGGGGCCAATGTTTGCGCCGGGATCTGGATCGCCCCCGTCCACCGGTGGTAGTCCGCCTCGGTAGAGGAGACGGCAAGGCCGGTGTCCACCAGCCAGTTCCGCAACCATCGCCCGAGCTGCGCCGGAAGCCCATCGCCGCGGGTTCGAGGCGGCTGCGTCGACCGCCGGGGGACCGCGCGACCAGGAGTTCGCCGGTCGAGTATGGACCGGGCGTAGGCGGTGATCGCGTGGCGAGCGCCCGGATCGACGGGCAGAGTGGCGAGCTGACCGGCGGCCCGGTCCATGAACTCATCAGCCACCGCTTGTGCTTCGTCCACGGCGCCGCAGGCGATGACGATCTCGCGGGCGCGCGCGGCTTGCTCGAGCGTCATTCTGCTCTGCAACAAGCGAGCAAGGCTTCTGTTGCGGGCGGCCGCGCGGATCACGGGCAGTGTGTAAATGCCCGCGGACAGATCCGCGTTGACGGGCTTACCCAGTTCTTCGGTGGTGGAGGTCAAATCGAGGATGTCGTCATACAGCTGGTAGGCCAGTCCGAAGTACCGGCCGAACTGGGCCGACGCCTGTTGCTGATCGTCGGGCCTGCCGGCCTGCATCGCGCCCACCCGGCATGCCAGCGAGAGCACCGCCGCCGTCTTGCCGTCGATCGCGTCCAGGTAGGACTGCTCGCCGCGGGAGGCCACGTAGAGGTCGGCGGCCTCGATCACCATGCCCGCGCACATCCGCTCACCGGCGATTGCCCCCGCCAGGACTTCCCGCCCGCCGAGTTCGGCCAGCATGCGCACACTTGTGAGCATCACGGAGTCCCCACCCAACACGGCCATATGCGAACCCCACACCACATTGGCACTGGGACGGCCTCGACGCTCGTATGCGTGATCGATGACGTCGTCGTGGTAGAGCGAGCCCAGATGCAGCAACTCGACGGCAGCGGCGGCGCGCACCGCCCGGTCGTCGGCCGGGGCCGCGGGATCGGTGAGCAGGTAGTACGACAATAGGGTCAATGTGGGACGGACCAAGCGGCGCGAGGTATCCGGGCCTTCCGCTGTGAGCGCCGCCAGTTCAGGCCTACCCTCCAGCCGAACGGGTCCGAGAACGTCACGGACCCGGTCCAGGTCCGCATCCAGATGGGGGAAGACAGCCGAATCGATTTCACGTGGCACGCGGGCACTCTCCTGACTGGTTGCATCGGTCATCCAGAACACCGCCGATCAATGGCAATGAGACACCATGTCGCTGCGGAACATGTTGGTATCGGCCGAAATTGAGGCCCGATCCGCAAGTGCGGTGCAGCTCGACCGGACATCGGGAGGGTGCGCCGCGCATCGAGCGATGCCCGATTTACAGCGGGAGTTGTTCCAGGAGGTCATGCTGCGCGAGACCGCCGCCGGTACCTGGATCGACGTTCACGCGGCGCGCTGGCAGGCGACGTTCACCTTCTACGCTGTCTTTCGGCCCGCAGATCGTTCGCGATCGTCGACCACCAGCAGGGCCTCTCCGCTGAGCGTGCTCTGGTGATGGCGCGGCCGTGCTGGCACCTGCACGACTCCAGTTGCTCGAAGACTCCCGCGACGGCGAATCAGTCTGCCGTGGTGCAGGTCTGATCAGCGGGGATGCAGGGTTATCCGGGCGTTGTAGGCGGGGCTGAGGCCGGTGTGATAGCGACGTGGGGGCTCGACGAGACCGGTGGCCGCACCGATGCGACGATGCTCGAGAATGGTGCGGAAGAGGATGCGCGCTTCCGCCAAGGCGAATTGGGCACCCAGACAGCGATGCGCGCCGGCGCCGAAGGTCAGCCAGGTGCGGCCGTTCGGCGGCTCGTCGAGGAAGCGTTCAGGGCGGAAGGTCATCGGGTCCGGGTAATGCCGTGGTGATTCGTGAATGAGGAGAATCGGGACTATGACGATGGCCCCCTTGGGGACGTGGACTCCGTTGACCACGGTGTCGCGCAGTGCGCGCCGCCCGGTGAACGGTGACACCGGGCGGATTCGCATTGTTTCGGCGACCACGGCGTCGAGGTATGCGTCGAGCCGGGCGGAGTCGCCTGCGTCGACCGCTGCATCGAGCTCGGCCATGGCTGCCGGGTGGACGGCCAGCATGGCGGCGATCCAGCCGAGCGTGATCGCGGTGGTCTCGTAGGCGCCGAGCAGGATGCCACGCATATTGCGGGCCAATGCGGCGTCGTCGTGCTGATCCAGTTCGGTGCCGACATACCGCGACAGCACATCCTTCCGGCCGTTTCTGTCACCGGGCGTGGACCGGCGCGCGGCGATTTCCTCGATGATGAGGGCGTCGACCTCGGCCTGGCGGCGGCTGAGCGGTGGGTAGGGCAACGTGTAGCCGCCGACCAGCGGGGTGAGCAAGGTGACGGCGAGAAAACCGCGACTTTCTATTTCCCCGAACCACCGGCTCACCGCCTGTTTCAGCCGGTCCTTGCGGGGCGCGGCCACGTCGCCGAAGACGACGCCGAGCAGCACGCCGATGGCCAGGTCGTAGCCGACCTTCAGAAACTCGAACGGTTCACCGACAGGCCAGCTCGGCAGTTCGCGCTGGACCACCTCCACCATGAGGTCCTCGTAGGACCGGAGTGCCTTGCTCTGGAACGGCGGTGCGAACAGCTTACGTTCGCGGCGATGTTCGTCACCGTCGAGGAAGATCAACGTCTGCTTGCCGAACATCATGTCGTGGCTGGAGAAGCGGCTCAGCACCTGCCCGACCGAGAAGTCGTCGTGGTTGGCGAACAGTCCTCGCACATCGTCCATGTCGTAAGTGACCAGCATGGTCGGAAATCCTGGCGGCGAGACGACGAACCGTTCGCCGAATTCCAGCAAGGGGGAACGGTGCGTGCCGGGGCGCATCAGTCCACCGATCTGCGCGATGTGGCGGGTGCGTAGCCTAGGGAGTTCACGCAGAGACAGCGTGGCATGCGACATGTAGCCATCCTTAACCCGTCGCTCGGCGACTCGCAAACATGAAATCCCCGCAGTGGCAATAGATACCGGGCCTATCACCGCTTCGCACAGGCGAAGTCGTCGACGTGCCGGTAAGGATCTTGTACTCGAGTGTTCAGTGCATCACCGCGCGAAGGCCACCCGGCGCCCCGCTGACGTGGGCCCGGGCGTCGGTCCTCGGTGGGGCGCCGATTGGATCCCCGGCCCCGTCGCCGTCATCGTCGGCCGCCACGACCAGCCCAAAAACCTGCTCGGCGCGGTGAGCGCCCAGGACTACGAACCACCGTCGACGGTTTCGATCACCGGCAGCCACGGCACGGCGTGGGGTTTGAAGGACTGGTGTACCGGGGTGAGCGCGCTGTGGTCGTCGAGGGCCATCATCGTGATCCCCATGGCGGTGCCGCCGTCGTCGATCGCGGCGACGAGCGAGCCACAATTGGGGCAGAAGCCGCGTTTGGTGGTCGGGAAGGTTGCGAACCAGGTCGGCTCACCGCCCGCACCAGTCCATTCGAACTTCTCGAGCGGGAAATCGACCCAGGCTGTGACCGGCCCGCCGGCCAGCTTCTGGCAGTGCGGGCACGAGCACAGGTGCGGCCATCCGGCCTCGGCACAGGCGCGGAACCGGATCTGCCCGCACAGACAGCCACCCTCATACATCGGAATTCCCCTCTCTACCGAAAAGTGTTGTGAATACAGCTAATTCGCGCATCGCGTGACAGCCTTGACGTCCGCCCCGGTCAGCGTAATGGAACGCGGCGGGCCGAGCGGGGACTTGCGGCTGTGCCATGTGTCAGAACACCGCGGACTACTGAAAGAGTCTGATGTCGCGTGCCCCGGTGGCGGCCATGCAGAGACGTTCGGATGCCGATGCCGACTCCGACACTGCGGGCCGGACGGCCCACCGTCCCGCGCTCGGCGCGGACCGCGGCTCAGTTGCCGGGTTGGCGTCGCGGTCGTGACTGGTGGGGTAGCCGTCGTTGTACCACTGGCCGTTCGCGTCGCGGGTCCGCCCTTCGAATTCGGTGCCCCCAACGTTCTCCCCGGGCCCAGGGGGCGCGGTGTCCGTCGTGTTGGCCATGAGCTCGTTGCCGGCGACCTCGTTGGGCGGCGTGCCCAGCGGGCTCAGTACTCGAACGTCCCTCGCGCCGGCGAGGTCCCGTCCTCGCGGTTGCGCATCTCTGCCCAGGCCACTGCGTTCGCCGATGTGGTGTCGGTCGGTTGGTAGGCCAGGGTGTGTTTGGTGCCAGCGGTGTATCCGACAGCAGTCACTGCTGCGGATCCCACCATACGGATCCGTCCTCGCCGTTCGGCTCACCCGGTCTCGAATTCCGCTCTTAGCGCGGCGAACAGCGTGTCCACCTCGGGGCCGAAGACCAATCCCGTGGCGTACAGGGTCGTCATCGCGGCATCGAGGGCGTCGGGTCGGTTCGCGTCGATGATGGTGGGCAGTGCGAAGGACGGACGGTGGATCGGACCCAGGTCGAAGGGGTTCGCCGTCGTACCGGCCGAACCGAGAACCATCGTTGCTTCCATTGCGCCGACGTGTTCGTCATCCGGCGGGCCGAAGTCCTCATCGTGCAGTCGGGTCATGGCCGCGTCTACGTCGTCGAACGGGGGCGGTAGCGGTCGGCCGTCCCGCAGCGCCGCCAAGGCGGGCCGCACCCATGGCCGGTCGCTGAGGCCTGCTTTCGCGCAGGCTTGGGCCGCCGACCAGCGCGCCAGGCGCCGCAACTCGGGATCACCCATGGTGGCGATCGCCTCGGCGATCGCGCGGTCATGGCGTGCCAGGTCTTCCGCGCCCGGGTGATCTTCCAGCCGGGGTATCGGCTCCCCGCCCCAACGCTGCCGCTGGAAAGCGGCCGCTTGCGCCGGTAGTTCGTCGATGTGCAGGCGGCGAGAGCCTTTGTCGTCGACTACGACGACCCATTCCTCCGCGTCGACCGACGCGGTGACCTCGGGTAGCGGGACATTCTCGGGCACACCGTATCCGGGCATGTTCCACTGCATGGCCGGTAGCGGTTCGCTGCCGTCGTCCGGCCAGAGCCGGATACGCCACACATCGCCGGGTTCGGTCGACCCGGGCCAGCCGTAGTTGACGAATCCACGGCCGCTGATCTCGATCAGGTACTGGCCCTCCGGAACCGGGCAGTCGACCGCGCCGTCGGTGGGCGACGACAGGCACAGTGTGCCCTCCGGTCCGACTCGCAACCGGGTCTCACACACTTGCTGCCACTCGGCGCGATCGCCGGGCGGCCGCTCGTCCCAAACCTGAACCGTTACTGGCATATGGAAGTTGTTCTGGTGCGGGCTCAACACCACCACCGCCAGCCCATCGGAGGCGAACGGGTGCGCCGCCAGCGCCCGGTCGAGCAGTTCGAGTTCCTCGACCGGGCTCTCGACGCCACCGTCGATGCGGAACTGCCCGTAATCCATGAACAGAATCACGGTTTCCTCGCTGACCGGCCGCCTGAACACGGTGCTCATCGCGTCATCCTGGCACGCGAGGCACGTCTCGGCCCGAGGGCGACGTTCCCGGTCAGGGGGAGTCTGCATGCCGGACCAGCGCGGCGGCATGCGGCGCGACGGGCGCTGTGCGTATCTCCGAGTGCAGTCGGACAACCGTATGGTCCGTGGCCGTGCTGCGGATCGGCGGCATGTCGAAGGCCAGCGGCCCCGTAGCCTCGGACCGTTGCTTGACGCCTACATGGAGGTCGTGACGTAGAGTGCGGTTTCGGGGGGACAAGCCGGGACCGCCGTCGGGTGCTCCTCCGGACCGGCCTCCTGCCCGCTCCGGAGGCCGCCGGCACGACCGCGTGGCCATGGCTGAATCGAGGTCGGCGCCCACGTGGAGACCGCAGCGAACTCCCTTGACGCAGTGACGTCCTCCTCACCGGGCGCAGCGATATCCCGCGGCGCGGCGACGACCCGCGACATGGCGCGCCCGGCGCGTCTGCACGCCCACAGCGCCGTCTCCACGGCCCTGGCGCTGCACAGCGATCACGCGTTGCGCGAACTCGTGGACACGGCCACGCCGATCGGCGCCGGTATCGGCGGGAAGTCGGCGCTGCTGGAGGTCGCCGGAACCCCGGTCTTCATGAAGCGAGTGCCCCTCACCGACCTGGAACGGCAGCCGGAGCACGTCCGGTCCACGGCGAACCTGTTCGACATGCCGCTCTTCTGCCAGTACGGCGTCGGCCTCATCGGCGGGCCGGGCTTCGGAGCCTGGCGCGAACTCGCCGTGCACACCATGACGACGAACTGGGTGCTTGCCGCCGAACACGAGGGCTTCCCGCTGATGTACCACTGGCGGGTGCTGCCGGACACGACGCCGCTGCCGGAGGAGCTCGCCGCCATCGACCGTGCCGTCGCCTACTGGGACGGCCGACCGCAGGTACGCCACCGGATCGAGGCCCTCCAGAACTCTTCGGCGAGCATCGCGCTGTTCCTGGAATACATCCCGCAGAACCTGCACGAGTGGCTCAACGCCCAGATCGAGGCGGGCGACGTGGCCACCGACCGGGCCTGCGCCATGGTCGAGCGGGAACTGGCCGCTGGCACCGCGTTCATGAACAGCCGCGGGCTGCTGCACCTCGACGCGCACTTCTGGAACATCCTGACCGACGGTCGACGCCTCTACTTCGGCGACTACGGCCTCTCGCTCTCCTCGGCGTTCGACCTCTCGCCGGAGGAGGCCGCGTTCTTCGACCAGCACCAGAGCTACGACCGCGGCTACACCGCAACCTATCTGGTGAACTGGCTGCTCACCGCCCTGTACGGGCTCCGGCGGGAGGACCGGGAGGCGCGCGCCGCGATGGTGCGCGCCTTCGCCGAGGGTAAGCCGCCGGAGGGCATCCCTGGGCAGGCCGCCACGGTCATCACCCGGCACGCGCCGATCGCCGCGGCGATGTCCGTGTTCATGCGCGCGTTCCAGCAGGAGAGCCGGAGCACCCCGTACCCGGACCAGGAGATCCGCTGCCTGCTGGGCGGCCAGGCCTTTCGGAGCCCTGACGTTAGGTGACCACCGTGTCCTCGGAGCGAACATGTAGTCGGCGAACACCGATCGACATGACGGACATGGGGTGTTCCGGCCCCGTTCATCGACAAGGCGTGGACTCTTCCCCAACTATGCGGACCGTTCGGAGTCGTTCTGGCTGTTTGCCGACGCGCCGACGCCACCGACGCGTGCGCTGACCAGACCCACGATCAGGTCCACGGTGAAGTCGAACTCGCGGTCGCGGTCGAAGCGGGCGAGGTGGGCAGCGGCAAGGCGGACCTGGGGCAGTCCGGATGACTCGAGGGTGCTCTGCCGTTCGGCGATTTCGCCGGGGTCCGCGGTGCCGTAGGTGGGCCCGGCGGAGGCTTCGCGCAGCAAGGTTCCGATCAAGGTGGCCAGCAAGGCGCGCATCAAGTGAACGGCGTCCTCGGGGCTGCAGCCGGTGCGGCGCAGTACCGCGAGAGCGGCCTCGACCGGAGCCAGGCCTGCGGCCGATGAGAGCTGGCGGGTCAGGACCAGAGTGGCGGCTTGGGGGTGGGCGAGGGTGATCCTGCGGAACTCATGCGCCCATGCTCGGAGGTCATCTTCCAGTGAGCCGGTCTCCTCCGGTGGACGCAGTTGCTCGAGCAGGTATTCGGCGACCGCGTCGAGCAGGTCGTCCTTGTCCCGCACGTAGTGGTAGAGGCTCTTGGCGTCTACACCCAGCGAGCGGCTGACCGACCGCATGCTCACCGCACCGACACCTTCGGCGTCGATCACCGCCAGAGCTGCCTCTCGGATCGCCGCACGGGAGAGCCGACCCTGCGCCTTCGGTGGACGCCCGCGACGGGCCGAGGCCTGGCGGGTCGAGGTCGGTGGCGTCGCGGGTGCGGGGTTCATGGCTTCACTCTGGCATATTTCCCACGTTGTGGGTTTACTGGATTGTGCCGATCAACCTGCCCGGCCACAGCCGCGAGCATGGAGCCGTGGCGGTCGATGCGGCCAGCTCGGGGTGACCGCATGGACTTGGTCGTCGGTCATCGGCAGCTGAGCACGTGATGGCTCGGAACCGCCGTGCAGGCGTCGAGGCAGGTCGAGAAAGTGGTGAGTTCCGCCGACCGAAAGCCTGCACCGGCCCTCGCTTCGGAGTTATCGTTGAAGTCCCTGCTGGAGGCCATGGTCGGGGTGCACAACAGACCTCCTGGCTGTGGCCTTGGGATACGACATGCACGCACCGACCGCGTCGCTCGCCGACAACCTCAGCATGCCGCCGCTCGCGAAGCCAGTCGCGGCGGTCGATGCCACCGCGCTGGTCCGGCTGGCAGGGGCAGATGCCAACTCGCCCGAGTTGAGCTTCATCGTGGGTAACGAGTCGATCATCAGTGGTCCGCCAGTGCACCGTGAAGTCGGCGGGCTGTTCACATTTGCCGCCGATCTGGCGGTATCCAGCAAGTCGCGGCGTCTATGGCCTTCCGAATCGAGCGGTCGACGTCTGCCGTCTTACATCCCGGACTGCGGCCGATGCGTCGACGGAACCTGTGTCGGCGCGGACGCCGTCCTGAGCCTGGCTCAGACTGAGAGAAAAGGAATACGACATCCGTAGTGCTTGATCGTGAGGAATGGCCCGAGTGGCTACACCGGTCAGAATAAAGGTCTTGTCATGCAACAGTCTTCCGCTAGACCGATCGCTACCGGGAATAGGCTGTCCGACGGAGTTTTCCCGCTTTCGGCGGCCCAACGCGGAATTTGGTTCGCCCAGCACGTCGCAGGCGATGTCCCGATCTCTATTGCCCAGTACGTCGACCTGGCGGGATCGATCGACCTCGACCTGCTCGCCCCGGCAGCGCGCCGAGCCGGGCGCGAGTTCGGCACCGGGTATCTGCGCCTGATAGAAAGCGACGGTTATCCGTTCCAGTGCGTCGACACCACGCTCGACGATCGTGCACGCGTTGTCGACTTCCGAGGTGAGCGCGATCCCGCGGGCGCGGCTCATGCCTGGATGCGCCACGAATACTCGGCGCCCCTCGATCTGATGAACGATCGGCTGGCCTGTGTCGTCATGCTGCGGATCGCCGACGACCGCTGGTTCTGCTACTGGCGGATGCACCACATCGCGCTGGACGGCATGGGGGTCTCGGCCATGGCGCGCCGCACCGGCGAGCTCTACACCGCGGCGATCGAGGGGAGGCCGCCCCCTGCCGCACAGGCCGAGGACCTGAGGAAGATCGTCGATGCCGATCAGGCGTACCGCAGCTCCGACCGTTTCGCGGCCGACCGGGAGTATTGGCTTCGGCACCTGGACGGGATCGCCGACCCGGTGAGTCTGGCGGGCCGTACCGCCGAAGTGGACGCGCATCCCAGACGTGTGGAGGCGGCGCTGACGCAGGAAACGGCTGCGTTGCTGGAGGTGGTCGCGAAGGCGGCGTCGTCCGGTGTGGCGCCTACGGTGGTCGCAGCCTTCGGCGCCTATCTGGCTGCGATCACCGGTGCTCCAGAGGTGGTCTTGAGCCTGCCGGTCTCTGCGCGCACGACGGCGACGATGCGGCGCTCCGGCGGCATGATCGCCAACGTCGTCCCGGTGCGACTGAGCTTGCGGCCGACCACGACCGTCGGTGAACTGATCCGGGCAGCACAGGCTGAGCTGACCGGCGCGCTGCGGCGGCAGCGCTACCGCCAAGAGGACATCTTCCGCGACCTCGGTTGGCCGATGGACGAGGTAGCGACCTTCGGTCCGTCGGTGAATTTGATGATGGTGGACACCAGGGTTCAACTCGGTGCGGTCACCGGACGAGCGCATGTGCTGACGGCCGGGCTGATCGACGACCTCTACGTCAATCTGTATCCGGGCGTTGGGGGCGAGAGCACCCACATCGACTTCCAGGGCAACGCTAACCTGTACAGCGATACCGAATTGATCGCTCACCACAGCCGATTTCTGCGGTTCCTGCGCAGGTTCCTCACCGCTGGACCGGACGCGGCACTGTCCACGATTCCCGTCGTACCTGATAACGAGCTCGCCGAACTCGCACCGGCACGCGGACCGACGAGCGTCTCGCCGCGCACGTTGCCCGAAATTCTCGCCGCGGGTGCGGGAATCGACCCCGGAGCGATCGCTGTCCATAGCGGGTCAGCTCGGCTGACCTACCGCCAAGTGGACGAATACACCAACCGGCTGGCACGCATCCTGATCGCCGCCGGTGTCGGGCCGGAACGCGGTGTGGCGATCTCGATTCCGCGCTCGATCGATTCCGTGCTCGCGATGCTCGCCGTGGCCAAGACAGGCGCCGCATTCGTGCCGATCGACCCGACCTACCCTTCGGACCGGATCGAGCATATGGTCGACGACAGCGGCGTCGGCATCGGCCTCACCGTAACGACCGCGCGAAGTCTGCTTCCGAATCGGGTGGACTGGCTGATCCTCGACGAGGACGAGACCGGCCGGGACATCGCGGAGCAGAGTGCGGCCGCGGTCGACGATACGGTGCGGCACGCTGCGGTGCTGTTGGATCAGGTCGCCTACATGATCTACACCTCAGGGTCGACCGGATTGCCCAAAGGCGTCCTGGTCACACACCGTGGCTTGGCGAATCTGGTCGCAAACTCCGCGCAGGGTTTCGGCGTCGCCGCGGATTCCGTGATGGCACATGTTGTTTCGCCGAGCTTCGATATTTCGGTCGAAGAGATCCTGGTCAGCTTCGCCGCCGGTGCGACGCTCGTCGTTGTTCCGCCATCGGCGTACGGCGGTGAAGAGATGGCAGCGGTTCTGCGCGCGGAAGGTGTGTCCCACCTGGACGCCACACCGGCGGTCGTGGGATCCCTCGACCCGGCGACACTACCCAGCCTGCGCACTGTCGTTGTCGGTGGTGAGAGCTGCCCAGGCGAGTTGGTGGCCAGGTGGTCCGGTCGTTCTGTACTCAATGGGTACGGGCCCACCGAGACCACGGTCACGGCGACCTTGAGCGACGCGTTGAGACCCGCTGGGCCGGTCACGATCGGAAGTCCGGCTCGCGGTTTCTCGGCGGTCGTGCTCGATTCCTGGTTGCGGCCGGTGGCTCCCGGGACGATCGGGGAGCTCTATCTCGCCGGGGCGGGTGTGGCGCGCGGCTATCATCAGCGTAGAGGCCTCACTGCCTGCCGATTCGTAGCGAACCCTTACGCGTGCGGCGAGCGGATGTACCGCACCGGAGACTTGGCTCGCTGGACCGAGAGTTCCGGGAGATTGGAGCTGGATCATCAGGGTCGCAGCGACTTCCAGGTGAAGGTGCGCGGCTTCCGTATCGAGCTCGGCGAAATCGATGCCGTTCTGCGACAGCACCCCGGCGTCGACTTCGTGGTCACCCTCGGCAAGGAGACCGACTCGGGTTCCACCGCGCTGGTGTCGTACGTGCTGCCCGAACCAGGTGCCAAGGTCTCTGTGGACGCGTTGAAAGCGGCTGCGGACAAGGCGCTTCCGGCCTACATGGTGCCCGCCGCGGTGGTAATACTGGACAGTATTCCGCTGACACCGCTGGGCAAGGTAGATCGCACGGCACTGCCAGAACCAGAGTTCGGCTCGGACGCGTCTGTGGGCAGACCACCTTCGACCCCACGGGAGCAGGCGCTGGCCGCGCTGTTCGCCGAGGTTCTCGGGCTGGATTCGGTGGGCGCCGACGCGAGCTTCTTCGCACTCGGTGGCGACAGCATCTCGGCCATTCAACTGGTCTCGAAGGCGAAGTCCGCCGGGATCGGCCTCAGCGCACGAGATGTATTCGAGCGCAAGACCGTTGCCGCTCTCGCAGCGGTGGCCACCGAGGCGCGCACTCCGGTGGCACGCGAGCTGCCCGGCGGTGGCGTCGGCGCCGTCGAACTCACACCGATCGTGCACGCGATGCTGGACCAAGGACAGACCTGGCGCAGGCTCGGCCAAGCGGTCTTGGTCGGTCTACCGGCCGACGTGGACCACACACGATTGGTCGAGGCCGTGCAAGTGCTTCTCGACCATCACGACCTACTGCGCTCCTCGATGCGAAACACCGATCACGGCTGGGAATGGGTTGTCGCACCAGCTGGTGCGGTCGAGGCAGGCACCTTGGTGGACATCGTGAGCGCCGATCGCAATGGCGATCCGACGTTCGATGACGAATTGCAAGCTGCCGCGGACCTGCTCGATCCGGAGGCCGGAGTCGTCGCACGCTTCGTGCTGATCGAACGAGCGGATGCTCCTTCCTTGTGCTGGATCGTGCTGCATCACCTGGTGATCGACGCGGTGTCATGGCGCACCCTGCTGCCGGATCTGGCGACCGCGGCCGAGGGCCTCGCCCTGGCTCCGGTCGGCACCTCGTTTCGGCGTTGGGCGCACGGACAAGTCGACCATGCGGCAGGCCGCAGCGCCGAACTGCCGGTCTGGCAGAACATTTTGGCGACGCCCGATCCGCCGATCGGCACGGGCGCTTGGGACCCGGCCCTCGACATCGCCGCCACCGCGGGGACTTTCCGGACCATCGTCGTTCCGGATGTCGCGAACTCGGTACTCACCACGGTGCCGGACCTTTTCCACTGCGGTGCCGACGATGTGCTGCTGACCGCGCTCGCGATGGCGGCATGCCGCTGGCGTGATCGAAGGTCATTGCTTCTCAGCATGGAGGGCCACGGACGCACGGAGGCCGTCCTGCCCGGCGCCGATGTCGCGCGCACCGTGGGCTGGTTCACCACGGTCCATCCGATCGCCATCGATCTGACGGGCGTCGACCTCGCAGACGCTTTCACCGGTGGCCCCGCGGCGGGCGCCGCGATCAAGACCACGAAGCAACAGTTACGCGCGGTGCCCGACAAGGGTGTCGGCTTCGGCATGCTCCGGTATCTGAACGCCGACACCAAGAATGCGCTCGTGGACGCGCCGACCCCGCAGATCAGCTTCAACTATCTGGGCCGGGTGCCGACCGACAGCGAGGCCGGGGCCTGGTTGCCGCAACGCTTCGCGGCAACGCGGGACGAGCGAGCGCCGCTGGCCGCGGTCGTCGATATCAATGCCGCACTGACCGACTCCGGGCTGGAAGTGACGTGGGCATACGCAGCTCGGCTGCTCGAGGCCGTGGACGTCGAAGAGTTCGCCGATCTCTGGGCAGCCGCGCTGCGGGCACTGGCCGATCACAGCGGCAGGCCAGGAGCCGGAGGACACACTCCTTGCGACTTCGACCTCGTCGCGGTGACGCAGGCACAGATCGACGCCTGGGAACGCACCTATCCGACTCTCACCGATGTCTGGCCGCTGTCACCATTGCAGCATGGCCTGCTCTTCCATGCGCTGTACGATCCCGAAGGCGCCGACGTCTATACGGTGCAGTCGCTACTCACGCTGACGGGTACCGTCGACACCGCGCGACTACGCTCCGCCGCGCAGACGCTGGTGGCACGGCACGACATCCTGCGGGTCGCGTTCGTGGAGACCGATGAAGGGCCCCGCCAACTCGTCGTCACCGACGCCGACATCTGCTGGCGGGAGATCGACCTGACCGGAATCGCGGAAGCCGAGCAACGACAGCGAGAACTCGACCGGCTGATCGCCCTGGACGCGGGCAGCCGGTTCGAATTGACCCGCCCGCCGCTCGTGCGCTGCACGCTCGTGCGTACCGCTCCCGCGCAGTACCGGTTCGTGCTGACCAACCATCACCTTGTGCTGGACGGCTGGTCGACTGCGCTGCTGGTGCGGGAATTACTCACGCTCTATGCCACTGCGGGCGACACCTCCGCGCTGCCGCCCGCGCACTCTTACCGCGAATTCCTCTCCTGGCTGCGCCAGCAGGATCATGCTGCGTCGACCGCCGCGTGGGCACAGTACTTGGCAGGTATCGACATCCCGACACGGGCGGTCTCGACATCGACCGGCACGGAGGCGACAGGGACCGGGACGGTGTCCGCCGACCTGTCCCAGGACATCGTCGCACGTCTGCAAATGGCCGCGCGCGATTCGGGCACCACGGCGAACACGATAGTGCAGGCGGGTTGGGCGATGCTGCTGGCCGTGCTGACGGGCCGATCCGACGTGGTATTCGGCGCGACGGTGTCGGGCAGGCCACCCGAGCTGGCCGGTGTCGAAGAATCGGTCGGTCTTTTCATCAATACGTTGCCGGTGCGTGTACGGTTCGATCCCGCGGAGCGGGTCGCCGACCTACTGGCTCGCATGCAGAGTGAACAGGCACGGCTGATGGATCATCAGCAAGTCGGGCTCGCTGCGATTCACAAGACGGTGGGCTTGGCCGAATTGTTCGATACGCTCACCGTTTTCGAGTCGTATCCGCTCGACCGAGGCGCGTTGTCGGCGCTGCCGGACATCGCGGGCATGCGGGTAGTCGACGTCGAGGGCACCGATGCCACGCCGTATCCGTTGAATCTCATGGTGGTTCCGCTGCCCGGCAGCGACGGGCAGGCCATGCTGCGCATCAGCGTGAAGTACCACGCCGACCAGTTCGTGCCGGAAACAGCGCGCCTACTGTTGGATCGCTTGATCCGGTTCCTGACTCAACTCGTAGGCAACCCACAGGCGCTGGTGTCCGAGCTACAGTGCTGCGACGACGCGGAGCGCGCCACGCTGCTGTCGGTGCGTGGACCGGCGTCGATGCCGCCGCGAACACTGCCCGAAATTCTCTGTGCCGGAGCACGGATCGACCACAGTGCCATCGCTGTTCGCGCGGGCGAGATAACGATGTCCTATGGCGAGCTCGACGCCTGGTCGAATCGTCTTGCCCGCGTCCTACTGCGCCGAGGCGCGCGGCCGGAAATGTGCGTCGTGCTTGCTCTCGGTCGATCGCTGGAATCGGTGGTGGCGGTGTGGGCAGTTGCCAAGACCGGCGCGGCGTTCGTGTCGCTCGATCCTTGCTATCCGATCGAGCGGATCGAGCACATCCTGGCCGACTCGAAGGCGGAGATCGGCGTGACGGTGACCCGCGAGACGCTACCGGGAACCATCGACTGGCTGCTGCTCGACGACCTCGATACGCGCCGCCGGGTCGAGAAGGTCTCCGCAGCACCGATCACCGACGCGGAGCGTGGGAGTCCCATCCGCATCGACCACGCGGCGTACCTGATCTACACCTCGGGCTCCACCGGCGAACCCAAGGCTGTGCTGGTCAGCCATCGCGGGCTTGCGAATCTGGTGGCCGACTTGACCGAGTCACTGGACTTGGATCCGGCGGTCGGCGTCCTGCATGTGGCGTCACCGAGCTTCGACGCGTCGATCTTCGAACTGCTGACAGCACATGGCGCGGGCGGCGAACTCGTGATCGCGCCGCCTGACGTATGTGCGGGCGGAGAGCTGGATCGACTGCTGCGCGCCGAACGGGTCACCCATGCGTCGATCACGCCGTCGGTACTGGCCACGATGGATCCTGGCGGACTCGATCAGCTGCGGGTGCTTGCTGTTGGGGGCGAGCCCGCGAGGGCTGAACTGATCGAGCGGTGGTCGAATGAGCGTCGGATGGTGAACCTGTACGGTCCGACAGAGTTCAGCACTTGGGCGACCTGTCACCGCGATCTCGCCGCGGCAGCGCCGATCACCATCGGCGGGCCGATCCGTGGCGCCGCGACCATGGTGCTCGACACCTGGTTGCGTCCGGTGCCGGTCGGCGTCGCCGGTGAACTGTACCTGGCCGGTCCCGCGCTCGCCCGCGGCTATTTCGGCCGTTTCGAGGCGACCGCGACACACTTCGTCGCCGATCCCTACGGCCAGCCGGGGGAGCGGATGTACCGCACCGGCGACATGGTGCGATGGGTCATCGGGGCCGACCATACATACGAGCTGGAGTTTCTGGGCCGCAACGACTTTCAGGTGAAGATCCACGGCCTGCGGATCGAACTCGGCGAGATCGATTCCGTGCTGTGCCGCGATGAACAGGTCGAGTATGCGGTGACGACAGGCCGCGCCGGGCCGACAGGGGCAACCGTACTGGTGTCGTATGTGCTGCCTGCCGAAGATGTCACGGTCGACGTCGCGCATCTGCGTATGGTCGCGACCGCTGCCCTGCCCGCGTACATGGTCCCTTCCGTGTTCGTCGTGCTCGATACGATTCCGCTCAACGCGGTCGGCAAGCTCGATCGGACCGCCTTGCCCACACCTGAATTCGCGGACGGGCAGGCCGGGTACCGGCCACCCTCGACACCGACCGAAGCAATTCTCGCCGACATCTGCGCGGAGCTGCTCGGTGTCGACAAAGTCGGCGCCGACGATTCCTTCTTCGTTCTCGGCGGCGACAGTATCCTCGCTCTCCAGCTGGTATCCAGGGCCGAGCGGCGGGGCGTCCACCGCACGCCGTTTCAGGTGTTCCAGCACCGCACCATCGCCGCATTGGCCGCGGCCGCCGGGCGCATGGCCGATGAACTGCCTCCAGTCGACGCCGGACCCATGCTCGACGTCGTGTGGCCGATCCGGCTCGGCGGCAGCGAACCCGCGCTGTTCTGCGTGTCTCCGTCCTCCGGAGTCGCCTGGCCCTACTCGGGATTCGCGGATGTGCTGTCGCCGGGCAGGCCGATCTATGGGCTACAGGCACCGGGCCTGGGCGGCGGCGAAGCACTAGCGCGATCGATCGAAGAGTTGGTCGATCGGTACATCCACGAGATCCGGATTCTGCAGCCGACGGGTCCACACCACCTGCTCGGGTGGTCGTTCGGCGGGCTCGTCGCGCACGCGATCGCCACGAAGTTGAGGAACGCCGGTGAGCATGTAGGACTTCTCGCGCTACTCGACACGGACTCCGCGGACATCGATGGTGACAGCATCGAGCAGCTTTCCGCCGGCGGCTTCGTCAGTACTTTCGGCCCGATGTTGGGTATTCGTGGTGTGCCCGCCGATGCGTCCGCGGAAGATGCCGCCGATCTGATTCGTGCCCGACTGGGCGGTGTTTCGCCGATCGACGCGGGCACAATCGAGCGTCTGACGCGGTGGTACAACATAGTGGCACAGATCAGAACCGGATATCATCGTCCCGTATTCGGCGGGGACGCAGTGTATTTCAGTGCGACCGTCGACGCTTCCGGCAACTCGGGCCCCGGTGGATGGCGGCCCTACGTGACCGGCGAGATCGTCGATCACGATATCGGAGTCACCCATGACGAACTGACCGCACGACACGTGTTGCCGATCATCGCGCGCGTACTCGACGAGCATTTGGCCGGTCGAAGATGAACCTTCAGGACAGGCCGGCATGTCACGGCAGCTCGCGGAGATAGGTTGGGTCGGTCCGGGTCTGCGGAACAGTCATGACTGACTGTCGATCAGTGTGATGCGGGCGGGATGCTCTGCTCGTACTGGAAAATGTTGTGGGGGTCGTACTTCGCTTTGATCACGCGCAGCCGCTCGAAGTGCTGTCCGCCCCAGTAGGCGGTTCCCCACTCTTGCATTCCGACGTTCGGTACGTTGACGTAGGCGCCGTTCGCGTAGGGCCGCAGCGCCTGGCTGAACTCGGCGGTCCAGGCCTGGGCCTGCGAGGTCAGCGGGTCGCTGACGCCTGGTTGTGTGGAACGAGTCCCCCAAGCTGCGCCGATCTCACCGTAGAAAAGCGCGTCGCGATGCGCGAACGCCGTGCCGCCAGGGGGTTCCGTCTTGATCGCCCCACCGAAGGCATCGACGAAGTAGTTGCTGTCCTCTGTGGGAGCGTTCCTCATGAAGTCGCCGATGATGTCGATCGCCTCCTTCGGGAACGGCTCTTTGACGAACTGCGAGAGGAACTTCCAGTTCGCGGGCTCTTGCGGGAGCGGGACCTGGGCTCCCGCGAAAATATCGCCCCAGTTACCGACCTGCACCGTGACATCGGGGCTACCGACCGACAGGATCGCGGCCAGCATCTCTGTGGCCTGTGCCGCCGCCCCCTCCACGAGCCACGCGGACAGCAGGATCTGGGACTTGTGGACCTCGAGCTCGGAACCCAGACGGCTGTCGGCGGACGGTACCGTACGCTGCCACGCCTCGAAGACCCCGTACAGGTCCCCGAGTCCATCCCACGTCGCCTGCACATAGGCGAGATGCTCGAGCGGATACACCTTGTAGGTGAGCTGGGTGACGATCCCGAAGTTGCCGTTGCCCGCGCCGCGAAGCGCCCAGAGCAGGTCCGAGTGGTGCTGCGAGTCCGCGTTGATCACCTCGGCGCAGTCGTCACCCGACGCGACGACGACCTCGGCCGCCATCAGGCTGTCGCAGGCCATGCCGAGCCAGCGGTTGAGTGGCCCGAGTCCACCGCCGAGCGTCGCACCGCACACGCTTACGCTGCCCTCGCTTCCGGTTGTGATCGCGAAATTCTGCTTCGCGAGCGTCGTCACCGCTTCCAGCTGGTTCAGCCCGGCGCCGACCGTCGCGATACGAGCGCCAGGGTCGATCCGGACCGACTTCAGCCGGCTGACGTCGATCACGATGCCGTTGTCGACGTTCGACCAGCCCTCGAGGGCGTGGCGGCCGCTGCGTACCCGCAACGCGACGTTGTGCTGCCGCGCCCACGTCAGGGCGTTCACCACGTCCTGGGTGTCCTGCGCGAAGACGATGACCAGCGGATAGTGCGAAAAGAGCTGATCCCAGCCGAGTCGGGCCTCCGTGTACGACACGTCACCGGGTCGGACGATGTGGCCGGTCAGCGTCGCGGGCGGGCATCCCGGGCTTTTTTCGGGGACGCTCGCGTCCGCGATATCCGGCGTGTCTGCGCCTGTGAGGCCCGAAACAACGACTGCTCCTACGCCGACGGCCGTCGACGTCCTGAGCAGGTCACGGCGAGAAAGATCACTCAAGGCCAAGTCCTCTCGATCGGCTACGCCAATACCGGGCTCCCCATGGAACTCTTACCCGCCAACCGCCGGGCAGTCCTTCGTTCTCGATTTCCGAACGGTAACGGGTGACGTGGCGGTGCGTTCCGACCCGCCAATCGAGGACGATCACAACCGCCCGAAGGCGTGACTCAGTAAGATTCGGACTCGGGCCGTGTCGGTTACGCGCGTCCCCTTTGCGTGTTACTCAGCCTCCAGAGATGGAGCTGCCCGACAGGTATGGCTCATTAAGCTGGCTGGGTGGAGTTCACAACGGATTTCGAGCGTGGTGGGTGGCTGCTGGCGCGCGTCGGCGAACACGGGGTCGGCGGCGTCGCTGGTACCGGCTTCGAGGCTTATGCGCGGATCCTGCACCCGGTCGAGGCGACCCGCCGCGATGTCACGGTCACCGACGAGTGGGGTAGTCCCGAGATCGTGGAGGAGGCGAAGTGGTCGTGGGCCGAGGTCGCCGTGCGCAACGGCAGAGTGATGCATCCGCTGGTGCAGTGGCGCAACCTCACCGACGATGAGGACGAAGCGGCGATGTCGTTCGATGACGGCTGGAAAGTCGGCCAGACCGTCGAGGGGTGGTTCGACCCGAGTCTGCTGGCCGCGCTCACCGTCCACCTTCGCGCAGCCACCGAGGCACCGGAAGAGGTGACGGCTGGAGTGTGGAATGGATTCGGCGAGCTGAACACATCCTCGGGTGCGGTGTTCGTCGCGTCCACCGACGGCGATCCGCAGAACCTCGAGCGCGAGCGAGCTCGAATCGACGCCGAGCTGGCAGCGTCTGTCGCGCCACAGGTCAGACGAGCGGTCCGGACCGGGCCTTTCCTGCGGTGGCCGGGACGCGACTTCATGCTGTTCGACACCAGTCTCTCCGAACTCGCCGACCCCAGCTGGGTGCATGCGGCGGGCCTGGGATGGACGACCGACTTCCCCGGAGTGACGCCCCAGCTGCTCTGGCCCGCCGACCACGCATGGGTCGTGGCCAGCGAGATCGACTTCGACTCCACGATCGTCGCCGGCTCACGGGCTCTGATCGACGCGGTTGTGGCCGACGATCGTTTCGAGGCCTTCGAGGTCGCCGAGAATTCGGATCTGAGCTGGTACGGCGACACAATCAACTCCGCGCCGAAGGACTGAGATGTCGGCGAGAGCTCGACCAGGGCGTGCAGCCGAGGGGGTTGGGCCTGGCGGGTGGTGTCGGCCAGCCAGCCGCCAGACCCAACACCTCCAGTCTGGAGAACATCCGTTCTCAGACGCGGAGAATTTGCAGGAGTTTGCGGGTTCAAAAGAGTTCACAGCTTTTCGACGCCGATTTTTCGGGCAGTCCCAAGGAGTAGGCCCGGTCTGCGATCCCAGGCTGCGAGTGCTCTTGCTGGGACGGGCGGGACTCCGACCTTGGCCGCACATGCGATGCCGCAGCGTCGGATCGAACTCTCTTGTGCCGCGAACACATTCGAACTGTGATTCCCAATGCCGCGACCAGCTCGCCAATCGCAAACGGATTCGTCCTGGCCCTCATCATCGAGTGGCTCGAATCATTGGGGGACACAAGCTGGTCGTGGCGGCCGACTGCCGACGCCGGACCTCGTCGACTGACCTGTAGTCGCCGAGACCGCCTGCCGGAATCGACCGCCGCGCCCTGTCCCGTCGGAGCGCTTTCGCGCTGTACCGGATCGGAGCTCGCGTGCCACCGAGTGCGGGGCACGGGCATCAGTTCACGCTGAGGTGGGGTTGAACTCGGCAGTGACGCGGTCCACGAAGTTCTTGGCTTCGGGGCTGTCGTGGTCGGTGGGCAGCTCCACGGGCTGTCCGTTGAGCGGGACGGTCGCCGGCCGATGGTTCGCCAGTACCTTTCCGGCACCGTCGCCGAGCGGTAGACCGGCCAAGGCCAAGACCCGGTTCATCACGGCGTCGGTGCCGACCGGCGGGAGGGCTACGACGCCCTGCGGCCACTGCACGCCTCCGATTTCGAAGAACTCATGGTAGCCGCCTATGTGCTGGTACCCGACCTGCGCAAAGTACAAATCATCCGGCGTCGAGCCTTGCGTTTGATTGATCTTATCGTTGAACGTGCCGTGGAATACGCCGCTGGCGGGGTCGAAGTGTGCGTATTGGCCTGATACGGATGCCTGTATCTCGAGCACTTCGAACAGAACCTGCATACCACCGGGAGCAGGCTGGTTGTTCTTGGAGTAGAGAGCCTTGGCGCCATCGATATCGGGCGGATTCCACATGTGCGGGACGATGTCGAGGTCGTTGGCGTAGCGCCGAACTCGTTGCAGGCGTTGGGTGGTGTAGTTGACGAATTCCTGATTGCAGAAACTCGGTCCGGCGGTCGAGAGCACGCTGATCCTGGCTTTTTCGGAACTGTCCCAGAGCCACTGGGTGTCGCGCAGGAACAGCGCCAGCGTGAGTGACAGGGCACCGCCGAGGCTGTGGCCGGTGACGGTCAGGTCGATCGCCTTGTCGCCGAGCGAACTCAGGAACTCTGGCAACGTGTGACCGGCGCCGGGACGCTGGCCTGAGGGTTTGATATTGAGGAGGGTTTTCACCCCGATAGCAGTGCCGATCGTGTGCCAGGCGGCATTATTCGCGAACCACGGCGTCTGGAGAATGAAGGAGTCCTCGACGAGCCAGTCGAACACCAGTGCGTCGGTGCTGCCGGCCATCGCGATCACGTACCGGGAGGGATCCTCTGTGCTTCGCACCATGTACAGGGCGTTGACCGCGTACAAGTCGGTGTCGAACAGCGCGACTCCCGGACCCCAGACGATCTCCCACCCTCCGATGACGTCCCGGTTGGTGTCGAGATACTGCTGGATCTTCTGTGAGAGGGTGTCCTCCAGGTCGCCGTCTTCTTTGCTGATGCTGTTGACCAGATTCGCGTACTCGCACAGCTGGTATGTGATCTTGTCTTGCAGAGACGGCTCATTGATCGTCGTGGATTGTGCAGTCATGTACCGCTCCTTACCGTATGAGTTTCATCCGAAACAGAGAGGAGAAAGCGGTGACGCGAATTCACACGCTAAGTCGGGACAGAACATCCCGAACCGGTAGCTGTGTATAGGAGTCTAGACGATCCACCACACCTGCGGGCGAATAATCTGCCTGTCCGCGACCTGACGTCGTCGCCCGCGGACGGTCGGTAAACCTCCCGGCTGCGCGCCGAGAGGGTTTACCGATTATTGTAAATTTCAACTCAGCCGCAGACCCACAGGGCATCGGCCTTGTTGTCACCGTCGGCGGGCACATTGCCCTTGCTGTTGTCGGGGACCGAGACGAGCAGTTGCCACTCCTGACCGGTCCAGTTGTAGACGCCGACCGTCTTCCCGGTGCGGTTCCAGTACGAGCTCAGACGATCTCCATTTCCTTCGTTGCCGATGTCGTGCAGCAGGCAGTTGCTGTCGACCTGCACGAACATGCCGGTGCCGTTGCGGTGGTCGTAGCCGCAGAACAGTCCGCCCGGGCAGTCGTAAGCCGCCGACGCCGGTGCCGGCGCGAGGGCCGCGCCGTATCCAGCGACCGCGAGGGTAGCCGCCGCCGCGACGCTGAGACGACGAAACAATGTGAGTGAGAACATGATTGACCCTTCGAAGCCGATGGGATCGAGTATCGGTGCGGCGGAAATGCGCCGCACTCATGATGGTGGACCGGACCGCCCGCGACTATCCACCTCGCGCGAGTTCTATCCGGGCTGCGCGGCGGGTTCGGCGCGGCGCGGCGTTTCAGGCGCGCAGCGTCACCGACGGCGGCACACCCCATCGCCGTCGGTACAGGGCTGAAAAACGGCCCAGATGCCAGAACCCCCAGTCCGCGGCCACCGCCGCGACCGTGGTCATGGTGGGGTCCGCGGCGGCCAGCGCGGTGTGCACGCCCACCAGCCGGGCTTCACGCAATCGCGCCGTCGGTGTGGTGTCGAGGTATCGCCGGAAGCCCTCTTGCAGGCTCCGCACCGAAAGTCCCACTGCCTCAGCGATGTCGGTGATGGTGAGCATTTCGTGCGCATGGTCGGTGATGAGTTGTTCGGCCAGGCGGATGGGACGCGGCGTCGACTTTCCGGGTGCGTCGTCGAGCAGGAGCTCGGTATAGCTGTTCGGCTGGGCCAGCAGGAGTTGGGACATCATCAGCTGCTCGATCTGCGGCCGCAGCCGCGAATCCAGGAACAGGCCGGGGCCTTCGGCGTCGTCCTGCAGCATGCGCAGCGATTCGAACCAGGTCCGGGCGGCCGGTGACCGCAATTGCATGGCGACGGCCATCCGCAGCGGACGATCCGGCGGCCGGCCCAGCATCCGCCGCAAATGGTCGTCCAACGCGGCACGGTCGAATCGGACGAGCAGTTGCCTGCTGCTCTCGTGCCAGTTCATGTCCAGGGGCGCGTCCGGGTCCGGAACCGAGGCCACCGCAGGGTCGGAGGCGATATCCGCGGTCCCGTTGAGCACCCGGGCCCACCCGGCCAGCGGTATCTGAACCAGGCGGAAGGTTTCGATGGGCTCGGTCCGGATCCGAACTTGAACCCCGTAATGCTTGTAGACCAGGCCGACATCGCCGTACCGGACGACATTGCAGCTGGCCTCCATGGTGGAGGCGCTCGGATCGAGCCGGTGCTCACGCAGAATGCCGCTCATCCCCGCCCGGGCCACCTCGGGGTCGGCGGTCCGAAAATAGCGATGCCTCGACAGCGGTTCTACGAACATCCCGACTGCCCTCCAAGCAGCAGGCACCGCGCGAACGGACCTGGATCAGTGGATATCTAAGGTATTGTCCGCCGAAACCTACGGGCACGCAGTCGGTTTCACACTCCAGGAAATCGGCGAGATCTTGGGTAGATCGACCGATGCCACCAAGATGATCGCCAGCCGGGCTCGTCGCAACGTCCAAGCCACAGATCAGCCGACGGGCCTCGGTCGTGATCATCGAGAAATCGTCCAAGCCTTCCCTGGGCGGCGATTCGAAGCGCTCCTGCGCGTCCTCAACCCGAACGTGAAGCTGACCGTAGACACCTCCGACCAGGGGTCAATGGTCCGATGGCGTGGAAGCGGCGCTGGACGGGTGGGCCCGTCTCAGGTGTGGGGATACTCGTTTCGGCGGTCCGGTCCTTCGCGGCTGACGTGGCATCGCTTTGAGGGTTTACGGTCGCATCCCCTGGTTAGGTGACCACAACGTTCAATCGAACGTTCAAGGTTACGATCGGAGGGTGTGAACCTCCGGTCAGAGCCTCCCCTCCGGCGCAAGCAACGCACCCCAGACTTCGCGTTGACCATGGACGAGATCAGGGCAGTGACGGCTTTTGCCATGTCCTCGGCAGAGCAGGTACTTCCGCTGTTCGAGGCATGTCACCCCGATGACAGCAGACCCCGCGACGCGCTCGCCGCCGCAGCCGCGTTCGTCCACGGAGGCCGCCGCTCTCGCGCCCAGCGGGTGACGGCACCTGCCGCCCACCGTGCTGGGCGAGAAGCGGCGGCGCCCGTGCCGTTTCACGCCGCGATGGCCGCGGGCGATGCCGCCGCATCGGCGTATCTGCATCCGCTGGCGGATGCCGCTCAGGTCAACCACATCCTGCGCGCGTCTGCGCACACCATCCGAGTATTCGAGCTGCGCCCCAGCGACGAATACGGCGACTCGGTCGAGCGCATCGTCGACCTCGCGGCGCCACTGGTGATCGACGTCCTCCGTCGTTATCCGAGGATCGGCGCCGGCACGAACCGGGTCAGCCAGCTCGTGCACCAGCTCGACAACCGCCTGCGAGATGAGCGCACCCCGTCACCGCGGCACGAGCGAGGGGCGGAGCGGCGATGATCCTGCCCAAGGTCCGAGACCCCCGGATGGTGACGATCCGTCGGGGTGGCCGCCTGACCGATGCCGACCATCAGCTGCTCGCGCTGTGGGCGGCGGCATGCGCCGAGCACGTTCTCGGCCATTTCGAGCACGAACAGCCCGACGATCCACGCCCACGAGACGCCATCGCCGCCGCCAGAGCGTGGGCGCGAGGCGACATGCCGATGATGCAAGCCCGGGCAGCAGGCGGACACGCGATGGGCGCCGCCCGCCCGCTGACCGGCGCGGCCCGGTTCGCCGCCTACGCCGCCGGACAAGCCGCATGCGTTGGACACGTCGCCGAACACGACCTCGGTGCCGCCGCCTACGCGATCAAAGCCGTTCGAAGCGCGCATCCCGGCAATCCCCAGGCGGGCCGGATCGAGCGTGACTGGCAGCGAGACCAGCTCACCGACCCCATCCGCGCCCTGGTCCTCGAAGACCAGGCCCGGCGCAACAGCATCTGCTGGTCGGTCTTCTCCGACTGAGCCGCACAGCATCTCCGCCGTATCGACCGCTGTCCTGGCAGTTTCCGGTCAGGGTGATCCGGTCTTCGAAGGGACCGCGAACGCGGTGCGTGCGGGCTTCCACCTCAGCTGGGAAATTCAACATCGACAGACTGTCCGTAGTTACGGAGCGAATGCTCTGTTATGCTCCGGCCATGCCCCGCCCTCGTGTACACGCTCTGGATCAGCTCATGGATGCCGCAGAACGGTTGGCAGTCGACTCCGGACCCGCTGCGGTCACCGTCCGCGCGCTCTCGGAGGCCGCGTCGGTGTCCAATGGCGCGATCTATCACGCCTTCGGCTCCCGCGCCGGGCTGATGGGACGTGTCTGGCTGCGCGCCGCGCAGCGGTTTCTGACTTTGCAGCGTGAGGCCGCGGATCATGCACTGGCGCACGGGGGTGCCGTCGAGGCGGTCGTCGCGGCCGCCGACGCCCCTGCCGAATTCTTGGTGCAGCAGCCGGTTTCGGGGCGTTTCCTGCTGACCGTGCCCCGCCGGGAACTCCTCGGTTCCAGCGAGATCCCCGACGACATCGCCGAGCAACTACGCCGACTCGATCAGACCCTGACCGAGCTGTTCGTAAATCTGTCGCGCGGCGTGTTCGACCGCGCCGACCGTGAGGCCGTCGCCGTCATCCGTGATTGCGTGGTGGAACTGCCCACCGCGCTGCTGCTGCGCGGCCGCCGGAGCCCCGATACCGCAGTGCGCCAACGCCTCGCCGCGGCGGTCCGCGCGGTACTGGCCGTACCCCTGCACCCCACCACAACGAAGTGAAAGGAAACACCATGACCGCGAACCTGCACTACCAGGACAAGATCGCCGTACTGAACCTCGGCGACGACGAAAACCGTTTCTCCCCGGACTGGCTCGACACCGTCAACACCCACCTCGACGCTATCGAGCGCGACGCGCAAGGGCTGGTCACCACCGGCAGCGGCAAGTTCTACTCCAACGGTCTCGACCTGGACTGGCTGATGGCCAACGGCGACCGCGCCGAATGGTACGTCGGCCGCGTCCAGGAACTGTTCGCCCGCATCCTCACCTTCCCGCTGCCCACCATCGCCGCGGTGAACGGCCACGCCTTCGGCGCCGGCGCCATGCTGGCCACCGCCCACGACTACCGCGTCATGCGTGAAGACCGCGGCTACTACTGCTTTCCCGAGGTCGACATCAACATCCCCTTCACTCCAGGCATGGCCGCGCTCATCCAGGCCAAGCTCGGCCCCCAGGCCGCCGTGACAGCGATGACCACCGGTTACCGTTTCAACGGTCCGGACGCCCTGGCTGCCGGGCTCGTCGACGCCACCGCCGCCGATACCGAGGTCCTCACCACCTCCACAACCCGGCTCACCCCCATTCTCGGCAAGGACCCCGCCACCCTCGCCGCCATCAAGACCACCATGTACAGCGCGGTCACCACCGCACTGCGCTGACACCGCTCGAACCGAGGAAGACCGTCGATGACAATCACCACGGACAAGCCGGCCGGCACCAATCTCGCGCTCTGGAACACACTGCAGCGCTTGCCATTCGGCAACTGGTTCTTCACCCAGGCGCTTTGCTTCAAAGCCCCCTATTTCCGCAGCGTGCACCCCCTTCTCCAAGAGCTGCGACCCGGACTGTGCCGGGTCAGCGCCCCCAACCGGCGCAGCGTCCACAACCACCTCGGCACCTACCACGCCATCGCCTCGTGCAACATGGCCGAGCTCGCCGGCGGCATGATGACCGACGCCACCATCCCCGCCACCCACCGGTGGATCCCGGTCGGCATGACCGTGGAATACAAGTCCAAGGCAACCACCGCAGTGACCGCCGTCGCCTCCCTCGACCCCATTCCCGACTTCGGCGACGAACCCACCGAACTCGTCGTCCCGGTCGATATCCTCGACGCCGACGGCAAAGCCTTCGTCACCGCCCGGATCACCATGCACGTTTCCAAGAAACGCTGACGCCCACACCGGCTCACAAGCCCCTGGCACCACGCTGCGCGAACCAGGTGATCAGAAACGACTCGATCTTTCGCTTGGCCGCGCGTACCACCCGGCTGCCAGTTGCCAGATCGTGCAGGGCCAGGCGTTTTCCCGCGGGATTCGCCGCGAGGAAGAGGCTCACAATGAGCGCTAGGAAGCCGATAACGGCGATCCCATTGAGTATGGCTGATTCCGGATTGGATCCCGACAGGGACATGAATACGAACGGCAGGAAGATGATCAGCATGCGCGAGGCTGCCGGCAACAATTCCAGCCTTGGCCGAGCCTACTCTCCCCCCCGCGCTTCGTTACTCAACTGACAAAGGGAGCGTGAGCTGAAAGGTCGGTCAAGGCAGCCGCGAGTGGCGATCGAATCCAATGCGCTGATCGATTCGGCCATGGACGGCGTGCTGTCCGTCGGCGAGGCGTATAGGCTGATCCAGCAGGGTTTGTCCGGTGGTGACGCGTTCGGTCGCGAGGCGCGGCGGAGAGACTGCGCAGCCGCTCCGAAACAGCAGTAGCCGTGGATCGCCCGAAACCGGATCGCCGTGGCGGCAGGTCATAAGAGAGATCCGCCGACGACCCGGACATCGGTGCAGCCGTCCCTAAGGCGAACGCAACCGCATCGAGATCCGCGTCCGCGCCGCTATGGCCGCCCAAGCGCAAGTCGAGGGCCGCTATCTCGGCGGCCGACCACTCTACGGGTACCGTGGAGACGGCACTTGCGCTCAGTTCAGTGTGAACGTCGCCGTACCCGAGATCTGCTCCATCTCCCTGTTGTTCGAGTCCAGCGCGACGATTCGAGCCTCCACCCGGCCGACGCCCGGAGCGGTGCCGAAACCGACGATGACGCCGTCCACCGTGTCTTGAACGACACCGTTCACGACGCGGTGCTGCTGCCCGTCCGCGTACCCGGTATCGAGGTTCTTGAAGCGCACAGCGACCTTCCAGTCCGAGCAGTTTTCCCCGGTCTGGGTGACGTTCACCCGCACGCCGAATGTGCCGGCCTTCTCCTGTCGCACGGTGACCGCGTCGATGATCGCCGAGCAGCTGGTCGGAACCAGGCGCGTCAGCGTCGGCGAGAACGGAAAGCCCGGGTCATGCGGTACCGCGGGAGATGGCGCGGCGAACCCGACCATCCCGGCGGCGGTCAACGCTGCGGTGACACCTGCGCGAGCCAAAAACCGTTGCGGCTGTTTGCGATTGAGAGACATGTCCGGTTTGTCGGATCACCGGCAGCCGGTGTTACAACAGTCGTCGCGTTAGTAGAGTCACTGTAACGTCTGGCATGGATACTGGTCGGGATCGCTTCGCCCATCGCGGGTACCAGGAATGCTGGCACTCATTCGAAAGTGTTGTCGTCGCAGGCGCTCACGCGCCGCGTGCACCGAATGCCGATGCGTCCCATCCTGTCGCGGAAGGGCGGCGTCACCTCATAGCGTCGCCGCGCGACCAGGAATGTTGGTTCGCCGGACGATGGTGATTGCCACCGACCTGATCGAAAACGGACTGGCGCTCGCACCACGTCGCAGGCGGCTAGAAGCACTCTGGTCCCTCATACTGTCCCGGCACCCGGTTACCAGCAGCAACCTTTACCCGGCCCGATCCGACCGTGGCCGGACCCACCCCCACGCCGCACGGCGCGGAAGCGCTCACCGGCCGGGCACCATGCGGAAGCAGTTCGTTCGATTGATGTCGGGCCATCCGGCCCCAGTCGGATCGGTGTGTCAGCGAGGTCGGATCCTTGCGGTCAGAGCCCGCTGCTGCCGAGGGACAGTACGCTGCTTCCGGCGCTGAGCAGCAGCGACAGAATCGACAAGAAATTCACTTCAGACCCTCTTTCTCCTGGTCACCGCCAGGGCTCTCATAGGCTGGCCCGGGAAGGTTTCGAGCGCTTCGGCGCCTCGTTTGCGGACCGCTGGCTGCAGCGTAAACACTCACCGCGGCCCGCCAGCGGGTTGCACTGCCCACCTCTGGCAACAACCGACACCGAGCAAGCTCCATGGCGTGTCCTGCCGCGCGATCGGTGAACCAGACCAGCTGCCGCAACATCAAGCAAGACCCGGCCGAGTGGGCGATCCTCGGCAACGCGCCGTCGCGCCTCGGCGGCCTGGGAGAAGCGGATATGTCCGGCCGACAGCAGGAACGAGAGCGCACCGGTAACGAGGTGGTCGAGCAGGGTGCGGTAGGTGTGCGTTGAAACAAACTCGGCACCCAAGGACGCTGCCCGGGGCATGATCCGGGTGAGAACGACCTGTGACGCACCCGCAGAGGTCGCTACCCGGTCGAGCCGAACTCGGCGCCGCTGCCGTCCTCGATCGCGCCGTCGACGAACAGTGCAGATCGAATACATGCACTCCACCGGTGCAGGCAGGTTTGACTGAGGTGTCCGACAGTGGGTGCCCTGGGATGCCGTCAAGCCAGACTGAACCACCGTCCGTTCTCTTGGCACTGGGCCGCCTCCGGGCATTCTGTTGCCGATCGCGTGCGGCCGCATGAACTGGGTATCACACTCGAACACCGAAAACGGCGAACAGCGGACGGATGAGAGTCACCTGAAGGGACAACCGGACGCTGCATGTCGATTGTTGTCGGACGATCGGAGGAGAGCGTCATGGCGGTGCGCGACCGGACCTACCTCGTTCGCCTCGACCCATACCTGCGCGACGAGAGTGCGCCACACGGCGGCGTTCGAGGGGTGTTCTTCGACTGGCTGCAGACCGTCGATGCCGAGCCCGTCGAGCTCTGCGGCGCCGATCGCGTCGTCATCTGCTGTTCGCCGGAAGCCGCCGACCGCATCCGCGACCTCGAGTACGTCCTGGACGTCGAACAGCGCGCCTAGATATCCGCGCCCGATAGCGTCGCCCGAGCAGACGTTCACCCCGGCCGGGTGCTGGAGACGGATGATCAGCTGGGAGCGTGTACAGGCGGTCAGGTCGGGTATCAGCCACGTGAGGTGGTCCAGACTGCTGCTGTGGCAGCTGACCACGCTCAGCCCGACCCGGCTACCCCGCACACCCTGTCGCTCGGGCTAGCGCGTGGGCCCGCTGCCCGGTGGGGTGATCGATTCTTGGTGGGCGTATTTGAGGCAAACGCCTCATGCGACCACGGAGGCGGCGGACCGATGATCAGGGCATGACAAAGCAAGTTCAGGAATCACGGAGATCACCGGTCACGACCGAATCGACATTCGAACCACCGACCGTCGAGCGAGGCGGTAAGCGTACTTCAGATCACGCACTCGGCGTGCCGGGCGGCGGGCGGGTCGATGCGGTCAACGTAAGCAGGAAGGTCGGGACGCGGCAAATTCTCCAGGAGCTGTCGTTGTCGATCGAACCAGGCGAATTGGTCGCCATTGCCGGCGGCAGTGGCGCAGGAAAGAGCACATTGCTGGAGATCCTCGCGGGACTTCGACCACCATCTGCCGGGGAGGTTCGGCATGACGGCGTCGTGCGCGGGGCCCGAGTCAGCGCCGATTCCCGTATCGGCTACGTGCCCCAAGAGGACATCATCCACCTTGAGATGCCCCTGCGCCGCACGCTGCGCTACGCAGCGCGGCTGCGGCTGCCCGCAGGCACATCGGCGGCCGAGGCGGACCAGGTGGTCGAAGAGACTATGCATGATCTCGACCTGGCTGATCGGGCCGAGGTGCCGGTCCGTGCGCTCTCCGGCGGCCAGCGCAAGCGGGCCAGTATCGCCGTGGAGCTACTGACCCGGCCGCACCTTTTCTTCCTCGACGAACCCACCTCCGGACTCGATCCATCGACCGCCGCCGACGTGATGCGCCTGCTGCGCCGACTCAGCGAGCGCGGAGTCACAGTCGTCCTCACGACGCATGAGCCGGCCGGCATCGACCGGTGTGACCGGGTGGTATTTCTGGCGCGCGACGGCCACCTGGCTTTCACCGGCAGCCCGGCCGAGGCTCGGCGCTACTTCGGCGTGGAGGATCTCGCCGAGGTGTACGACCGGCTGGCTCGTGAGCACACCCCCAAGATCTGGGCGAAGCGATTCGCGGACAGCGGTGGGCAGTCGAAAGCCCGGCTCGGCTCGGCTCTAATGCCCGCACCTGCCACCAGTTCAGACGTGAAGCGCACGGGCCCGGTCCGGCAATGGTGGCTACTTACCCAACGCAATGTCGATGTTCTCGTTCGCAACCGGCTGACCCTGGCGGTCCTGCTCGGGTCACCGGTGCTGGTCACCGCGATGATGGCGACGCTGTTCAAGCGCGGCGCGTTCGATCCGCATAGCGAAGCCGACCTCGGCCCGGCCCAGATCGTGTTCTGGATCGCATTTGCAGGCTTCTTCTTCGGCCTTACGTACGGCCTGCTCCAGATCGTCGGGGAAATGGCCGTCTTCCGGCGGGAGCGCCTGGCCGGACTCAACGTCGGCGCCTACGTGACATCCAAGGTGACATCGCTGCTTCCGGTGCTGGCAGGAGTGAGCGCGGTGCTCCTCGGTGTGCTGCGGGCGCTCGGTCGGCTCCCCGCCGTTGGGTGGGACGTGTCCGCCTTCCTGTTTCTGACGATTGTGATCGAGGCGGCCTCGGCATTGGCCCTCGGATTGCTCGCCTCGGCCGCGGTCTCCAATGCCGCGCAGGCCGCCCTCGCCCTGCCGATGCTCTGCTTCCCTCAGGTTCTGTTCGGTGGCGCCATAGTCCCCGTTGACGAGATGGCCTTCCCGGGACGCCTGATGAGTCTCGGCCTATCCAACCGCCACGCATTCGAAGCGCTGGGTCGCGACCTGGATCTCGACCGGTACACCGCCACGCTGCCGGCCATGTCCGCCTACGGTGACACCTTCCACGGAGGCACCGGCGCCAGTCTCATCGCGCTCGCCTCGTTTGCCGGTGGCCTCATGCTGGCCACGGTATGGGTCTTGGATCGTCGATCCCGGCCCGGCGCGTCCCGGCGATGAAGGCCCAGCGCAGTCGGTCCCGCCATATGTCTGAACAGATGTCGGCGGGACCCGGGCGTGCGGCAGTTCCGCACTTCCGCGTGCACAGTCTGACGTCCAGACCGGCCCGTCGGTACGAGTGCAGGGCCGAAACGGCACCGAGTCGCTGCCTGGGCCACGAACCGGACGCGCGCTGTCAGCTCGGCCAACCGGTGATCGGTCCGACTGCTTCAATCTTCCACGGCCGCGTTGACCGGGAAGCCAGCCAGACCCCGATCGATCGCGGCGAGACTGGCCTGCGTGCGGTTGTTGACACCGAGCTTGGTGTAGACGCGTTCGACGTGGTTCCGTGCCGTTTTCTCGGCGATGAACAGTTCGGCGGCGATTTCTCGGTTCGAGCGGCCCTGCGCGACGAGTCGCAGAATCTGCACCTCGCGGTCGGTCAGCCCGGCTGGCCAGGGCGTCCGCCGCGATATCCGCGGACCGGCCACCGCAAGCACGGCCGCAGCCGATTCGGCGTCGAAGCGTCCGGCACGTGCCTCCTTGTGTAACTGATCGGCAGCGTCGCGAGGATCGAGCGGCGGCCGGTCGGGCCGCGGCTCCAGCAGTCCCTGATAAGCCTCCGCCGTGGCAAGCAGCCGGTCCTGGGCGGTCAACTCCGCGCCGGCGATCCCCCGGGGGAAGCCGGACCCGTCGATCCGTTCCCGGTGCTTCATCGCGACGGGCACCACCGACTCCAAGCCGTTAACTCGGCTCAGTATCCGGCCGGTCAGATCTGGATACATCCGTACCCGCTCCCATTCAGCCGTAGTGAGCGGCCCTTTCTTCTCCCAGATCTGATTGGACACTCCCATTTTGCCGAGGCCGTGCACTAGGCCGGCACGGTAGAGAAGCGTGATGTCCGACGGCGACATGCCCAGGTGTCGGGCTGACGCGGCCACCAGATTCGCGACGCCACGCGAATGCCCCAGTGTGAAAGGAGATTTGAGATCGACGAAATCAGCCATAGCCTCGAGTAACTCGTCGCTCTCCTCGGCGGTCAGGGTTCGGTCACGATCCGGTGCTCGGGCCAACGCGTGGGTCCATACGTCGATTTCGAGTAACCCGTCCACGATGGCCGCCGCGTCACGATCGAACACCGCCGCCACGGCTGGACTGAACTGACTGCCGCGCCGAGAACGGAGCACATCCTTCGCGTGCTCGAGCCCACCCGTCCGCAGGTGTACCTCGATCACGTCTGCGACGTGAGCGATGTGGATCTCGACCGGGATATCCTCGCCGCGAGAACCGTTGGGCAATCCCCGGCCGTCCCAGCGTTCGAAGACATAGGCCAGCGCCTTTCCGACCTGCCCGTCCAAGCCCATCCGATCGGAGAGAACCCGGGCGGAACTGCAATGCGACTGGATCAGTGTGGCGACCTGGCCGCGAGCCGCGACCAGAAAGGTGGTGGCACGGAGGCCGCGCTCCCAGCCCGGCAATCCGCGTCCAACATGACTCATCATCAGCCGCAGAAACGGCAGGCCGGTCATGTCCACCGTGTAGGTGTCGGCCCGGAAGGCGATGTCGTCGCCGAAGAGCGCGGAGAGTTCGTGGGAATCGGCGTGACAACCGATCCACCCGACCAGATTGGCGTAGTACACGGTCGCTCGCTGTTGGAGGTCGAGCCCCATCCGCTCGGCGATCCGTGTCGCGATCAAGGACGACCGAAGCATGTGTTCCATCGGCTGACCCAGACCGAGGTCGATCGCAAGCGATATCGCGGCCAGCAGTTCAGCTCTACTCAGACCCTTCCGCGAGCCGGGCAGCGTCCCGTGCGGGTGCATCTTCCCATTGTCCACCCGAACAACGGTCATCTCGGCGGAAGACGAGACACCGGCCTGATCAGCCCGCGGGCCCCACGGCAAGATCAAGCCATCCGATGCCGATTCAGGGACGTGCCTTACACACGCCGACGTCGTGAATCAGCTGCCCGATCCGACAAAGCAGACCTCTACCAGGCCCTCTACGGCTGCCCGTCCACGATCTGGGAGTGGGCGCCCCACTGGCGCAGCGTTTCGACGATTTCGGCCGCCGCCACTTTTGGGAGCCGGATGGCGGGTGTGGGCGGTGGGGAGCAGGTGACCCTCAGGCTCGGCCAGTTAGACCGAGATCAGATCGACCGGAGATCAGACACTCCCAGGGAAACCGCCGGAACACTTTAGCGAGAAAGTCCCGTATCCCGCCCTGGGATAGTCCGCGTCCGCGCACGTCTCGGCGTCGCCCCTCATCTGTCGGGTCGCCGGAGTTCCACGGGGGCGAAAACGGCGGCGTTGCGTCGAGGCAATGCGCGGACGTGGAAGGCGCTCCGGGCGCCGTGTCGTCAGCTGGGTGAGTCGACGGATCGGGTGAGTGCGAGGTAGAGCCAGTGGTGCGCGGCGCCGACGGTGGGGGTGTTGGTGATCCGGTCGGTGAGGCGCCAGTAGCGGAGGACGCGGTGATCGGCGTCGGTTGCGCCGCTGAGTAGTTCCTGGCGGAACTGTGGCGTGTCGCGGGTGCCGCGGGCGGCGGCGTGGGCGTCGACGAACTGGTCGAGCTCGAGGCCGGGCCGAGGCGGCTGACCGGTGAGCAGCCGGTGGCCTGCGGCCTGGCATGCCTGAGCGACGCCGGTGAGGAGCTCGCGCTGGTGGCGGATGGCAGTCCGGTCCGATCGCCAGAACTGGCGTGAGATCTCGGTGTAGAGCGCGGGAACGGTGAGGAGAGATGCCAGTTCGGCGTAGGCGGCGATGTGGAGGACAGGTGGGTCGTGCGGTAGGTCGGGCACGTTCATCGCGATGAACTCGTCGAACAGCCCCGGTGGGATGGGTGCGAGTACGCGTCGCCAGAACGCCACGATCGCGTCGTGTGTGCGGTGGCGGTCCTGGACTGCGGCCAGCACTTCCAAGCGAGCGGCCCGTTGGGCCGACGTGGCGTCTTCGACAGCCCGCAACGACGCACGCCGCCATGCCAACGCGGCCAGTTCGGTGTCCAGCGCGCGACGTTCGGCGGCGACCGCGTCGGCAAGGGGGACGGTGCCGGCGAGAACGTCCGCTATCGCGGGCAAGGACACCCCGAGCGCACGGAGCCGGCGCACCAGCAGCAGCCGATCGACTGCGGTGCCGGAATCGAAGATCCGGTGTCCGCCGGATGTGCGGTGCGAATCCAAGATCCCGTGATCGCAATAGAAGCGGATGGTGCGGACCGGCACACCGGTCAGCCGCGACAACTCCCCGATGCTCACCGAGCCGGTATGTCGTGTGTCGTCGGTCACGATTGCTGGAACCTCCACCCGGGTGGAGTTCCTACCGTACTGGCACACCCCCGCTGAGAAGGAGCAAGCCGATGACCGGTAGCACAACGATGACGAACGACCGGATGTGGCGAGCGGTCGCCGCCGAGCGGGCGAGCCTCGTCGAGCTTCTGGAAACTCTGTCGGAGTCCGACTGGAACCACAGTTCCCTGTGCGAGGGCTGGCGGGTCCGTGATGTCGTCGCCCACATCGTGCTCTCCGCGAACCCTGGCCTCGCCTGGATTCTGGTCAACGTGCTCCGTGCCCGCGGAAACTTCGACCGCGCCATCCGGGAGACCGCGATCCGTCTCGCCGACCGCGCCACGTCCACCCAGTTGCTCGCCGTGCTGCGCGAGGGGATGATGCTGCGTGCGACGCCGATCGGCACCACCGCCGCCGACCGACTGATGGACCTGCTGGTTCACGGCCAGGACATCGCGGTGCCCCTCGGCCTCAATCGGCCGATGCCCGTCGATGCCGCGCGATCGGCTCTCGAAAGAATCTGGGAAACGAATGGGTTCCGAGCCCGTGAGCTGTCCCGGTATCGCCTCATCGACACCGACACCGGCTGGACCGTCGGCACCGGACCCCTCGTCGAAGGCCCGGCCGCCTCCCTGCTCCTACTGATCACCGGTCGCCGCGCCGGTCGGGAGCACCTCACGGGCGAGGGCGTCCCGCGACTGAACCTTCGGTAGCCGGCGACAATTCGGAGCTCGTGTCTTCCGCGCCCGTCGCAGGGGCAGAGTATCGGAATATACGAACGCGTCTGCATGGCACTTACGCTGTGCACCATGACATCGGGGAGGGCACCGCAGCCAGTGAATGGCTGGCGCGTGCCCTCGCCGAGTGGTGGGAACCAGTCCAGAAGGACGCGAGCACCGGCTGGTGATCAGGGGCCGGGAGTACAGGATCTTTGGTCCGTTCCTCTTCGGCGCCCTGCCGTCGTGCAGCCGTCCGAACAATTGGCCGAAGGTGTCGAATACCGCTGGCGGGTAGAGCAGTTCGCGGTCGAAGGCCTCGCCGCTCGGTGGTATCGGCGGTGGGTGTGTGGAGTCCGTTGTGGGTCGACAGCGCGGGCAGCAACTGGGCTGGCTTGGAATTCGGCGATCAGTCATACCAGGTGTTGAATGGCGAGCAAGACCTCGATACTCTGGGCCGATGCTGGCCGAGTTCTTCGAAGGCATGGCGCCAGAAAGCAGGGGCCATGGTCACGTCGGGTGATTTGCCGGGACTGGATCTACCGCATATCGACGCGCACTCCGAATTAGGCGGCCTCGGCGCCGTCGAGCTGCACCATCCCACCCAGGACATCGACCAAGACGGTCTGCTCGACAGCGTGACCATCACCGGCGACGATGCCATGCAGGTGTGGACCGACGTCGATCACGACGGCTTCGCCGATCACGTCAAGGTGGTGGAGAACGACGGCGACTATACCGCCTGGGAGTTCCATCGACACCCGGACGGAACCTCGGAGTGGATTCGGACGGATCAGGGGCGGCTGGGCATGTGAGCGGCGCCGCCTTCGGACAGTTGACGTTCGAGATCGCCATCGCGGAACCAACCTCATGAGTCAGCACAGCTGCAGTGGTTGGATGCGAAAGCTGTGACTGAAAGAACGACGATGGCTTGACCACGAAGACATCTTGCAGCGGCTCGGGCTGCGGATGGGCTGGGTCGGCGCTCGGCGGGTCTGCCGATGAGATCGGTCGGTGTGCTGGAGTTCGGGTTTCGTGGCGACGCGGGGGTTCGCGGACGAGGAGTTTTTGAGATCGGTTGGCAAGCCATCCCGTTGAGGGAGGGTGCGGCAGCGCCGGGTTGGGCTAGGTCGGAACTGCGCCGACACTCGTTGCACGACACCACGCGGATGGTTGTCGAATCGATCTCGTCGCGGGCGCGGAACCACCCCGATACCGTATCCCCCTCAGCGGCGAAACAGTTCGAACTGGCTGCCGGTTTGACGGCAGAACCAGGTCTTACCCAGCTCTTCTTGACCGAATTTAGCCACCCCATTCGCGACACAGGCTCCGTGAGTGGGGTAGTAGTCAACGGTTTCATCGGCCGCCGCCGAACCGGCCGCGCCGAAGGAGAAGGCCGCGATCATCGCCCCACTGATCAGATACTTCACCATGACGGGGAGTTTATAGCGTGACACTACTGCGCCGCGCCTGAAATACGTTGGCCAGGTGCAGGTTCCGTCGGTGTCGAGGACAAGGTGGCCGAAGAAGGACTGTGTTGACCGTGACAGCACGGTTGTTTTCGGAGTTGTGGCATTGATTGCAGGGCTGGCGTGGAGTACCTGCCGCGACAGGTACTCCACGGAGTGATCACGGGTCGGCTCAGCGCGGCCGAACGGCGCCTGGTGGGGGTCGGCGGCCAGCAGGACCCGGTCGTGGATGCGGATGCCCGCGCCGCGACGGACCGGCGCCTGCAGCGACAGGTGCCCCTACTTGCTGACACCGCGGCGGCCGTAACCAGGGCGGGTGATCACGATCAACCCGCCGGCGATCCGCCACGACAGCAGATCCCGGGCCGCCAGTCCAGCGCCGTCAACACGGCTTTGTCGATCACGCGGCCGTTGGCATCGACCGGGCGGATGCTGTGCACCGCGGTGCTCGGCGGGTGTTTCTCGACAACGCCCAGAGGCGGACCAGGTGCACCCGCAACCGATTGATCGCCCACGGCGCGGTCGACCGTCGAGAAGGACGGAAGCACTGGTAGAAGTGTGTCCTCCGTCGCATCCTGGCCCGGCTGGAGAACTTGTCAGGCTGACGGGCTGAGGTTGTTCATGATCAGGCAGAGAGTGAACGCGAAGCGGTCGGGCTCGGTGCCGGAGATCAGCTCGGCGGCATAGCGCCGGGCCTGCGGAAACGTGTCGGCGGGCAGCGCGGTGAACCGGCGCACCAGCTCCGCGCGGCTGACTACGTACTCCTGATCCGGGTATTTCCGGCGGTGCTGGACCAGTGACTGTTCCAGGGCGTAGGCGCTGACGTACAGGGACAGTGTGTCCAGCGTCCAGGCGGCAATCCGGGGTTCGATCCCGCCCGCGAGCAGGCTCGCGAACATCCCCTCCCGGCCCCGCAACGCCTCGAGGTTGGTGGGAACCATGGCCAGTGCGGCGCGCGAGACGCCGGGGTACTCCAGGTAGCGGTCGCGGATCTGGGTGAACACGTCGAGGAGCTGACTGCGCCACGTGGCCGGGTCCGGTTCGGGAATTACGATCTCTGCGCTGAGCCCGCTGACGGGGACGGGTGAGCCTGCTGCTCGGCGCGATGCGCTTCCGTACCCCGCCGAAGGGGGCGGCCGAGGCGCTGGCACCCGAGCTGACCCTGCCCGATATGCGCGACTACGTGCGCTGGGCCACGATCGTGCCGCCGAACGGCTCACTCGGCGCCGCGACCCCACAAGAGGCCGTGCTGTCCAGGATGCCGGGCCGGCACCCCGACCTACGGGCGCTGATCGAACAGGCCGATCCGGACAACAGCACCCTGCTCTCCATCCGAGTGGTCGAGCCCGGCGAACGCTGGTCGCCCGGTCCGGTCACGCTGCTCGGCGATGCCATCCACGCCACCTCACCGACCGGAGGCAACGGCGCCAACACCGCCTGCGCGACGCCGACCTGCTCCGCCGCTGCCGCACCGGCGGCCGCGACTCCTCGGCGCGATCGGCGACTACGAGCGCCAGATGCTCGAATGCGGCACCGAGGCCGTCCGCTTCAACCTCAGGCGCTGCCCGCCATCGCCCCGCAGACAGAACCGACCTGACACAAACCGAAGGTGTGCTGACTCTGGCTGACCTCGAAGCCCCATCCGGACATGGGTAAGGCAATCCGTGGGCCGCACGGTGACGATGCATCCAGATTCTCCGGCTAACGCTCTTCGACGGAACTGCGCCCTACCGCGCACTCTGCCGCCGCGTCGGCGGTAGCTGGTGGATCTGCGTCGATAGGCCGAGACTGTAATTGCCTGCCCGCGCCATACGGCACGCGACCACACGGGTCGCGCTCGCCTCGGAACCGCCAGATCGGGCGAGGTGCGTGGGTCTCCGCCTATCGACATAAAGGAGGCTGGAAATGAATCACTCAGACTTGGACCCGACCTTCTATCGGAGCGCAGCGGAGGCGGCGGCCGCGCCACCGGAGCGGCTCGCATACGTTGTTGCGTTCGACCGCGCGGCACAGAAGCCAGATGCGCTGTCAGTAATCGATGTGGATCCGGGCTCGGCTACCTACGGCCGGGTGGTGGGCTGGACCGAGGTACCCCACCTGGGCAACGAGCTGCACCATTTCGGCTGGAACGCCTGCAGCAGCGCGCTGAAGCACGAGGGCCACCAGATTGAGGGACTGGCTCGGCGGTACCTGATCGTGCCGGGTCTGCGCTCGTCGCGCCTGTACGTGTTCGACACCCAGCCCGACCCACGCCAGCCCACCCTGTCCAAGATCGTGGACAGCTCCGAGCTCGCGGCCAAGGCCGGCTACTCCCGTCCACACACGCTGCACTGCGGGCCGGACGGTGTGTTCATGACCTGCCTCGGCGGGGCGGACGGATCGGACGGGCCGGGCGGGATCGCGCTGCTCGATCACGGCACGTTCGATGTGCTGCGGCAATGGGAGACCGACCGTGGGCCGCAATACCTGGCGTACGACGCCTGGTGGCATCTCAACCAGAACACGCTGATCAGCAGCGAGTGGGGCACCCCGGCCATGATCGAGAACGGGCTGAACCCGGAGCTGCTGCTGGCCAACAAGTACGGCCACGCGATCCACTTCTGGGACCTCAGCGCCGGTCGGCACCAGCAGCGGATCGATCTCGGCGAGCGATACCAGATGGCACTCGAGCTGCGCCCGTCGCACGATCCGGACGCCGCTTGGGGGTTCGTCGGCGTGGTGATCTCGACCGAGGATCTGTCGGCCTCCGTGTGGCGTTGGCACCGCGATAGCGGCGTGTGGGCGGTCGACAAGGTGATCACCATCCCGGCCGAGCCAGCCGATCCCGACCTGCTGCCGCCGGCACTGAAACCGTTCGGCGCGGTGCCGCCGCTGGTCACCGACATCGACCTGTCGGTCGACGACGCATACCTCTACGTCTCGTGCTGGGGTACCGGGGAGCTGAAACAGTTCGACGTGCGCGATCCGGCTGACCCGAAAGAGACCGGGTCGGTCCGGCTCGGCGGGATCGTGGGCCGCACCGCCCACCCGGCCGCGCCGAACCAGCCGCTTGCCGGCGGCCCCCAGATGGTCGAGATCAGCCGTAACGGTCGGCGGGTCTACCTCACCAACTCGCTCTATGGCGCATGGGACGACCAGTTCTACCCGGATGGGGTTGGCGCCTGGATGGCCGTGATGCGCATCGGTCCCGACGGCGGAATGACCATCGACGAGTCGTTCTTCCCGCACGACGAGGACTTTCGAGGTCTGCGGGTGCACCAGGTGCGCCTCCAGGGCGGCGACGCCTCCTCCGACTCCTACTGCTACCAGTAGTCGGGTCGAGCGGGGACCCCTGGATCTCCACCGCGTATGCCCGGTCGGCGAAGTGTCCCACACGTTCAACCTCGGACACGCTGTTGGCGCTAGGAGATCGTCCCCAGAGGTGCTCGCCGAAAGCCCCAGGCGCCTTGGGGTTTGAACTCAGCAGCCTCGTCGGTGTAGCGGGAGGATCGTCGTGTCGGTTGGCATGCTCGGCCGGGCTGCTTCTGGGTGGTCAGCAACGCGAAGTCGACGTGGTTGTTCTGTTCTGCCGCCCGTGGTCTCGAGCCGGATTATCAAGAGCCATCCTCTGCCGCGCCGGCACGAACAGCGTCGGTTTGTCCTATTCGCAGGCGATGCCGTCCTTATCGCGGTCCAGTTCTGATCTGTAGCCGGGTTCTCCCCGCCGTAGCGGCGCGGCGCCCGCGGCCTTGGCGGCGGCGCAGTTGGAGTAGTAGACGCTGGGAGCTGCCGGTCGCGGTGGCACCGGCACGGCCGGCGCCGGAGGTGTCGGTACCACTGCCGCGGGCGGGGCAGGCGCGGTTGCCTCTGAGCCATCTACCAGTCCCGACGATGAGACCGCACGTCTGGCACCTCGGAAGTCGCTGTGCTGGAGACGGGTTGGTCCTCACTTCGCGCGGAGCTGGGCGCGGACGGTCGGTGTCCGTCCCTGTCGGTGATGTCCGGCCAATCCAGCTTCGCGTGGAATCGGAGGGGAGGGTTGGATCGGTCTCGTGTCCCAACCCTCTTGGCCACGCCTGCAGATTCCGCGGCCGCGCAATCGCACGGCAACCCATCAGGCGCGACTGCCTCGCGCTCGATGGGTTGCCCGCCAGTGCCGGCGTCATCAGCCATGTACACCAGCATTCGATGCCCGGCAATCCGCTGGCGATGCTCAGCGACGCGGCGATCTCGGCATGGGCTTGCCTGGGGGAGCGACCAAAACGGGCCCTATGCGACCGTTCCGCGCGCGGAATGAGCGCGCGGCTTGGCGCGCGACTGACCTTGTGCCGCACTGCCGTTGCGACGGCCGCCGCCTTGGCGCGGTCCGCCGCTGCCCCTGCGCGGTCCGCCAGTGCTACGGTGCGCTCCGCTGCCGCTGCGGCGGTCGTCTTCCCGTGCCGCCCGGTCGCTGTAGGAGGGCGCGACGAATGGGGCGACCGTGCCGACGAGCTCGGCCACCACGGGCGAATCGGCGGTGACTCGTTGCGGGGTCACAGTGATCTTGGCCTTGCGCATGAGGTCGGCCAGGTCGCGTCGTTCGCCGGGCAGCACCAGGGTGATCACTTCACCGGAGTTGCCTGCCCGCGCGGTACGGCCCGAACGGTGCAGGTACGCCTTGTGTTCGGCGGGCGGATCAACGTGCACGACCAGTTCCACACCGTCGACGTGCACGCCGCGCGCGGCCACATCGGTCGCCACCAGCACCAGGGCATCACCGGCGGCGAAGACCGCGAGGTTGCGGTCGCGGGCGCCCTGCGAGAGGTTGCCGTGCAGATCGACGGCCGGGATTCCGGCGAGGGTCAGCTGCTTGGCCAGCTTGCGAGCCTGATGCTTGGTGCGCATGAACAGGATTCGCCGACCCGAGCCCGAGGCGAGCCGGTGTACGACCTCACGCTTGGCTTCGACGCTCGCGGTTTCGAAAACGTGATGGGTCATGGCGGCTACCGGGGAGTTCGCCTCATCGACGGAATGCAGCTCGGCATCCGGCAGGAAGCGGCTGACCAGCTTGTTGACGCCGTTATCCAGGGTGGCCGAGAACAGCAGGCGCTGACCGTCGTTCGGGGTGGCCGCGAGAATGCGGGTCACGCCTGGCAGGAACCCGAGGTCGGCCATGTGGTCGGCCTCGTCGATCACGGTGACCTCGACGGCGTCCAGGGAGATCAGACGTTGGTTCATCAGATCCTCGAGCCGGCCGGGGCAGGCGACGACGATGTCGACACCGGCGCGCAGCGCCCGGACCTGCCGGTTCTGCGGGACCCCACCGAAAATCGTGGTGACTGTCATGCGATAGGCCGCGGCGAGGGGTTCCAGCGCGGCCGTGATCTGGGTGGCCAATTCCCGAGTCGGCGCCAGCACCAGGCCGGTCGGGCGGCTCGGTGCGCGCCTACCGGCGAGACCGCGGCCGAGACGGTCGACCATCGGGATGGCGAAGGCGAGCGTCTTGCCGCTGCCGGTCCGGCCACGGCCCAGCACATCGCGTCCGGCCAGCGAATCGGGCAGGGTGTCGGTCTGGATCGGAAAAGGTTCGGTGATCCCGGCGCGAGTCAACGCCTTCACCAGCGGTGCGCTCACACCGAGCGCGGCGAAAGAGATGTCAGCAGAACTCATAGATGTTGCGGTGCCTTTCGGACATCAGGTGGTGCCCGAGCCGTCTGTGGACCTTCGGGGTCCGCGCCGGGGGCACGAAGTGGCGAGATTGCCGATGGGCAAAATCGATCGCCGTAAGAAGAGCGGATGCGGCAAGCGCTGGTTGCGAAGCGAATGCGATCTACGACGCTTGGCGTGACATGTCACGCACTTGATCAACAATAGCCTGTGATGGGCGGTTCGTACTCATCGGGTGAGGTTTCTCGCTTCTGGCCAGGGCTGGGTCGCCAGGCTCGTGTTCGAAATCTCCACCCGCGATCAGCTCCCGAGGCCCGCATGACGCGCTTACCGTCGCCAGGTGCGAGCAGATCTTCCTCGACAAGGCTTCCGGCAAGCTTGCGTCTCCTCCGGAACCGGACAAGGTGGTGGCCACTTCGCGGACCGTCCAACGCCACCGTCATCATCGACAAACTCGAGGCCCTGCGACTGATCGAGTGGCAAACCCACCCCACTGACCGCCGGGCCAAACAGTCGACACTCACGTCCGAATGCGCCGAACTCCGGAAGAGTGGCCGTGGCGCTGGCGGCCTCCGACCCGGACGCTGCTCGTGCGGCCGTGCGGGCGATCCTCGACTGGATGTCCGGCGCATGACTATCTGTGCCAAACACTGAGGGTTCGATCTTTACCGCATCGGGCACGGCGCTGATCCGCTTATCGCGCCCGCCTGCGGTGTGTGTTCGTCGCGAATGGCTTTTCGCCGCTGGTCATTACGCGGGAACACCGGAATCGGAGTGCACTGCTGATGCCGAGGGTGTTGACCGCCGCTCGGGTCAATGGCGCGCTGGTTCGATGTCGAGCGCGCGTTGAAGCTGGCTAGCCCACCAGCGCAGGTGAGCGGTCGAGTCTTGCGCTGCCGCGCCGGTGAGGCCGGCGCTCCGACGGAAATCGACCCCGTAGAGGGGCTCGGTTGCCATCGCCTGGTGGAGGGCGGCGACCGCGAGCCGTGTCTCGTCGATGGAACTTCCGGGAGGCCGACTCCGATGCAGGGCGTCGACGACCGGGTCGAGCATGCCGCCACCGCGGTCGCGCCAACCCGCCGCGTGCAGCGCCACCGCGAGTTCGCCGTAGCCGCCCCGATACACGGACTCGAGCGACTCGACGAGCTCGAGGACATCGGTGCCATGCTCCAGCCATGCGGCGATGACGTCATGGAGCGCGGCTCGAAGCCGGCGTCCACCATGGCGAAGGAGTTCGGCGAGCAGCTTGTCGCGATTGCCGAAGTGGTGGGAGACGCCGGCGTCGGTCATGCCGACCCGCGCTGCCACTGCGCGCACCTGTACAGCGGCGACGCCTCCCTCGGCCAGGAGCGAAGCCGCGGCATCGAGGATCAACCGACGGGCTTCGTCCGGTGGTCTGCGCGTTCTCGAATTGCTCACCCCGGAATCGTACCTTGACTAGCCAAGGTTTCACTGCGTATCGTTACCTCGACTGCTCAAGGTAAATCGGAGAAGGTATGTCGATGGTCGAAATCATGGCGTTGAGAAGGAGATTCGGCACCGAGGTGGATCGACGATGACAGACATGACCCTCACGCTGCCCGACGTCACACTTCGAGCCACGGTGACCGGCGCGGGCCCCACGGTCCTGCTGCTTCACGCGGGCCGAGAGCGTCGCGACGTCTGGGCGCCGGTCACGGAGGGGATGATCGAGTGCGGACTGCGTACGGTGGCCTTCGATCTGCGCGGGCACGGCGAGAGCTCCGGGCGGGCGACCGCATTGCGGGTGATCGCCGACGACGTGATCGAGATGGTGGTTCGCGAACCGGCGCCGATCGTCGTGGTGGGCGCCTCCCTCGGAGGGTTGGCCGCCGTCGCCGCCCTCGCGGAGTCGTCCGTCGCGCAGCGTGTCGCCGGCCTCGTGCTCGTGGACGTCGTCCCCGATATCGATGCGGATCGCGCCCGGCGCTGGCTCGACGACCACGGACTCCTCGCCCGCGATACCGAGCTCGTCGACGACATTCTCGCGTCCCGCTCCGAACTCCACGCGATCATCGCGGCATCGGACCTGCCCATCCTGCTCGTGCGGGGAGGACCACGGTCTCCGCTCGGCGACGCCGACGTGGACCGGCTCCGCATGACCAACCGGCGTGTCACCGTTACCCGCGTACCGGACGCCGGGCACCTCGTCGCTCGCGACGCCCCTGCGGAACTCGCGCGCATCGTTTCGGCGCACGCCACCAAGTGGCTCGGGACCGACGACGTCGTCCGCCGCGCGTTCGAGCTACAGCGCACGCTCGGCGCCGAGCAGATCGATCACCCAGGCGGGACCCTGTTCGAGCACCTACGCCGGGTGCACGCCCTCACGGTCGAATGGAACTCAGCGCCACGAACCCGGCTGGCGTCGATCTGCCACGCGTCATACGGCACCGATGGGTTGCCGCATGCCCTGCTGCCGATCACGGATCGCCAGCGGCTGGATCACGTCATCGGCCCCGACGCGGCGGCGCTGGTATACCTCTACGGCGCATGCGATCGCTCGCGCACCTACCGCGAGCTCGGCCGACGGCCCTTGCCCGTGACCGACAGATTCAGCGGCGGCTCGAAGACGATCGGAGGAACGGAACTCCGTGATTTCGCGGTCCTGACGATCGCAAACGAGCTCGACGTCGCCCGCCACGCCCGGCTGGCACCGTCCATTCGCAGCGATATCCGTGACCTCGTCGCCGCGCTGGCTGTGTACGCGCCGGTCGAGGCGGCGGTAGCGCTTGCCGATGAAGCGCTCGCTCGAGCGAGCGTCGAGTGAGCCCAACCGGCTGCTCGAAGCCGTCTGGGTGCTCGGCGAGATTCCGTCCTCGACGGCGCCGGCACCGCAGCTGAGAGGCGCACGCTGGTGCCTCGCCGACTTGTTCGCCGACCGGCTCTCCTCCAGGTGAAATCGCGCCTCGAGCATATGGCCGACCTCTTCGGCTCGGATCAGCGCGCGGCGTGACTGCAGTGTGATTCCGTCCCCCGTGCCGTCGGCAGCTCCGAAGCAACTCTCTGCGAGCCGGTTTGCCGCCGGTAGGGCGATAGACGAGCTTGGTGCCGCGTCGATGGCGCCAGTTCGATCAGGCCCAGACCTGATGAGCGCCGGGAAGGGCGGGTGGGGTCAGGGCGATGGTCTGGGGCCGGGGGAGAGCATGGCGACAAACGATCAACCGCGGAAATGTCGTTCGCGACGCGGTGACGGCGGTCGGCAGGCAGGCCTTTGACATGGCGCAGCAGCTGAGATCGGGATCGGTGGCATTGGACCGTGAGGTTCCGGCGTTGTTCGATACCTGGAAGGGGAGTGCCGCCGATGCTTATCGCGAGGGGTGGGATGACAGGACGGCGCGGTGAAGGCATGGGACGCGCTCTGCGTGACCTGGTGCGCGTCAGTTCGGCAGCCAGTTCAGCTCGTGCGCCAGGGTTTTGGCGACGGCACGGATGCGGCGGTGTAGCGGCGACTGCTCGCGTGGGAGGACCAGGTGGAGCGTCAGGCTGGGCGCGCCCCGCAGCGGTCGCCAGGTGAGACCGGCTGGTTGTGCCGTGACCGCGGTTTCTCCGGCCGGGGCGAGGGTGAGCCCGTCGCGTAGGTCGCGCTGAGACATGTCGAAAGAGACTGCGAGCGTGTGGAATCGGGGGGTCGGCCGGATCTCGCGGAAAAGTGCGGACAGCTGATCGTGGATCACGGGATTCGCCGCGCGGTCGGGGAGTCGCAGCGGATACGCGGCCGCATCGGCGATCTCGATCTCCGGATGTTCGGCCAGCGGATGATGCTGTGCCAATTGGACCCCGACGCGCACACGCCGCAGCAGGAACCGGCGCACGCCACGACCCGGCTGTTCACCGCGGGTGATCCCCGCATCGATGCGGCCGTCGGCGACCGCGGGAGAGATCTCCGGTGTCGCCATCGGGACCGCGCCGACCTCGAGTCCCGGGCTGCTGCGAATGAGCCTGTCCACCAGGGCCGGTGCCGTCTCGGCTCCCGCGCTGAGGCTGTATCCGATGCGGAGCGTGCCCAGTTCACCGGCCCCCGCATTCCGGGCGATGTCCCATGCCCGGTCCAGCGCCGCCAGCGCGGGCGGCGCGGACTCCGCCAAAGCCGCACCGGCCGTGGTCAATACGACGCTACGCGTGTTGCGAACCAGCAGGGCAGTACCGAGTTCCGCCTCCAATCGGCGCATCCGGGCGCTGAGTGCGGGCTGTGCGATCCCGATCCGTGTGGCCGCGCGGGTGAAGTTCAACTCCTGCGCCAGCACCAGAAAGTACCGCAGGCTCACCGTATCCGGCGCCACATGCCCTCCCCGCCGATTGATAACGATCCGTTCTGAGTCTATCGCGTACCGGTCTTTCCCTCGACCGCGCATCAAGCCCTAACCTGCGCATATGACGATTCGGCTGACCGCAGTACCCGTCGCCGGGATCGATCGATCTGAATATCGACTCGAAGTCGGACGTGTCCGGCCGAACACAGGAGGTTTCCATGGCTAAGGGCTACTGGGTCAGCGTCTACCCCGCCATTTCCGACCCTGAGAGGCTGACTGCATACAACAAGCTGGCCCGTCCGGCTGTCCAGGCTGGGGGCGGGCGCGTCCTGTCCCGTAGCGGTCGAGTCGTCGCCCACGAGGCCGGAATCACGCAACGCGTAGTTCTGATCGAGTTCGACAGCTTTGAACAGGCCGTCGCGGCATACGAGAGCGAGGCATACCAGAAGGCGCTGGTGGCCCTACCCGACGGCATCGAGCGCGACTTCCGCATCATCGAAGGCATCGACTGACCGGCGGGCCCAGCCATCGCTGAGCATCCGTCACCTGTACAAACACGGTGCTGAACGAGGTTCAACGAAAAGAGCTTCGCACCGACCTCGGTGCGAAGCTCTTCACAAACAAACGCGAGCGCGCGGAATCAGATGGCGCGGACGTCCTGGGCTTGAGGACCCTTCTGGCCCTGTTCCACCGAGAACTCGACACGCTGACCCTCGTCGAGGGATTTGTAACCCGAGCCGCTCACGGCCGAGTAATGCACGAAGACGTCCGGGCCGCCTCCGTCCTGAGCGATGAAGCCGAAGCCTTTTTCACCGTTGAACCACTTCACACTGCCTTGAGCCATGCTGTAAACAACTTCTTTTCTGTAGTGAGCCGAGCAAATTCTTGGTGAAAAGCCCGTACTCAACCTCTCACTATGCCACAACCGTCGCCGTTCGCTCGCCTCACGCAGTGATCGGAGGGCCGGGCCTACGGGCTGCGGACGGCTGAACGTCACGCCGAGACCGACCGCCGCAGACGATTCCCGTCCCGGCGCCGACCCGTGCGGGTATTCGCCCCGCTCGGCAACCCCGCGAAGCGGGACTTGTCCTCGGATGTGGACCGCGGGACCGCAGCCGGTCACGCCGGGTGTGCGGCGGGCTGGCGGGACCAGGCTGTGCTCTGCACTCCCGATCGATGCGGGGTACCGGAGAACCGAACGATTCCCAACACCTCACACGGTCCGCAGTGAGCGTGGATGCGGTGTTTTCGCCGGGGTGTGGTGAGGGTATGTCGCCGATGTAGTGCTGTCCGCGTAGAGGCCGGTACTGAGCGAGCGGAAGGAGGGGTGCAGGGTGGGAATTTCGACACTGGATCAGGCGCGCGCCAAAGGCGCTGTTGGCGAGTGGGATCTCGAGGTTGTGTCGTTGGGGCAGCTGCGGGCTGCGGTGCGGCGCCTGCTCGCCCCGCTCGCCGGTATCGGGGTGGAGGACGCGGTGCAGGTGTGTGACGAGTTGGCCGGCAACGCTGTCGTGCATGCCCGCGCCCCGCGTGGTTGCCGGTTGATGGTGGCCGACCACGGCGGCTGGTTGCGTGTGGAGGTCGACGATGCTTCGCCCGTGCCTGCGCGGATCCGCCGACCGGATCACACGGGTGGGCGCGGGTTGATCCTGGTCGATCAGCTGGCCACCTGCTGGGGTGTGGACTACCACGGCGGCGGCAAGACGGTGTGGGCCGAACTCGGCACCCGCGGCCCCGGCTGATCGGAGCTCAGCTGCCGTGGTCCGGCGCGGGCGGGTTTTGCCGGGTGAGTTCGGCGTTGAGCTCGTGGGCTTGGGCGAGTTGGTCTTCGAGGACGGTGATGCGGCACGCTGCCTCTAGCGGTGTGCCCGCATCGACCAGCGCGCGGACCCGCGCGGCGATCCGCAACTGTGAGCGGGAGTAGCGGCGGTGCCCGCCCGGTGAACGCTGCGGTGTCAGCAGGTCGGCGGCGTCCAGGCCGCGCAGGAAGGCGGGGGTGACGCCGAGGACTTCCGCGGCCCTACCCATGCTGTAGGCGGGGTAGTCCTCGTCATCCAGCCGGTCGGCGGCACTGGAAGCGTCGGTCGGGTCGGTCGGGTCGTTCGATTGCTGCACAACACCTCTGGGGTCAACGTCGTCAGGCCCCGGCGCGTGGTGCGCCGGGGCCTGGGATCGAGGGGGTTTTCACGTCGATCCCGCCGGTCGGGCGGTAGAGCCGACCGCGGGAACCACGCCCGGCAACAGCCCGGGACGCGGAATCTGGGAAGAGCTGTTCAGTCACCACCTCCTGAGTTGCCGGACCTGTCTGCGAAAGTTCGTCATCCCCTCCGGCGGTCCGGCCGACTGCACCGGATTCTCTTCTCCGCCGGAGGGGATGTGGATCTTGCTTCCGGTGCAGTTCACCTGCCCGGCCAACCAGACATCTCATCTCCAACGAAAGATAAAGTACACCCCGCCCTCCCGAATGTCTACACCCTGCGATACAGATTTTTCTGCATCACGGGTAGGGGTTTTCTGCACGCCGTACATCCTGTCGATCATGTTCCCGCGCCGGCGCGCTTGGTCGCCGCCTCGGACTCCGCTGCGAGGTCGGCGCCCGAACCGATGCCCTGCTGATCGGCGACCAGCGCCGCACGTCGGTCGCGCTGGTCGTCGTAACTGCGGTGTACGGCGGCGACGAGCACGTCGAGCTGCCGCTCGAGCGGTGGGTGCCGCTCGGGTGGTGCGACCGTCAGGAGGTCTTCCAGTGCGGCGCGTAACCGGCGCGATGCCTGGGGGGAGGCGGCTCCGGCGAGGCAGAGCTCGTCGAACGCGAGCCGGACGTAGCCCGCCCAGCTGAGCGTGCGCTCGATGAGCCGAACCTCGCCGCCGTCGTCGTGGTGCCGGCCGGAGGGGAAGTCGCGGTTGGCGAGCTGCCGCAGGCAGTCGTGCAGTCGGTCGATCACCATCACGGCGGTGGTCGGGTCGGTGAACGGTTGGGCCAGACCACGCTCGGCAATGTCGACCAGCTTGCGGAAGCCGTACGCCGGGTCATCGCCGTGAGTCCGCTCCGCGGCGAGGACGACGAGGCCTGCGACACGGGCGTGGTCGAGACGGACGGGGTCGCCGTGCACGCGGAACAGCGGCGCGCCTGCTGGTACGAAGTCGCCCATGAGGGGGACCATCTCCATCACGCAGCCGGCCTCGGACGCTGCTGCGACCAGCGCGGGACGATCCAGGTCGATAACGAGCCCCGGTTCGGGCGAGACCACGACATCAGGCTGGGCGTGCGGCGGCCCCTTCGCTGGGTACTTGCGGTCCAGCTGCTCGTGCAGATGATCGCCGACCAGGTCGATCAGGCCAGAGGCGCGCAGCGCGTTTCCCGAATGGTGGATGTAGAGGAACAACGTGGCGATGCTGGCCAGCATCAGCAGGTAGGCCACCGACACGGTCAGGCCTGGCACCGTACCCTCGCCCACGGCGTTGACTTCGCGGATCGCGAGGATCGCGAAGATGAACGTCGAGGCGAACAGCCCGTAGGCCAGCTGGCTGCTGCGGTCCTGGAGCAACGCCCGCACGATGCGCGGCGAGAACTGGCCCATCGCGAGCTGGACGGCCACCGTCGTCACCGTGAGCACGAGCGTGGTCAGGGTGACCATCGCGGCGGCGATGGTGCTGAGGATGTTGGACACCGCGTCCGCCGAGCCCGTGATCGCCACCGGGATCAGCCGATCGCCGAACTGCCGATCGATCGCCACGGTCACGAACGACAGCCCGATCGAGGCCAGCACGCATAGCAACGGCGTGATCCACAGGCTGGACCGCAGCCGATGACGGAACCGCAGGCACACCATCAAACGCCTTTCTCTTCCGGCCGTGGCCGAAAATCGCGGTGCGGCCGGCGGGCAGCGGGGCCGCTTTGTCAGGCTGTCCGCGACGGTGCCGTGTCGACGTAGTTCCCTGCTCACATCGCCGTTGCGGCTGCCTCGGAGACAGCCTTGTCCTGCTCTCCGGTGCCGCCGCTGACGCCGACCGCCCCGACGACTTGGCCGTTGCGCCGCAGCGGCACACCGCCGGCGAAGATCATGATGCGCCCACCGTTGGAGGTATGTATCCCGTAGAACTGCTTGCCCGGACCCGCGTCGGCCGCGAGGTCCTCGGTCGAGATGTCCAGCGCTCGGGCGGTGAATGCCTTGTTGATCGAGATGTCGATGCTGGCGATCCATGCGCCGTCCATCCGCACATGGGCTACGAGGTTGCCGCCGGCATCGACCACCGCAATATTCGACGGCGACTCGATCTCGGCGGCTTTGGCCTGCCCGGCGGCAATCACCCGCTGTGCATCGTCGAGGGACACCGAGGTCTGGTTCATTGTCATGACGCACCTGTCCCGGTCTTCGCGAACTGCTTGCGCTGCAGTGCATTTGCCATCGTTGCGCTCCTCTCGGTGCGGGGCCGCCTCACGGATGCATTACGACTTTGGTCCATCCGTCGTCGCGGGCATCGAAATGCTGGTAGCCGGACTCGGCCTCAGCCAGCGGGAGTTCGTGAGAGACGATCCACGACGGTTTGGCCCGGCCTTCATGGATCAGGTCACGAAGCTGGCGGTTGTAGTGCTTGACGTTGGCCTGTCCGGTTCCGGCCTTTTGACCCTTGAACCAGAACTTGCCCATGTCGAAGGCGATCTTGCCCTTCTTCTCCAGCTTGTCGGGCGCGTCGGGGTCTTGTGGCAAGAAGATGCCCACCACGCCGATGTGCCCGGTGAACCGCACCGAATCGACCAGCCGGTTCATGGTCATGGCCGAATCCTCATTTCCCTGCGGGTCATGGGCCTGATAGCCGACGCACTCACAACCCTTGTCGGCGCCGTGCCCGTTGGTCTGCTCCAGCACCTGCTCTACCGGGTCGCCCTTCGAGTCGTCGATCGGTATGACGCCGATCTGCTCGGCCAGGCGCAACCGGTCTGGATGGCGGTCCACTATCATCACCTTGCTCGCGCCCTGGATCATCGCCGAATATGCCGCCATCAAGCCCACAGGGCCGGCCCCGTAGACCACCATCGAATCGCCGGGCTGCATATCGGCCAGACGGGTGCAGTGCCAACCGGTCGGGAAAATGTCCGCCAGCATCACATAGTCGTTTTCTTTGTCCTGAGCATCCTCAGGCAGCCGCAGACAGTTGAAGTCGCCGAACGGCACCCGCAAATACTCGGCCTGTCCGCCCCAGAACGGTCCCATCCCGGCGAAACCATACGCGGCGCCCGCCATCTTCGGATCCGGATGCACCGTCAGGCAGAACGCGGTCAACCCTTCCTCGCAGTTTCGGCAGAAACCGCAACCAATGTTGAACGGCAGGCACACCCGGTCCCCGGAGGTGACCTTTACCACCGCATTGCCCACCTCGGCGACGATCCCCAGGTTCTCGTGACCGAGGACCATCCCGGGCTCCAGATCGGTGCGGCCCTCATACATGTGTAGATCCGACCCGCAAATGTTGGTGCTGGTGATCTTTACCAGCACATCGGTCGGCTGCTCGATCCTCGCATCGGGCACATCCTTCACATGAACCTCACGGGGTCCGTCGTACACAAGCGCTTTCATCTCGATACTCCTGACATGCGGCGTTTCCGGTCGACGCCCGGCGGCCACAGGCGGTTACGTGTGCGCGACAGACCGAACGAACCGTTCTGCTAGAGCAGCCGAGGCGACAGCGCACGCAACGGAAGAACACACCAAAACTAAGGCACACCACCATGTTTCGCGTCATGAACAACAAGCAGTGGGTGCATTCCAGGCGTCGCGTTCTCCACCCTGGAGTCTCCTCTTTCGGCTCCGCGATCGCTAGGGGGGTCGAGATCGGTCTCATTGATTTGTGGGCTGGGCTCCTTCTCTTCACCGGTCGATGATGTGATGCTGGATCATGTCCACCACCTCGAACAGGAGACCCGCCATGGCCACCAAGGCGCTGCTGGTCCGACTCGAAGCCAAACCCGGCAAGGAAAACGCGGTCGTGGAATTCCTCCGATCGGCGCTGCCACTCGTCGAGCAGGAGCCCGGCACGAAGCCCTGGCTCGCGGTACGGTTCGGCCCTTCGACGTTCGGCATCATCGACGCATTCCCAGACCAGGCCGCCCGCGAAACACATCTCAATGGGCCGGTCGGCAAGGCCCTCGGCGAACGCGCCGACGAACTCTTCGCCGCGCCGCCCGAAATCAGCAACCTCGACGTGCTCGCCAACAAGCTCTGAACCACCGACTGGAAACAGCCCCCCGCAAGCTCGACAGAACCGCGTCACCCACCTGACCGCGAACTTTGGTACGCGAGTCCGCCGAACCTGTCGGATTCTCGGTGCGCAACGACGAGGTGAGCGCAACAGATGACGATGCCTCGTCGGTGAAGTCCTCGCGCAGGTGACCGCTGTTCCTGGCGCGAGCGGGCACGGAGCCGTGACTCCCGGTGCTCCCGTGGCTACACTGTGTGGCGTAGTTGGCTTCCACTTCCGACCTGCTGGGACCTTGTCACACCGCTCAGCAGTCCCGATCTTTCGTATCGGAGTTCTACTCGTGGAAGCACTGAAGTAGTGGCTGATGCCCGGAGTGCGCGCACCGGCCGCCTCGAGCGGGTTCCGGCACTCCTATGCCCCAGCCGGGGTGTGGACGCCACCGCCTCCCGTTCTGTCGACGCCTACAGGCGGATGAAGAACTTTCAGCGGTTGAGCCGTCCGTGAGTTCAAGCGGTTGACCGACCGGCCAGACGCCGAACTGGTTCACGCAGGCTCGGCGAACACCGAATCATCGACGCCCAGGGGGCGTGATGTCAGAGTCCGATCGCGGAACCTCGCCGATACGTCTGAACCAACCTGCCCGCCAGGTAATGGCAACGTTCGACGACTACGCCGACGCTGAAAGCGCCGTCGACTACCTCTCCGACCAGCATTCAACAGTCGACGACGAACTGGCCGTCGGCGGACGCGACATCGAGCTGGCCGAGCAGGTCGTCGGCCGATTGAACTACGGCTGGGCCGCTTTGCGAGGCGCCGCCGCGGGTGCGCTGACGGCGCACTGTTCGGCTGGATCTTCGGATTACTCGACTGGGTCCAGCCGTTGCTCATCGGCCTCGTGCTCGCCTGCTACGGGCTGGTGTTCGGCGCTGTTGTCGGCGTCCTGCTCGGCCTATTCATGTACGCGCTGCGGGGCGGTCGGCGCGACTTCACCTCAATCCAGTCATTACAACCACGTCACTACGAAGTCCTTGCCGACGTCGAGGTCACGGACGAAGCCGTTCGCCTGCTCACCGGCCGGACCGATCGAAAGGAATGAGTCATGGCGACCGCTGTAGGTATCGACCTGGGCACCACGAACTCGGTCATCGCAAGCTGGCAAGGCGGCGAGCCGGGGGTGATCTCCAATGCCGAGGGAGCGCGGACGACGCCGTCGGTGGTGGCCTTCACCGAGAGCGGGGAGCGGCTGGTGGGTCAGCTCGCCCGACGGCAGGCGATCTTGAATCCGAAGGGCACAATATACTCCGCGAAACGCTTCATCGGACGTCACTACGACGAGGTCTCCGAGGAGGCCAAAGCGGTCAGTTTCGACGTCGTGCCGGGTGACAACGGTGAGGCTCGATTCGACGTGCGGGGCAAGAAGTACGCGCCGGAGGAGATCAGTGCCCTCGTGCTGCGCAAGCTCGTCGACGACGCGAGCAAGTTCCTCGGTGAGAAGGTCAAAGAAGCGGTCATCACCGTTCCCGCGTACTTCAACGACGCGCAGCGCAACGCCACCAAGGACGCCGGCCGGATCGCGGGCCTCGAGGTTTTGCGAATCATCAACGAGCCGACCGCCGCGGCACTGGCATACGGCATGGACAAGCAGACCCACGAGACCGTACTGGTCTTCGACCTCGGCGGCGGCACCTTCGATGTGAGCCTGCTCGACGTCGGCGAGGGAGTGGTCGAGGTTCGTGCCACGGCCGGCGACTCCCACCTCGGCGGCGACGACTTCGACCGACGTCTGGTGGACTACCTCGCCGACGAATTTCAACGGGCGGAGAACATCGATCTGCGCAAAGACGCCCAGGCGTTGCAGCGCCTCTTCGAGGCAGCGGAGAAAGCCAAGGTCGAGCTGTCCTCGGTGACGCAGGCCCAGGTCAACCTGCCCTTCGTCACCGCTGACGCGAACGGTCCCAAGCACCTCACCACCACGATCATGCGATCGAAATTCGAGGATCTGACGGCGGATCTGGTGGAACGCTGCCTCGACCCGGTGAAGCAGGCGATGAGTGACGCCAAGGTCACCGCCAACGACATCGACGAGGTGATTCTGGTCGGTGGTTCGACACGTATTCCGGCGGTGCAGGCGCTGGTTCGCCGGCTCACCGGCGGCAAGGACCCCAACATGAGCGTCAACCCGGACGAGGTCGTGGCGCTCGGTGCCGCAGTCCAGGCGGGCGTGCTCAAGGGCGAGGTCTCCGATGTGCTGTTGCTCGATGTCACCCCGCTGTCCCTCGGCGTCGAGACCCAGGGCGGGGTGATGACCAAGATCATCGAGCGCAACACGACGATCCCGGTCCGGCGCAGTGAAGTGTTCGCCACCGCGGAAGACAATCAGCCCGCAGTGGATGTCGTGGTCCTGCAGGGCGAACGCGAACGGGCCGCCGACAACCGGGTGCTCGGTCGGTTCCGGCTGGAAGGCATCCGCCCCGCACCCCGTGGCGAGGCCCAAGTCGAAGTCACGTTCGACATCGACGCCAACGGCATCCTCCACGTCACCGCCCGCGACAAGGACACCGGTAAGGAGCAGAGCATCACGATCAGCGAGCAGAGCAACCTCGACCAGAGTGAGGTAGAGCGCATGCTCGCGGAAGCCGAACGGAACCGGGCCGAGGACGAGGCGCTGCGAAAGGCGGTCGACGCGCGCAACGCGCTCGATTCGGTTGCCTATCAAGTGGAACGGCGACTCGCCGAACTCGGCGACAGTGCTCCACCGCACGACAAGGCACGCGCCGAGATGCTGATCGCCGATGCCAGGAAAGCTGTGGAAGACAATGCTTCCCCCGCGGAGGTAGAGCCACTCACCTCGGAGCTGCAGCAGCTGCTCTACGGGCTCGCACCGGTCCAGTCCGGCGGCGGAGACGGACACCGGGCAGGCGGCGGAGAAGCGGCGTCGTCGGATGACGACGACGTGATCGACGCCGAATTCGATCGAAGCTGAGGCACACGATGGAAAGGTCCGCAGATCATTCGACGACCGAGTCGGCTACCGACGGGGATCAGACCGAGACGGCGCCGGATCGCACCGACACGGGGGCCGAGCTGGCTCAACTCGAGGACCGCTGGCGCAGGGCCCTTGCAGATCTGGACAACCTGCGCAAGCGGTTTGCCAAGGATCTGGACCGTGCCCGCGCCGCGGAGGTGGCGAAGGTATCCGCTGCGTGGCTCCCGGTGCTGGACAATTTGGAGCTCGCGCTGGCCCATGCTGGCAGCGATCCCCAGGCCGTCGTCGAGGGCGTGAAGGCGATCCGGGACCAGGCGGTGCAGGTGCTGGCGCAGTTCGGCTTCGAGCGCCACGACGAGGTCGGTGTGCCGTTCTCCCCGGAGCTACACGAAGTGGTCAGCGTGGTGGCCCAACCGGACGTTCCCTCCGGGACCGTGATCGAGGTCTTGCGCCCGGGCTATGGAGAGGACGGTCGGCAGTTACGTCCCGCCTCGGTGGTCGTCAGCCGACCCGAGGGGTGAGCACCGATGGCGCGTGACTACTACGAAGTGCTCGGTGTCCCGCGCGGCGCAGGCACCGACGAAATCCAGCAGGCGTACCGCAAGCTGGCGCGCAAGTATCACCCCGACGTGAACAAGGACCCCACTGCGGAGGACAAGTTCAAGGAGGCCAACGAGGCCTACCAGGTGTTGTCCGACCCGGACACCCGGAAACGTTACGACCGATTCGGTGAGGACTTCCGGCGTGTGCCCGAGGACTACGACGAACGGGTCCGGGCCGGCGCCGGTGGGTACGGCGGCGGGGGCAGAAGGGTGCACTTCGGTCGAGGTTTCGGTGGCGAGGGCGCCGTCGACTTCGAGGACCTCTTCGGGCAGATGTTCGGCGGCGCCGGCGGGTACGGGCCGATTCCCGGGGCCGACCAGGAAGCGGAACTGGAACTGACTCTGGAACAGGCGTATCGGGGCGGCAAACGCACACTCAGACTGGACGGACGCCAGTACGACGTCGACATTCCCGCCGGTGTCCTGGACGGCCAGCGAATCCGGCTGGCCGGGCAAGGCGGGCGGAGCAACGGTGACGCGCCGCCCGGGGATCTGTACCTCGTGGTGCGCATCAAGCCGCATTCCCGCTTCCGGATACAGGGTCGCGACATCTACGTGGACCTGCCCGTATCGCCATGGGAGGCGGTGCTCGGGTCGACCGTCGTCGTTCCCACCCCGGGTGGCGAGGCGAAAGTCAAAGTGGCGCCGGGCTCGTCGACGGGAAGGAAGCTGCGGCTGCGCGGAGAAGGAATGCCCAATCCGCGTGGCCCCAACGGCAATCTCTACGCCGAGATCAAGGTGATGGTGCCGTCGAAACCGACAGCACGCGAACGTGAGCTGTTCGAGCAGTTGGCCACCGAATCGAACTTCGATCCGAGGAAAGATACATGAGCACCCCGACCCCGGTCACCCGGTACGTATTGGTTCGCCGTCCCGGATTGTCGCCAGATGCCTTCGCCGAACGTACCGGGCTACACCCGGACCTGGCACGAAGGCTTGTGGCGCTCGGCCTGCTCGACGCCCACCGAGACGCCGGCGGCGAGATGTCGTTCCAACCATCCGAAGTGGCCCATGCCGCCCGCATCCAACGGCTGCGGACCGGTCTGGGCCTGAACTACTCGGCAATCGGGCTCGTACTCGATCTGCTGGATCGAATCGAGAAACTCGAAGCAGCTTCCCGCGGAAGGAGGGCACCCCATGGACACCGGCAGCCTGACTGAAAAGTCACGAGAAGCCCTGCAGGAAGCCCAGAATGTAGCGACCAGAATGGGTCACACCGAGGTCGACGGAGAGCACCTGCTGCTCGCGTTGGTCGATCAGCGGGAAGGGCTGGTACCCCGACTGCTCGAGCAGGCCGGCGCCAACGTCGATGCCCTGCGATCCGATCTGGAACGTGAACTGTTGCGTAGGCCGAAGGTCAGCGGCCCGGGTGCGACGCCCGGTCAGGTGATGATCACCCAGCGCCTGGCCAGGCTGCTCGACGCGGCGGAACGGGAGGCGAAGCGACTCAAGGATTCCTACGTGTCGGTGGAGCATCTCGTGATGGCCCTCTCCGAGGAGGGGTCGGCCACTGCGGCAGGCAGGGTCCTCGCCAGTCATGGGGTCACGCGAGAGTCCTTCCTCACCGCCTTGACCACCGTGCGCGGCCACCAGCGTGTCACCTCGGCGACCCCGGAGGGGGCCTATGAGGCGCTGGAGAAGTACGGACGCGATCTCGTCTCCGAGGCCAGGGCAGGCAATCTCGATCCGGTCATCGGCCGAGATGCCGAGATCCGCAGGGTAACTCAGATCCTGAGCCGGAAGACGAAGAACAATCCGGTGCTGATCGGCGACCCCGGCGTCGGTAAGACCGCGATCGTCGAGGGCCTCGCCCAGCGGATCGTCCGCGGCGACGTGCCCGAGGGCCTGCGCGACAAGACGATCTTCTCGCTCGACATGGGTTCCCTGGTGGCCGGCGCGAAGTACCGCGGCGAGTTCGAGGAGCGACTGCAAGCGGTGCTGTCGGAGGTGAAGGCGGCAGAGGGGCGCATCCTGTTGTTCGTCGACGAGCTACATACCGTTGTGGGCGCGGGATCAGTCGGCGGCGACGGGTCTCTCGATGCCGGCAACATGCTCAAGCCGATGCTCGCCCGCGGCGAACTACACATGATCGGCGCCACCACTCTCGACGAATATCGCAAGCACATCGAATCCGATGCGGCACTGGAGCGTCGCTTCCAGACCGTTCTCGTCGACGAGCCCAGTGTCGAGGATGCGATCTCGATTCTGCGCGGACTTCGGGAACGCCTCGAGGTGTTTCACGGCGTGAAGATCAAGGACGGCGCCCTGGTCGCCGCCGTGACCCTCTCGCACCGGTACATCACCGACCGCTTCCTTCCGGACAAGGCGATCGACCTGGTCGATGAGGCATGCGCTCGGCAACGCACCGAAATCGACTCGATGCCCGCCGAACTCGACGAGCTCACCCGGAAAGTGACCCGGCTGGAGATCGAAGAAGCCGCGCTGTCCAAGGAAACGGACGCGGCCAGCAAGGCGCGCCTCGAAGAGCTGCGCAAGGAGCTGGCCGACCTACGGGCCGAGGCCGACGCCAGGCACGCTCAGTGGGAGGCCGAGCGGCAGGCGATCCGGCGGGTGCAGGAGCTGCGGGGAGAGCTGGAACGGTTGCGCCACGAGGCCGAGGAGGCCGAGCGCAACTACGACCTCAACCGGGCCGCCGAGTTGCGATACGGCGAGATCACCGAGCTGGAACGCAGACTCAGGGCGGCGGAGGAGCAACTGGCCACCAGGCAGGGCCGGAATCCATTGCTGCGTGAGGTGGTCACCGAAGACGAGATCGCAGAGATCGTGGCCGCATGGACGGGTATCCCGGTCGCCCGGCTGCAGGAAGGCGAGCGGGAGAAGCTGTTGAAGCTCGACGAGATCTTGCACGAGAGGGTCGTCGGTCAGGACGAGGCGGTGCAACTGGTCGCAGACGCGGTGATCCGGGCGAGGTCGGGTATCCGTGACCCACGCCGGCCGATCGGTTCGTTCATCTTCCTGGGCCCGACGGGCGTGGGAAAGACCGAGCTCGCAAAGACGCTGGCCAGTGCCCTCTTCGACAGCGAAGACAACATGGTGCGCCTGGACATGAGCGAGTACCAAGAGCGGCACACGGTGAGCAGGCTCATCGGTGCGCCCCCCGGGTACGTCGGCTACGACGAGGGCGGCCAGCTCACCGAGGCGGTACGCCGCAAGCCGTACTCCGTGGTGCTCTTCGACGAGATCGAGAAGGCCCACGCCGACGTCTTCAATACCCTGCTGCAGGTGCTCGACGACGGCCGGATCACCGATTCTCAGGGCAGGCAGGTCGATTTCCGGAACACGGTGATCATCATGACCTCCAACATCGGATCCCTGTATCTCCTCGAGGGAGTCACAGCCGACGGCGAGATCAAACCGGATGCCCGGGAGCGCGTGCTGGCCGAGCTGCGCGGGCACTTCCGTCCCGAATTCCTCAACCGGGTCGACGACATCGTGTTGTTCACCCCGCTCACGCTGCCCCAGATCGAGCACATCGTCGAGCTACAACTCACCGATCTTCGCAACAGATTGTCGCAGCGGCAAATACATCTGGATATCACGCCGGAAGCGCGCCGGCTCATCGCCGAACACGGTTTCGACCCGGTCTACGGCGCGCGGCCGCTGCGGCGGTACATCGCCCACGAGGTGGAGACGAGGATAGGTCGTGCGCTGTTGCGCGGCGAGATCGAACCGGGTGGCACCATCCGTGTCACGGTGGCCGGCGACGAACTCGCCGTCGCGTATGCGGAACCCGCCGTCGCGGCGGCCTGAGAAGAGGTGCCGTCGTGGGATCCGAAATGGTGAAGTGCCCGAACTGCGGCAAGGTCAACAGGGTGGCGGCGGCCGGGGAAGGAAAACCGCGCTGCGGGAACTGCCACGAGCCGCTGCCCTGGATCGCCTCGGCAGGGGACGACGACTTCGCGGAGGTCGCCGAGAAAACTTCGGTGCCTGTGCTCGTCGACCTCTGGGCGACGTGGTGCGGCCCGTGCCGCATGGTCAGTCCGGCGCTCGAGCAGCTCGCCAGGGAACGCGCGGGTCGAATCAAGCTGGTGAAGATCGACGTGGATGCTGCGCCCAGGACGGCCGAACGGTTCACCGTCCGCGCCGTACCGACTCTGCTGGTGATGGACCGAGGCGAGATCCTGGCTCGTCAGGCGGGCGCCGCTCCGGTACCACAACTGCGCACATGGCTCGACCAGGCGCTTTCGGAAAAAGCAGGCAAGGAGACGAAGCCATGACATCTGTCCATGTTGACCCACACGTGACCGCGATCCGTCCCGTCGTACCCCGGACTCCGCAGGGCTGCGAGGAATGTCTTCGCCTCGGCACCCCGTGGGTACATCTGAGGCTGTGCCTGACGTGCGGACACGTCGGTTGCTGCGACTCCTCGCCGGGCAAGCACGCGAGCGCGCACGCTCACGCCATCGGCCATCCGATCGTCCAGTCGATGGAGCCAGGTGAAGATTGGCGCTGGTGTTATGTCGACCAGAACTTCGTCTGAGAGCGCCGCTCCCGTCCGCGACATTCCGCCGCTCGACGAGACTCCGGATGAGCTCGGAGGATACCCGCGGCTGACGGACGACCAGGTCGCGACACTCGAGGTCGGTGGCACGCGTCGAGCGGTTCGCCCCGGCGAGGTGCTGATCCGAGAGGGCGAACCCAGCAGCGACTTCTTCGTCATCCTCTCGGGCAAGGTCGCGATCATCGACGAGGGCGACGGAGACGGCGAACGCCGGTTACTGCGCGTGCATGGTCCCGGCCGATTCCTGGGCGAGCTCGGACTGCTGGAAGGCCAGGTGGCGTTCTTCACCGCCGAGGCGATCGAGGACGGCGAGATACTCGTCGTCCCGGCCGACCGGGTGCGCGAGCTGGTTTCCCACGATCCCGTGCTCAGCGATCTCATCCTGCGCGCCTACCTGGTGCGCCGGCACCTGCTGATCGGGCTCGGTTCGGGATTCCGGATCATCGGCTCCTGCTATTCACCGGATACGTTGCGGCTTCGGCAGTTCGCCATTCGAAACCGATTGCCCCACAGATGGATCGATGTGGAGCAGGACGAACGGGCGGAGCAGCTGCTGCGCAGCCTGGACGTCGCCCCCGAGGACACCCCCGTCGTGATCTGGCACGGCGAGAAGGTGCTGCGCAATCCCACGAATGCGGAACTCGCCCGCATCGTCGGGCTTCCGGTCCCGGACTCGGTCCACGACGCGGCCCAGGACGTGTTCGACCTCGTCGTGGTGGGTGCGGGACCGGCCGGTCTGGCCGCGTCCGTGTACGGCGCCTCGGACGGGTTGAACACGGTGACACTGGAGTCGTTCGCCGCAGGCGGCCAGGCCAGTACCTCCTCACGGATCGAGAACTACCTCGGCTTCCCGGCAGGGATCTCCGGCGCCGAATTGGCGGAGCGAGCCGTGATCCAGGCCGGCAAGTTCGGCGCCCGAATCCTGGTGTCGGCGGAGGTGAGCGGTTTGGGGTCCGAGGACGGCCACCACGTGCTCCGGCTGGCGGACGGCGGCACGGTTCGCGGCCGGGCCGTCGTGCTCGCCACCGGGGCGCGATACCGCAAGTTGGCGGTTCCGGGAATCGAGGTGCTGGAGGGGACGAGCGTGTACTACGCCGCAACCCATCAGGAGGCGCGGATGTGCGGCACCGACCCGGTGGCCATCGTCGGCGGCGGAAACTCCGCCGGACAGGCCACCGTCTTTCTCGCGGACCGTGTCTCCCAGGTTCACCTGCTCATCCGCGGCGGTGACCTCGGAAAGAGCATGTCCCGGTACCTCGTCGACCAGATCGAACGCCATCCACGCGTGACCGTCCACCGGAATACCGAGATTCGAGAGGTCCACGGCGAGAAGTACCTCGACCGGATTGTGGTCGAGAACAATCACACGGGCGAACAGGACACCCTCCGGGTACACGCACTATTCGTCTTCATCGGGGCGGTGCCGCACACCGGGTGGCTGGCCGACGCGATCGCACTCGACGACCACGGCTTCGTCCTCACGGGCATGGACGCGGTCTACGCCCGTGAGGACGGCAACCGGCGGACTGGCGACCGGCCGTCGAGGACGCTCGAAACAAGCCTGCCCGGCCTGTTCGCTGCCGGTGACGTCCGCACCGGCTCCGTGAAACGTGTCGCCTCCGCTGTCGGTGAGGGAGCGATGGCGGTTCGCCAAATCCATGAATACTTCGACAGGAGCTGACGACATGCCAGTGATGGGTACCGTGAAATTCCAGCAATTCTTCCGGGCAGCGGCCGGCCTGCAAGTCGACCGGAACGACGTCAAGCGCTACACGGATTTCATCGACGACAAGATCTACGATCTGATCCTCATCGGCAAGGCCTCGGCAAAGGCAAACCTGAGGGACGTGATCGAACCGTGGGACCTGCCGATCACCAAGGGACTGCAGGAGAGCATCCACCGGTTCGAGAAACTGGATGAGGAGATCGAACTACAGTCTGTGCTCGATCAACTGGCGGCCCGGCCGCCGTTGGACATGGCCCTTTCCGAGGCGACCGAGCAGCGACTGCCGCTGATTGCCGGAGGCTTGAGCGTGGCGCTGGCGCACACATTCGTCACGATCGAACCGGACCGTAAGAACCCCGGGACCGCCGAATGGAACATCGCCTTCGACATCTTCCATCTCCTGCTCTGACCACCGCCCGTGCCCGGCGAACCAGCAGACCGCCGCTGGCCGCGACGGCTCATCTGCTGCGAAATAGTCTGCACGGCAATGTATCCCTTGAGCGTGCGTTGGTAGAGCAAACAAACTCGCGCAGATTGAGTTCCGGGTATGTCAACCCGAGACGAGCGGTCAGCGACGGGCACCTAACCGCCACATAGAGTTGTAAGTGACCCGCCCCATCGGCGACTGGCAATCCCGCATGCTGCTACTGGATCTGCCCCGGGAATGCGACGCGGGCGGTTATAGTAGCTCTCAGGGTGAGTATGGGCAATCTGCTGTTCAACGTGGTGTCCGTCCCCGGCGCGTTGGCCCGCTACCATCGGCGTGGTTCACTGCGAAGTCACAGCGTGAGCGGAGCTGACCCAGAAGCTGGGGCCGTGACCGTCGGCACGGGTGACAGCGGGTCTCGGCGATCGCGCTCCTCCTGTCGGTATGTGTTGTGCGTCATATCAGGAACTGGTTCGACAACTTCTCCGACCTTTTGTCGGCTGCGAACCCACGCTGCCACAAGGAAATCGAGAGTTGAGACGACAGTGATGTTTCGTAAGGGCGCTGCGGTGGCCGCCATGGCTATCTCGGCTTTGTGTATCTCGGGGGGAACCGCGACGGCGGATCCCACGCAGGAGACTCCGGATGTCCATTTCCAGGCCAACGTGGTCGACCGCTCGGTTGTGCTCACCGTGGATGCCGGGGCGCTCACCGTCAGCGATGACCATCTGCAGTTCATCGATCGGAGCGGAACGTCCGTCGCGACTCTTCCGCTGACCTACGTCCACGGTGGCAGCGCGATGCCGATCGCCGCGCAGCTGGACGGCGATACGGTCACGCTGACCCCGAGCGCCGACCCCGCCGACGCGCGCCCGATCAGCGCGGCGACAGCTCAGGAGATCGATGCACTGTCTCATCCGAATTACAACGCGGCCCTCGGCAACTTCAGCATGTCGATGATGGCTGCGGCGACTGTCGGGAGCCTGCTGGGTAGTGCGATCGGCGGCGGCATCGGCTGCGTCGCCGGCGGCATCGTCGGTGGAGCGACCGGGGGTGTGGTGTCGATCGGTCTGCTCGCGGTTCCGGCGGCGATCGGCGGTTGCCTCATCACCGGCGCCGCACTGGCAGGCATGGGCGCGGTCGCGGGCACCGTAATCGTCGGCGTCCCGGCGTTGATCGCAGCCGGTATCCAGTTCTGGAACGACACCCACTGAGCAGTCGGTAGGTCCGGAAGTCGTGGTCGGGTGCCGGACCCTCCACGACGCCGAGCTCAGGTCCGAGCCGGAGCGTCCAGCTCCTTCGCTGACGTTGGCCGCCAAGCATTCCGGTGGCGCCGACAACCATGGTGACATCCAGTCGGCGTCCTCCAGTTCTGGTTCGTCGAGCGATACGACCGCGCGCTGGCTCGGCGGGATCGGCATTGTGCTGGGCGCCCTGGGCCTGCTTGTGGCACTCGGTATGGGAGTGGCTCGTCGCAGGTCCTGATCATGCTCGGCCGCTTGATGTTCGGCTCGTCGGTTTCGCAGCCTGCGGCGAGGCCGTGATCGAAACCCCGCGGGACAGTGCCGGCATATGAGTGTCATGATGGACGGCGTTATGAACACTGTGCCCGCGCCCCGGAACGCGCGGGCGGCACGTGCCATCGTGTTCGCGGGAATCGCGGTGTTGTTGTCGGCGCTGGGGCATGGGGCCTCGGCGGGGCACAGCGTGTCGGTGTCGGCTTTCATCGTGGCGTTTGCCGCGACGGGTTCGATCGCGTGGGCGCTGGCCGATCGTCAGCGTGGCTTCTTCGCCATCGGCGGTGGGCTTGCGGTGATGCAGGCGGTCTTGCACGTGTGGTTCGGCATGTCATCGATGTCGGCCGCTCACGCCGCTTCCCAAACCATTGATCCGCACAGTGATGCGGGCATGTTCGCCGCGCACGCGGCGGCCGCGCTGGTGTGCGCGGTGTGGCTGTGGCGCGGGGAACTCGCCTTCTTCGCGCTACTGGCGACGCTGTATACACGGATTCTGGCGCCTCTGCTTCTGGTTCTGGTGCATCCGTCGGTCGACAGCGAGCCCCGAACCGTGGTGGAAGCCGACCATCGCATCGAGACGCTGCGCGCGGGCGTGCTGCGTCATGTGATGGCGCGGCGTGGGCCTCCGGTGGGCGCGGTTCGGTTCTGAGAGTTCGCCATCGGAGGCAGTCACGCCTTGTGCTGCCGGTGGAGGCAGTGCTGCCCGGCCGATCGTCGATCGGCGCGATTCGGCGCTGCCGGTATTCCGGGGGCGAACGTAGCCGCTCGTGTCATCGATGCGCGTGAGCAAGCCGTCAGGGTCTGCCGCGACGCCGGTGCGCACACCCGGCCCCCGTCCAGCGGCAGTCGGTCCTCTACGCCGGTGTGCGCACCGTGCGAGTCCGGCTGCCGGTCTCTCCGCACCGCCGAATGGTGGTGTCGCGAACAGAAATTGTGCGAATGTTTTCTCCTTCTCCGCTGTCGGCTGCCTGCCGCGGCGACGGTCCTTCTCCTCGATCGGCTCTAAGCGCTGGGCGCTTTCTCGTGTGCCGGATGCGTCGATGTGGAGGCCGCGGATGTCCGACGAACTCCTGACCGCGCTGGCGTTGTCGGCCGGTGCCGGCAATCGAAAGGCGTTGGAGCAGTTCATCCAATCGACGCAGCGCGATGTGTGGCGTTTCGTCGCGCACCTGACCGATGTCCAATCCGCTGACGACCTGACACAGGAGACGTTCTTGCGGGCCATGGGCAGTCTGCCGCGGTTCGCCGGGAATTCGACCGCACGAACCTGGCTGCTGTCGATCGCTCGCCGCGTGGTGGTGGACCGGTTCCGCAGTGTCGCCGCTCGTCCGAAGACGACTCAGGTGCCGGAATGGTCGCAGATTCTCGAGCAGCGGCCTGATCGGCGTACGCCGGATTTCGCCGAGGAGGTGGCGTTGAACGACCTGCTGTGCAGTCTGCCGCAAGAGCGGCGCGAGGCGTTCGTGTTGACCCAGGTCTTGGGTATGTCCTATGCCGAGGCGGCGCAGACGGTGGGTTGTCCGGTCGGCACGATTCGTTCTCGGGTGGCCCGTGCCCGCGAAACCCTCGTCTCGGTGGTGCGGGGGATCGACGGGTCCGCCGCCGACGGTGATCATGTCGCGGAACCGATAGGCGTGGTGGTGCGACTACTTCCGGGCACACCGGTCGGCGTGCGGGTGACGGCCGGTAAGGAGGTGGGGTGATGGCGGGGCTGAACCTGCGCTTGCGGGGGGTGTCGTGCCGGCACGGACGTGTCGACGTGGTCAGTGATGTCGACCTCGACATTTCTGCCGGTCAACGGGTCGCATTGACCGGTACCAATGGCTCGGGCAAGACGACGCTGCTGCGCGCGGTGATCGGCCTGCACGCGGCTGTGCGGGGCGAGATCTCCGTGGGAGGCCGTGGTGGTCGCACATCGGCGGACTATGCGTGGCGGCGGCGGGTGTGCGGGTGGATTCCCCAGCGGCCCGCGGCGGGCCGATTTCCGCTGCTGGCCGGTGAGCTCTTGGCCAGCAGTGGAGACGTCCGTCAGGCGCAGGCGATGGCGACACGGCTGGGTGTGGGCGAGCTGCTCGGCCGACCACTCGACACGCTCTCGGGTGGGCAACTGCAGCGTATGCACCTGGCCCGCGCGGCGGGGTGCGTGGCAGCTGGTGCGAGCGTCGTTCTGGCCGACGAACCCACGGCCGCGTTGGATTTCGCTGGTCAGGAGGAAGCCGCCGATGTCCTGACGGAGCTGCCTGTCACCCTCGTCGTGGTCACCCATGACCGCGCCATGGCGCGGCGTTGCGACCGAGTGCTGGAGATGGCCGCAGGCCGACTGCGGGAGTTGTCGTGAACGGGCCTGCGCAGCTGTTCGATCTGCTCGGAATGGGGTCGGTGCAGCGTGCCGGGGTGGCGCTATTGGTGGGCTCGATCGGGCTGCCGGTGGTCGGTGTGGCCATCGTGGGGCTGGAGATCATCCCGGTCCGGTTCGCGATGATGCACGTCGCGCTGCTGGGCGCCGCGGTCGGCATGCTGACCGGATGGGATCCGGCGTTGTGTGGTCTGCTCGCGTGTGCGGTGGCCGGGGCGGGGATCACTCCGCTGGCGCGCACGCCGGAAACCCTCTCCGGCGCAATGGGTTTGCTGATGAGTTCGGCCGTCGCGGCAGCGCTGCTGGTGCTTGCGGTGGCCGGAGTGAACGCTTCGGCGGCGTTTTCGCTGCTGTGGGGTTCGATTCTCGCGGTCCGGGTCCAGGACGTCGTCGTGTTGGCGGTGCTCGCGGTAGTGGTGCCTGCGCTGTTCTGGTGGCGAAGACGTGATTTGGCGCTGCTGTTGCACGATCGCGAGCTGGCGTTGGTTTCCGGTGTGGCGGTGGGGCGGCTCACGCTGATTCTGCTGGTGCTGATCGCGGTTGCGGTGGCCGGAGCGATCCGGCTGACCGGTGCGCTGCTCGTGGATGCGCTCACCTTGCTGCCGGCTTTGGCCGCGCGGCGGTTGGGCCGCTCGCTGATTTCGATCATCGTCTGGGCTGTCGGTATCGGCGTTGCGGTGAATTCCGTGGGATTCGTGCTGGCGCTGGCCTTCGATCTTCCTCCTGGGCCGGTGCTGGTCCTCACCGCGGGGGCAGTCGCCTTCGCGGCCCATCTGATTCCTGAACGGAGAACATTCTCATGGCACGCTTTCGACCATTGACCGCCGGTATGAGCCTGACGACTGTGGTCGCGGCAACCGTGCTGCTGAGCGGGTGTTCCAGCTCCGAAAGCGAACAGCACGACCACCATGGACACACCCACCCGGTCGTCGTGGCGACCACCACCTGGGAGGCTGCGTTCGCCGAAGCCGCAGGCGCGGCGGACGTGAAAGTCATTGTTCCGCCGTCGGTTCACCATGCTCCGGACTACGATCCCAAACCGTCGGATCTGACCGCGGTGGCGGAAGCGGATTTCGTGCTCTACGCGCCGTTCGAGCCGTTCGCGGCCAAGATCAAGGAAGCCGCGGGATCGAAGGCCGAAGTGATCGAAGTCGATCTGGACAACTCCGCGGCCAAGGTGAAAGCCCAAGTGCAGGCGCTGGGCGAGCGCTTCGGCACCACCGCGGCGGCGCAGGCGTGGACCGCGACGTTCAGCACCGAGTACGACAAGCTCGGCGGGGACGTCCGCTCGGCTTGGCCGGGTGGAAGGCAGCCGACGGTCATCGCCCAGGTGTTCTCGACGTGGGCGGCCGAGCTGGCAGGTGCGCAGATTGTGGGCACCTATGGTCCTGAACCCGTGACGCCCGGTCAGTTGGCGGAGTTGAGTGCGAAGAAGCCGCAGTTCGTGCTCGACAACGCGCACATGTCCACCGGCGCCGTGCTGCCGGACTCGGGCGTCGAACAGGTATCGATCGTGAACTATCCCGAGCAGGGCCAGGATCTTCTGTCCGTCTATCGGGGTGCGGCAACCGCGTTGAAGAAGGCGCTCTCCGGGTCCTGACCAGGCGGATCGTGAGGCGGGGCAGCCGTGGAATGGCTGCCCCGCAGTGTTTTCAGTGCCTGACGGCGGTGAACCGTGTTTGCAGAGCCGCGCGGTCGGGTTTGCCCGCAGGGGTCAACGGCAGGGCATCGAGCAGCAGGAGCGATTCGGGGTGTTTGCCTCGCTCCATGCCGTTGGCCGCCAGATGAGCACACAGCCCTTCCAAGTCGAGCATGCTGCCCGGCCGTGGCACGACGCAGGCCGCGAGTCGCTCACCGAGCACGTCGTGGGGGACGCCGATGCACGCCACGTCGCGGACATCGGGATGCGTGGCCAGCATGCGTTCGACCTCGGCGGGGCTGATGTTCGCGCCACCGCGAATGACGATCTCCTTGAGCCGCCCGACCACGTGCAGTCGGCCTGCGGGGTCGAGGACGCCGAGGTCACCGGTGCGTACCCAGCCGTCGCTCGTGCGATAACGTGAGTCCAATTGCGGGTCCCCGACGTAGCACAGCGGCGTCATCGGGCCCCGGGCGACTATTTCTCCGGTTTCACCCGGCGCCGCGGTCCGGCCGGTGTCGACCCGGTCGATGCGGATCTGCGCCACCCGCGGGTCGGGTCGCCCGACCAGCACTCCCGAAGTCCCGTCGTCGGAATTGATTTCGCCGGAATCGATTTCGTCGATGTCCGTGTGACAGTTGACGCCGTCGGCCGACCCGTAGAGGTTCACCACCGTGCATCCGAATGCTTGTTGTGCCTCCCGGGCGGTGGTGGCGTCGAGTTGGGAACCACCGAGCACCAGTGCCGTCAGTGCGGAGGTGTCGGTCTCGGCTGCGCCGTTTTCGAGCATCATCCGGATCATGGTGGGGACGCCGAGCACGTGCGTGGGACGATGCCGTTGGATCGACGCCAACGCTTCCCTTGGCGAGAAATGATCCAGCAGAATCAGCGCGCCGCCGTGGCGGGCCAGCGTCACAGCCGTGCCGTTGCTGCCGAACGCCGTGGCGAGCGGTACGAGAAACAGGCTGCGGGGCGGTCGGTCGTCGGTCAACAGCGATGCCATGAAGTTGCCGCGGCCGCCTGCCAGCGCGTTGTGAGAGTAGGCGACCATCTTCGGTTCCGACTCCGACCCGGAGGACACCAGGATGCGAGCGGCCGCGTCCGGATCGGGGCGATCCGGGACGAAATCGTCATAGTCGCCAGGGAACAGCTCGGCGAAAGGCACACAGCTTTTCGGCGCGAAGTCGATACCGACGGAGACTACGAAACGCAATGTCGGCAATTGGCCGAGCAACTGCGCGAGATCTGTTGCGTGGTGGTGTCCACGGAACTGGGCGGCGGCCAGGACACCGACGGCTTCCGATCTCCGCAGCAGCGACTCGGCCTCGCGCATGCCGCGGCCGGCGGGGAACGGCAGGGCTACCGCGCCCAGTGCGGCCAAAGCGAGGTCTGCGATGACAGCGGCGCGGCAATTCGGCAGCTGGATGCCGACGACATCGCCGGCTTGTACGCCTCGGGCGGCCAGACCGGCGGCCAGTTGCCGCGCCAGGGCGTCCAATTCCGCGTAGCTGACCTCGCCTTCGTTGTCGACCAGTGCGGTTCGGTGCGGGTGCTGGCAGCGGCGTGCCCGGAACAGCGAATACAGGTCGAGGTCGGGGTAGCTGCCGTCGGCCGCCCAGGTTCTGCGTAGCTTGCGGGGGACCAGATCGTGTAGTGCGACGCTCATCGGAACCTCCAAGGCGACGACACGGCGACGGCGCCGTGTTCGTCGCGTGTCATGGCGCCTGCGAAGCGAGAATCGGTGGGCAGGGTGGTGAGATCGGTGGTCACCGAGGTGGTGATGATGCCTCGGCCGCGAAGCATCGCGCAGGCGTCGTCGGTGGACAGCGCACGCACCTGTGCCGCGGTGTCGGCTGCCGCGACGGCGTGCTCGTCAGCGGGTGCGATGAGCCCGTCAGCGGTCGGCAACGGGCGACGGAATCCGGCGGGGTGACGGAGGGGAAGACCGTCATGCGCCCGGCGCAGAGCCGGCGCGGTCAGTAGTTGCGCGGCGGCCAACAGGGAGGATTCCACGCGCACGCCGCGGCCGGTGCGTTCGCGGGTCAGCAATCCGGCCAGAATCGCTTCGGCGCCCAGCATGCCGCCGAGCACGTCCAGCAGGGTCATCAGTGACGGTGTCGGTGGTTCGTCGGCTGGGCGGGCCGCCTCTCCGACGGCGGTGCGGGCTTGCACCATGAAGTCGGTGCCCATGGGGGCGTCGGGGAGCCGTCCTGCCCAGCCGCTGGTGTAGGCGTAGATCAGGCTCGGGTTGGCGGCCGACAGCGTGTCGGCGGCGAGCCCGAGATGCTCGGCTTTGCCGGGCGCCCAGTTGTGTAGAAAGACGTCGGCGTCGGCTGCCAGTTCGAGCAACCGCTGTCGGTCGGAGGGGGACTTGATGTCGATTTCGATCGTGTCCTTGCCCCGGTTGAGGGCCAGCCAGCGTGCGGAGATGTCCGAGCAGGTGGGTGGCATGCCACGCAGCGGGTCACCGCCTGGCGGTTCGATTCGCACGACGGTCGCGCCGAGCAGCCCCAGCAGGTGCGCGGCGAGTGGGGCCTGGACTCGACGCCCTGCCTCGAGCACGGTGAACCCCGCCAGAGGGCGCTCGTCGCTACATCGGCCGCGTGCCGGTATCGCCGCGGGGATCCCCGGGTAGGTGGCCAGTTCCCAGGGCAGCGTCGATTCTCCGCCGTCGTGCAGTTCTGCCGAGCGTTCGGCGAGGGTGTGTAATCGGCAGACGTCGGCGCCGGATTCGGCCGCGGCTGCCTGTACCTGTGCCCACGTGCTGGCCAGCGTGGCGTGATGCAGCTCGTCGGGGATCGGAGCGCAGGCGGTGGCATAGCGGAACTGGAAGGGTCGCCAGCCTTTTCGTGCGGCTTGCATCGGTGCTCGCATGGCCTGCCAGAATTCGGCCCACACCGCGACGTCCAGTGCTTCGAGTTCGAATCGAACGCCGTCGGCAGTGGTGAACGGTGGCCCACCAGGCGCCAGTGGGCTGGCTTCATCGTCCTCGGCGCACGCTGCGGCGAGGTACTGCGAGACGGTCAGCAGCGCCACGCGATCGAGCGAGACATCCGCCGAGGTGACCAAGGTGCCCCTCGCGCGGCCGATGAGCGCGGCCAACAGGCCTTGGACGGCGAGCACACCGGAAGCGGTCGAGACGTAGTCCACGGCCAGTCCGCGGGGTGAGCCGTCGCGACGTCCGTGCACGAGCATCAGTCCTGCGGCGGCCTGCGCGGTCGCCTCATCGCACACCTCGCTGTCCGGCCTGCCCCAGAACAGGCGGGTTTCGACTCTCGCGCCGTCGAGGTCGGTGAGAGTCAGCGCGTCATGGTCGGCCGTGGAAGGTTCGGCGCCCAGCAACCGCAGGTGCTGCGCCGCGATCGAGACCGGACCCGGCGGTCCACCGGTCTCGAGCTGCACCCCCTCCAATGGTTTCGCCGTCAGTTGGTTGTCGGAGGTCCGCGTAGCGCCGAGTGTCATGGCTCTCCTTCTCGAACAGAGTGACCGCCGCGGGAACTCGGTGGCGATCGCCGCCGACCACTCCCGCGGACAACAGCAGTCGCAGCGCGGGGACGTCGAGTTCCCGGCAGACGAGGAGAAGCCATGGACCCGTATGCATCCGACACCCGTATGTCCGCCGCCGCGATCGACGGCACGTCGCTGCGTGAGCGTGTGGAAGCCTTTGTGGCGAAACGAGTGATGCCACAAGAGATCCTGCTGGACACAGGTGGCCCGGATGCTGCGGCAGCCCGTTCGCAGTTGGCCGACGCCGCGCGGGCGGAAGGGCTGTGGGGGTTGCCGCTGCCGAGGGAACTTGGTGGTCGGGGACTTTCGTTCGCCGAGTACGTGTGCTTGGCCGAGGCCGAAGGCGCCAGTGACCACGGGCCTGCGGTGCTCGGCTCGGCCTCGCTGTTGGATGTGCGGATGTTGCAGCGTCATGCCGGTGACCGCGTTCGGGAGACCTACCTGGGGCGACTGGTTTCCGGGGAACTGCATGCGGCGTACGCGATGACCGAACCCGACACACCAGGCACCGATCCGACGTTGACGGCCACCCGAGCGACGGAGGCTCCGGACGGTTCGTGGGTGCTGTCCGGTCGCAAATGGTTCGTCAGCGGCGCCCAGGACGCCGATGTGATCACGGTGCTGGCTCGCACCGACGGGCGGGCGTCGGACCGGGATGGGCTGTCGTTGCTGCTGGTGCCGACGGACGCTCCGGGCTTCCGGCTCGTGCGTGAGCTGCCGGTCCTCGGCGTTGGTGGGCAGTGGGAGATCGCCCTGGACGAGGTGCGGCTGCCGAAAGACCATCTAATCGGCGAGCGGGGACGTGCGTTGCCGATCGCGCGGCAGCGGTTGCAGCTCGGCCGGACGTTGCGCTGCCTGCGCTGGCTCGGCCAGGCGCAGCGGGCCTATGACCTGATGTGCGAGCGAGCTCGCACGCGCGGTCAGTCATCGGGAACGCTGGCCGAACGCCAGCTGGTGCAGCAGCATGTTTTCGAGTCGCTGTTGGCCATCCGGAGCACCCGGCCGCTCGTGCACAAGGCGGCCGCGCTCCTCGACGCAGGTCATGACGCTCGCGTGGAATCCGGTTTGGCGAAGGTGGCCGCGGCGCGGACGCTGCAACAAGTGGCTGATTCCGCGATCCAGGTGTACGGGGCTGCCGGGCTGGGACCGGATACCGCGCTGCCGGGACTGCTGCGAATGGGGCGGATGGCGCGCTTGCTGGATGGTCCGGACGAACTGCATATCACCTCCGTGGCCAGGTCGGTGTTGCGCTGAGGCCGCGTCAGGTGTCGAAAGGAGCGATCAACCCGGTCTGTATGGCCAGAGCCGCGGCGAAGAAGAAATTGCCCCAGATCAGCTCGTGGTTGGTGGCAAGCCCGCGGCCGAAGTCGTAGCATCCGCCACCCAGCCTGCCCCCGGGTTGCGGCGCGCCGGGACCGCTCATGAAGTCCGTGGCAAGCCGTCGCGTGATCTCGGTGGCTCGCAGCCGCATCGCTGCGGACCGTGCTGTACGCGTTTGTGCTGCAGCAAGTTTCAGCAGCGCTACCGCCTCGATCGCGGCGGCCGAGGTGTCTGGTGGCGCGTCAGGATGGTTTTCGGCGGTTGGTACCAGGAGTTGATCGGCATCGAGGAGTGCACAGGCATCGAAGAGGAATTCCGGGGACAGGTACCGGCATGCGTCGGCCAGTGCGAGCAGGAGCCAGGCCCTGCCTCGGCTCCATCCTCGCTGCGGTTGCGGCGAGGGAAGCCATGTGCCATCCGACCAGGCCCATGCCGGGGTGCCGATCGGTGTTGTCCGCCAGAGGTGCAGGTGTGTTGAGAGATGTTCGCGGGCGATATCCGCGCCGCGGGGGTCTTTGTCTGTGGCCAGAAGTGGTACTAGGCCGGGAATTCCGTCCACGCGAGCGAGGAGGCGTGGGCCACCGAACGCTGAACCCCATGGCAGTACACGGAGATTGTGATCGAAGTCCGAACGGCACTGGCGTGCGGCACTCTCGCGGAGCGCTGAGGCGCGGGAGTCTTCCCCGCGCCTGGTTGCCAGGGCTGTTCCGTACCAGAGAATCAACCCGCGGGTGGAAGTGTCCGATGTCGCCCAGTCGGCCAGGCGTTGTGTCGTCTCTGCGGCGGCGTTGCGATGCTCGTGCCGACCGCTAGCTGATGCGCGCAGCCACAGCAGGCCTGCCCAGAAGCCGCCGGTCCAGGATCCGCGGGAGGTGGTTGTCCATTCGCCGGAAATGCTGTCGGCGTAGAGCGGAAACCGGGTGCCCACAGCGGCTTGTGTGCTCGATACGCGGTTCATGAGGGCATCGAATGCCTCGCACGCCCAATCCGTCACCATGTTGCGCCCCCGCACCATTCCGTCGTATGCAGCTGTTGAACTGTACGTAATTAAAACTGCTGTCGCGGCGCACGTTTCGTGCATTCACAGCGGCGCTTGTCATGCATATTCCTCACGCCCGCTCCTCGACGCGGGCCTCACGATCGCGCACTGCCCACAACGCCGCGACTGCCGCCGCGACAGCGAATTCCACCGCGACCATCAGCCAGCTGTTGCTGTATCCGATCGAGGGCACCACGGTGCCGAAAAACGGCGGGCCAATCGCGAATCCGGCGAAGAACCCCGCCGACACCAATGCCGAGTTGCGTCCGGCTCGTCCAGGGGCCGAGCGCTGGATCACCAACACCATGGACACCGCGTTGCCCGCCATGCCGAAGAAGCCGACGGCAATCACCGCGATCCACACCACCCCGGTCATCAGGGCGGAGGCGGCCAGCAGCAGCGCCGCGATGCCGGATCCGAACGCCAATCCGGCGGGCAGGACGACTGCCGCGCGCGGGTTCCCCGCCACACGTGCCCAGCCGATGCGACCTGCGATGCCCGCTACGCCGAGCACGGCCACCAGGGTCCCCGCTGCCGCAGCGCCGAGGCCGAGCCGTCGTTCGCCGAACAGCGCCAAGTAAGTGTTGATCGATGCCATGGCGGCTCCCAGAAACAGGGAGTACACGGCCAGCCAGTACACGATGCCGTCGTTCCCGCGTGGTTGCGGCTTGTCACCGATGCCCGAGCTGGACGCGCCGTGATGCTGTCGCGACGGGTCGGCGGGCAGGGTACGCCACACCCACAGCGCTACTAGCAGCGCGATACCCGCCGCCGTCCACACCGCAGTACGCCAGCCCGCCGAAGCGGCCAGCGCGGTGAGCGGCAATCCAGCGGCGATGGCGCCGAGTTGGACACCGGATTGTTTGGCGCCGGTCACCCCTGCGCGATAGGTCGGCGGGATTGCAGCCAGGATCGCTTTGTTCGTTGCGGGGTTGGCCAGTGCCTGCGGCACGCCGCCCAGGGCCACCGCGGCGAGGAGGACGCCGTAGGCCGGTGCGGCGGCGATGGCGCCGAGGGCCGCACTGACGGTCAGCAGCAGCGCGATCAGGCATCGTCGTGGACCGAGCAGATCCACCGCGCTACCGGCCAGCGGCGACAGCAGCGCGGCTGTTCCGAAGCCCATGGTCGTCGTCAATCCCAATGCGGTGGTGGACATCCCGAGATCCGGAACGAGGCGCGGGCCCAGCGCGCCGAGGACGAACAATTGCAGCATGGAGAAGGCCATGGCTGCTGTCAGTACGCCGGTCACCGAGGCTGTCGTCAGCCGGTCCCGTCCAACCGCGGGGTGTGTCTGCACTGCCGTCCTCCCAGCCATGCCACGCCGCCCATCAGCGGCCCTGAGGTCAGATAGTCGCGCGGCGTGCGGGTTCGGTTCCGCCAGCAGGCGAGTAGCGGAGCCCGGCCCTACCGATCGGAAGCGTCGGCGACGCGGTGGCGTCCGGTCCACCGATGTCGGGAACTTTCCGTCGGTGCGATCCGACCACTATGCGCGAGCTGTTTCCTCTGGAGGGCAGTACTTTCTGGTCGGAGGTCGGGTGGATCCAACGGTGGACGTGAATCGCGGAGATGTCCGTTGCATTGGGATCGTCGCGGTGGTGGTGTCGCTGACGCTCGTCACCGGCGCCGTGCTGGCGATGGGTGAGGTTCCTTACCGCGCGGCCGGCACGACGTATCCCGGGCTTGCGTCCGCGTTGGGCTACGCGCTGTTGCGGACGGTGGCCGCGCTCGCGGGCGCGGTGGCGCTCGGTTCTCTGGTCTACGCGGTGTGCTGTACGCGGGTCTCCGCACAGGGGCGGATCCTGGTCGACGGCTATGCGGGCTTGCGGCTGGCCGAGCGTGCCGGCCTGGTCTGGTTCGTCTCGGCGCTGGTATTGATACCGGTCACAGCAGCGGATGTCGGTGGGTTGAGCCTGTCGGGCCTGGTGCGCGCGGGCGCGCTCGGAGCGTTAATCGATGCGAGCGAGAAACCCAAGGCATGGGTTGTCGTCGCCGCGCTGGCCGCTGTGGTGAGTCTCGGTGCACGGCTGACGTTGTCCTGGAGCGGGGTCGTCTTGCTGACGTTGGTGGCGGCTGTGGGCGTGCTGCCGCCCGCGTTGGTCGGCAACGCGGGTGAAGGGCCGAACCACGATTACGGCACGGGCGCGATGATCCTCTTCCAGGTCGCGGTGTCGGTGGGGCCGGGGTTGTTCTGGTGTGTGGCCGAGCAGCTGCGGCGCGGTGGTTCGGACACGGCGGTCGCAGTTCGGCGCGCCGTGGTCATCGGGATGCTGTGCACGGTGACCGCGGCGGCCGGCGGGCTGGTGCTCGTACTCGTGCTGTTACCGTGGTCGTGTGTGCTCACGACCGGATACGGACGGTTGGCACTGTTCGCGGGATTGGGGCTCGTCGCGGCGGGGTGGACGCTGTGGCGCTCTTACCGCACCCGGGTGCCGGATGATGGGAATGTATTCGTATACGCCTGTAGCGCAGCGCTTTCCGCAGTGGTGCTGAGTGTACTGGTGGCGATGGCGGTGCAACCGGCGCCCGCGTTCGCCGACCGGTCGTTCACCGCGCAGGAGGTGTTCCTCGGTTTCGAACTGACGGATCGGCCCGCCTTGTGGCGGCTGCTGGCGTCGTGGCGTTTCGATTTCGTGCTCGGGACGGCGGCGTCGGTCGCGGTTGTGGCGTATGTCCTCGGCGTGTGGCGTCTGCGTCGTCGTGGGGACCGCTGGTCGCGATGGCGCACTCTGTCATGGATGGGTGGTTGTCTAGCGCTACTGATCGCCACGTCCTCGGGCATCGGCACCTACGGTCTCGCGATGTTCAGCATGCACATGATCACGCATATGGCTTTGAACATGTTCGTCCCGGTGCTTCTTGTGCTCGGCGCGCCGGTGACGCTGTTGCTGCGAGCTCTTCCGTCGGCGGCGCGGGGCGCGGTGCACGGGCCGCGCGAGTGGGTGCTGGCGCTGTTGCATGCCAAGCCGACCGCTGTCCTGGCTTACCCCGGCACAGCGATCGCGCTGTTCGTGGTCTCCTTGTACGGGCTGTATTTCACGACGCTGTTCGAGAACCTGACCCGCTACCACTGGGGCCACGTCCTGATGAACGTCCACTTTCTGATCGTCGGGTACCTGTTCTACTGGGGCATCATCGGCATCGATCCGGGTCCGCGCAGACTGCCTCATCTGGGGCGGCTGGGGATGCTGTTCGCGGTGATGCCGTTCCACGCGTTCTTCGGCATCGCGATCATGTCGATGAATTCCGTTGTGGGCCAGCGGTTCTACGGCAATCTCCAGTTGCCGTGGGCGATCGATCTGCTGGCGGATCAGCACGCCGGGGGCGGCATTGCCTGGGTGTCCGGTGAGGTCCCGATTCTGCTGGTGGTGGGCGCGTTGCTGACGCAGTGGGCGGCCCAGGATCGGCGCACCGCGGTGCGCACCGACCGCAAGGACGACGAGTACGGCGATTCCGACCTCGCCGCTTACAACGCGATGCTGGAGCAGCTGGCACGCAGCCGTAGGTGATCTTGCCCGAGCCGTTTGACCAAGATGCCCGGTACCCGATCACCCGCCCAGCCGCGCTCGGCGCAGGCGCAGGCTGTTGGAGACGACGAAGAACGACGAAAAAGCCATCGCCGCGCCCGCGATCAGGGGGTTCAGCAAACCCAGCGCGGCCACCGGGATGGCGACGATGTTGTAGCCGAAGGCCCACACCAAGTTCCCTTTGATGGTGCGCAAAGTCGCGTGCGCCAGCTCGATCGCGTCGGTGGCCGCGGCGAGGTCTTCGCACACCAGGATGACATCGGCGGCGGCGATCGCGACATCGGTGCCCGCGCCGATCGCCATGCCGAGGTCCGCGGTGGCCAGCGCCGCGCCGTCATTGATGCCGTCGCCGATCATGGCGACTCGATGTCCGCGCTCCTGCATCTGTGCGATCAGCTCGACCTTGCCTTCGGGCAGTAGCTCGGCCACCACCTCGTCGATGCCGATCTCGTCGGCGACGGACTGCGCGGCATACGCGTTGTCGCCGGTGAACATGAACACGCGCAGACCGAGTCGATGCAGTCGGGCGACAGCAGGAGCCGCGCTGTCTTTCACGGTGTCGGCCACCGCGACGAGCGCGACGGCGACCCGGTCCACCCCGACCAGCACAACGGTGCGGCCGACTCGTTCCTGACGGCGGAGCTCCCGCAGTAAGGCCCGGGGCACGTCGATGCGCTGTTGGTGAAAGAGACGGAGCCTTCCCACGTGCACTTGCGCACCTTCGACGATGCCGCGTGCACCCAGTCCCGGTAGTGCCTCGAAGGATTCGATCGTAGGCAGGGTGTCGTGGATTTGTCGTGCATGCCGGGTGATCGCGGCCGCGACCGCATGTTCGGAGGCCGATTCCACGGCCCCGGCCAAACGCAGCACCTCGCCGTCGGTGCGCGTGCCCTCGACGGTTACGGCGACGACGCTCATCACCCCGTGGGTGAGGGTGCCGGTTTTATCGAGCACCACGGTGTCGACGTCGCGAGTCGCTTCCAGCGCTGGATGACCCTTGATGAAGATGCCCAGCTGCGCACCACGGCCGGATGCCACCAGCAGCGCGGTGGGTATGGCCAGGCCCAGCGCGCACGGACAGGCGACGACCAACACCGCCAGCGCTGCCGCGGCCGCACGCTCACCTCCGCTCCCGGTCATCCACCACACGCCGAAGGTCACGCCTGCGAGCAGGAATACGCATGGCACGAAGACCGATGACACACGGTCGGCCACGCGCTGCATGCGCGCCTTACCGGTCTGAGCCTGCTCGACGAGCCGGATCATGCCCGAGAGTTTGGTGTCGGCACCGACCGCGGCGGCCTCGACGATCAGCCGCCCAGTCAGCGCGGTGGTGCCGCCGATCACCGCCATACCCGGCGTGATGTCGACCGGAAGGGATTCGCCGGTCATGGCGGAGGCGTCGATGCTGGATTCGCCCGACACGACCAGTCCATCAGTGGCGATCGTCTCACCTGGCCGTACCACGAATCGCTGCCCCTCCACGAGTTCGCTTATCGGAATGCGCATCTCGCGCTCGTCGCGGGTCAGCACAGTGACCTCGCGGGCGCCGAGTGCGGCCAGTGCCCGCAAGGCGCTGCCCGCCGAGCGCTTCGCCTTCGCCTCGAAGTATCGCCCCGCGAGAACGAACGCGGTGACGCCCGCGGCGACTTCGAGATAGATGGCGTCGCTGGCCCAGATCGCAGCCCACACTCCGTCCGGCGCGGTTCCGGTCCGGGATGGGTGCAGATACATCGTGTCCAGCGACCACAGGGTGGCGGTGAGTACGCCGACCGAGACCAGGGTGTCCATGCTCGCGGCGCCGACTTTCGCGCCCGTGAACGCGCGCCGGTGGAACGGCGCCGCCGACCATAGCACGACGGGCAGGGCCAGCGCGGTGAGGATGAACTGCCAGCCGGGAATTCTGGTGGACGGCAGAGTCGCGAACATCACCGACAGGTCGGCCAGAGGGAAGAACGCCATCAGGGCGACCACGAGGCGGCGCAGGAGGTCCTTGACCTCGGCGTCCTCGGGGGTGGCGCTGATCGCCTCGGTGTGGTCGATGATGGGTGACGCGCCGTATCCCGCGGCGTCGACTTCTGCGCAAAGGTCTTCGGCGGTGACATGGTCGGCGGCATCGATCGTGGCGACTCCGGTCGCGTAGTTCACCGATGCGGTGACGCCGTCGACTTTGTTCAGCCTGCGTTCGACTCTGTTCGCGCATGCGGCGCAGCTCATTCCGGTGACGGCGAGAGAGATCCGGTTGGGCGCGTGGGTTGTCGAGTCGAGCTCGATGGTCATGTGAGTCCCTCTTATTATGCGGCGGGATCTTGGGTCGAGCGGAGATGATCTGCGCGTCTGCCCAATCGGGCGCCTGTGGGCAGGACGAATTCAGTGGGTGCGCGGTCGCCGACCGGAGGAGAGGTGTCAGGTCGTCGCGTGCGGTGGACGATGGTGACCAGTGCGAGCGCGACGACCAGTACGCCGTGCGACGCCACGCGCGGCAGTGGCACCACGCCGGAATGCAGGTCGGCGACAACGAAGGCGCTGAGTACGGCGACGACTGCGGCGAGCACGGGCAGTATTCCCGCGGCCGTCGATGGACGTATCGCACAGGCGAGCAGTCCGACCCCGATGGCCAGGTTCCACGCGGTGCTCTCGTTGAGCAGGTGGCGAGTCATTTCGGCACCGTGGTGGCTCATTCCGAAGTCGAGGCCTGCGATTTGGGCCAGTGCGAGGGCGACCTGCACGACACCGAGCGCGCCGAGCAGCAGTCTCGTCAGCTCGACCCGCGAACTCGGCACGATTGCGCGCAATGTCGAGGAGACCGATCGCCTCGGCCGTTGCAGTTCGGCTGCGGCATAGATCACGTCGGTGAGGTCGGGTGCGCGCGACCGGCTCCCGCGCACGAGCTTCGAAACCTCCACGGCCGTGAGGTACCAGGAACAGCACTCTCGGCACTGCTCCAGGTGCTCATCCACCCGCGTCGAGGGGACGGCTTCGGGCTCACCGTCGATCCGAGCCGACAGTGCTGTCCGGCAAACTTCGCACTCCACGTGCAGATTGTCGTCCACTCCGACACTCGAGTTCCCCGAAGGCCGCGATTACCGTCCCGCGGGAAACCGCAGCCTCAGAGTGGACTCGGCTCGGAGGCGTGTGTGGCGCCGATCCAGGGCAAGAGTTGGTAGATCGTTTCGGTGGTGAGGCGGTAGCGCATGAAGCCGGTCTCATGCCCTGGCGCGTCGTCGGATGCGGTGTAATCGTGCTGACCGACCCGCCTGAAAAGCCGGAACACGAACCCTTCTTGTTCACGTGGCGGTAGATGGTGGGCCGGGTGACGCGGACCCCGTGCTTCCAACTCTGGAGGTGGACAGCCTCCATCGAGAACGGACGGCTGATGGGAGTGGACGTGAACATCGAGGAAATGCTGGACCGGCTCGGCTCGGTGATCGGGCCGCCGCCTGTGGGCGGAGTGGTATGAAGCCGCTGCGACCTCTTCACAACTGTCAATGGCTGGGCCGGCGAGCGTCGGGTGCCGGTCCGTGAATCACCCTCTACCAGGGCATATCCCGAACTTCGTTGGATTCTCGGTGAGTCCGGAACCCCTTCCAGGGGCATACGAGCAGGTCAAATATGGGATGGCACCAACAGCGAGCCCGGTGGCTGAGCATTTGGTCCCCGAGTGATGGGTCAGAGTGCTTGGGTCGTGTAGAGGGCGGCGGTCGCGATGGCCACGCCGCCGAGGGTGAAGCGCAGTGCGGTTTCCGGTAGCCGGGGTTGCAGGTGTGCGCCGAGGTATCCACCGGCCAGCCCGCCGATGCCGCAGCCAAGGCCGACGATCCAGTCCGGGGCTATGTCGGTGCCGCCGGTGGCGACGGCGATGCCGGCGTAGGTGGCCACGCCCGCGATCGAGGTGATCAGTGTGGAGGTCAGCGCCGCCGGTGCGAGTTCGGCCAAGGGGACGCCGCGTCCGGCCAGGATCGGGCTCAGCAGCGATCCGCCGCCGATGCCGTAGATTCCGCCGACGACGCCGACCCACCGCTTGGCCGACGCGCTCGCGGCGGGCGGCGCCCGGTGCGCCGAAGTCACCTTCCGCACCCCGGGCGCGGAGCAGGTACTCGAGACGATGGCGGCTCACGGCGGCCTGAGAGTCGGCGCGGGCACCATATTCACCCGGGATCAGGCGGAACGGGCCGTGGCCGCCGGAGCCCGCTTCGTCGTCTCGCCCGGCTACGACGAGGAGGTCGTAGCACGGTGCCAGGAGCTGAGTGTGCCCGTGGTGCCGGGCATAGCCACCGCCACCGAGCTGATGCGCGCCCTGCGGGCAGGCTGCCACACCCTCAAGCTCTTTCCCGCCGAACCACTCGGCGGATTGCGAACGCTGCGGGCACTGGCGGCGCCCTTCCCGCAGGCCCGATTCATTCCGACCGGCGGGATCGAAGAGCGCCACCTGGCTTCCTACCTCGCCGACCCCGCGGTCCTTGCCGTCGGCGGCAGCTGGATGGCGACCGTAACGCACCTGGAGCGGGGCGACTACGCGGAAATTCGCCGGCTGACTGCCGAGGCTGTCGATCGGAGCACGCCGTGACCGACGTCATGGCCCTGGGCGAGGTGATGCTGCGCTTCGACCCGGGCGAGGGCCGCATCCGCACCGCCCGCACCTTCCAGGTCTGGGAGGGCGGCGGTGAGTACAACGTCGTACGAGGCCTGCGCCGCTGCTTCGGACTGCGCACCGCGATCGTCACCGCCCTCGCCGACAACGCCGTCGGCCGACTGGTCGAGGACCTGATACTCCAGGGCGGAGTCGATACCTCGCTGATCCGTTGGATGCCGGGCGACGGCATCGGCCGCACCGCCCGCAACGGGCTGAACTTCGTCGAACGCGGCTACGGCATCCGTGGCGCGCTCGGCGTCAGCGACCGCGCACACACCGCCGTCAGTCAGCTGCGCAAGGGTGATTTCAACTGGGACGCCGTCTTCGCGGCAGGCCCGCGCTGGTTCCACACCGGCGGCATCTTCGCCGGCCTCTCCGAAACCACCGTCGATGTCGCCGAGGAGGCCATGACGGCCGCCCGCCGCCACGGGGTCACCGTGTCCTACGACCCCAACTACCGCGCCAGCATCTGGGCCGACAGAGGCGGCGCGGACAGGGCCCGCGAGGTCGACCTGCGACTGGCCCGGCACGCCGACGTCGTCGTGGGTGCCCTGGGGCTGGCCGGCACCCGCCCGGGTGATGTGCGTGTCGGTGCCGAGGAGATACCGGACGCGCTGGTGGAGGCGGCGGGCCGGGCCCCCAACGCGTCGGTCGTGGCGACGACGCTGCGCGAGGTCCACTCGGCCGATGTCAACGACTGGTCCTCGGCTGCTTGGTCCGCCGAGACCGGCTTCGTTTCGGGCCCCTGGATGCGCGGCCTGCATGTTCTGGACCGCGTCGGTTCCGGCGATGGCTTCGCCGCCGGACTGATCCACGGTCTGCTCACCGGCGCCTCGATCGAACGCGCTCTCGCCTACGGCACGGCCCACGGCGCCCTCGTCATGACGACACCCGGGGACGTCTCCATGGCCACGCTCGCCGAGGTCGAAGCACTCATCGAAAACGGATCAGCCCACGTCACACGCTGACCGCGATGGTTGACCACCGAGACGCGGTGACAAACTCCAAATACGCTGGCAACCACGAAATTTCGAAGCACTACATCGCGACACTGAGGTGGCCCTGCTTCTGGCCGGGGACTGCTTCGCTAAGGGTGTTTGCGGCGATCTCTATCAATAGGTTTGGACGTCGGGCCAGCGGTCGGCGAAGGTGATCGCGAACGCGTTGACCGCGGGCTTCCAGCGCATCGTCCTTCGTGCCCGACCGGCGCCGGTCGGGTCGAGTGATCGGGTGACCGGATACAGGCACTTCAGCGCGGCTTGCTCGGTCGGGAAGTGGCCTCGGGCTTTGATCGCGCGCCGGTAGCGCGGCCAATCCGCGCTCGAGCCCGCGACCGGCGGCTGCGAACGCAAGCGTAAGATCCTGCGCGTCCTGTTCGTGATGGCCGATGGGAGGTCGGTGAGCCAGTGGATCCCGCGCTCCGGCTCAGTCGGGCTGCCCCGGGTCCCTCGACGCTTCGGACGTCTCGGATCTGCAGTCCCCCTGGCCTGCGATGCGCAGGCTCGGTCGACTTCACCACCCGCGAAACCTGGCGCGAGGCTGTCTCGGAACTGACTGCCAGGGACCACGACGTCCACTTGGACCTGTCCGGCCTTACGTTCATCGACACTTACGGAACCTCGATTTTGGTAGAAGCCGCCACCCGATCCTCGGAGGTTCGGCGAATCGTGGTACATCGGCCCCCGGCGATGATGCTTCGGGTACTCGCGGTGTTCTGGCCCTCTCTACAGACGATCGAGGTAGTGCACACATGAGCTTGCCTGGCGTTACCGACCCATTCGTGCACCCCGCGCTGTTCTACCGCGACACGGCGGAGTACCTCGCGGGCACCCTCGGCTTCATCCGCCAAGGACTCGAGAACGGCGAACCGGTCGCGGTGGCGGTCCCCGGTCCCAATCTGTCGCTTCTGCGCACTGCACTGGGCTCCGACGCCGCCTCGGTCCAGCTGATGGACATGACTGTCGAAGGCCGCAACCCGGGCCGCATCATTCCCGGCGTGCTTCGCGCCTTCGCCGATAAGTACCCCGCCGGACGCGTGCGAATCATCGGCGAACCGATCTGGGCCGGACGCTCGTCGCTGGAGTATCCAGCCTGCGTTCAGCACGAGGCTCTGATCAACGCGGCATTCACCGGGCGGGAAGTGAGCATCCTGTGTCCCTATGACACCGAGCGTCTTTCGACCCAGGTCTTGAACGACGCGCACGCTACCCACCCTGTGCTCATCGATCACGCGGGCCGGCGAACGAGCAGCGCCTACAACCCCGACCACATCGTCGACTTCTACAACAGAGAACTGCCCTCCCCGCCCGCGGCCTCCGCAACCGTAGCCTTCGACGCGACGTCGCTGCCCCACATCCGGCGCCTGGCCATCGATTACGCCCGCGACGCCGGCATGCCCGAGCACCGCGAGATCGATCTCGAACTGGTGATCGCGGAGACCACCACCAACTCGGTCGTCCACGGCGGTGGGCGCGGCAGGCTCACGATGTGGGCCGAGCAGAACGAGATCCGCTACCAGATCAGCGATCAAGGACACATCACGAATCGCCTCGCGGGCCGCCTGCCCGCACAGTCCTATCGCCCAGGCGGCCGCGGGCTGCTGATGGTCAACCAGCTCACCGACCTCGTCCGAATCCACACCACCCCGCACGGCACCACCATCCAGCTCCACTTCGGCTTGGATCGCGATTCGCCTTAGCACCGCGCTCTGCACCCGGCGGCACCGTCCGTGCGCACCAGCACCTTGCGGCGCGCCGACGCCCCAGCCGCTCTCCGAGCCGGAGCGCGCAAGGGCGGTCGGCGGACCGGCCCGTGACGAGTTCACTGCGCTTTCGGCCTCGCGAAAGGTCTCGGAGGCAGAACTTTCCACCGTCGCCGCGTGCCGAGTTCGTACCGGACTCGCACCGGCGTCCTCGGTCGGCCGGTCTCAGCTGCCCGGGGAGTCTTGACCCGGCCCCACTTGAATACCCACCACGCACGTGTCGTCGTCGGTATCGGCATCGCTGCCGTCGAGCAATTCGTCCAGGCGCTCGTCCAGGGTTCCGCTGAGCTGTGCCGACCTCACGAGCAACCGTTCGATGCAGTCGTCCAGCAGCCGGTCTCGGCGCTCGATCAGCCCATCGGTGTAGAGCAGGAGAGTGTCGTCCGGCTCCAGTTGCAGTTCGGCTTCCTCGAACGTCGTCTCCGCCACAGCTCCGAGGAGCATCCCTTGGAGCAGGGGCAAGCTGGACGCCTGGCCTGCGCGCACCAGCACCGGCGGCAGGTGGCCCGCGCGGGCCCAGCGCAGGACGCGGGTCTGTGGGTCGTAGAGCCCGCAGATGGCGGTGGCGAAGATGTTGTCGGTCAGGTGGTGGGCCACCAGGTTCAGCCACGTCAGCATCTGCCCTGGACCTGCGCCGGTGGCGGCGAGGCCACGCAGGGCGTTGCGGAGCACCACCATGCCTGTGGCTGCCTTGACGCCGTGGCCGGTGATGTCGCCGACGGACACCAGGATCTGCTTGGAAGGCAGCACGACCGCGTCGTACCAGTCTCCGCCGACGGTGTATTCCTGCTCGGCGGGCCGGTATCGCACCGCTATGCGCAGACCGAACGCCTCGATGGACGGCTGCGCGTCCGGCATGATCGCCTGCTGGAGCTGCCGGGCCAGCTGGCTCTGTTCGGCGGCGTGCTGCTCGCTGTGCGCCAGCCGGTCGCGTGTCGCGGACAGCGCGACCTCGGTCCAGTGCTGCGCGGAGATGTCCTGATAGGCGCCGCGGATGGCGGCCAGGTGACCTGCCTCCAGGACCGGCTCGGCGACGATCCGGATGTGCCGGGTCACGCCGTCCGGCCGGATCAACCGGAAGGCCGTGGAAGCCGAGCGGCGGTAGCGCAGCAAGGTCCGCAGGAACCGGTCGACGGCATTCGCATCGTCGTCGTGGACGTGCCCCGGCAGTTGCGCGAGCGGGATCGGCTCCGCGGTGGGCGCGAGCCCGTAGAGAGCGAAAAGTTGACTGCTCCAGGTGATCTCGCCGCTTGCGGCGTTCTCTTCGAACCCGCCGACGCGGCCGAGGCGCTGTGCGTGCTGCAGCAGCGCCGCCAGCCGCGCCGTCTCGTCCTCCACCCGCCATACCAGCAGCACGGTGTCGCCGTGGCGGCTGATGCTGAGGGCGGTCGAGACGGTCAGCGGCACTTGGCCGACCAGTTCGGTCAGCATCATTCGGTCGGCACGGTAGGTCTCGCCGGTGGCGAAGACGTGCTCGATCCGCTCGAACAGCTGCCTGTCACTCGCCGCCATGGGGTACGCCTCGAGCAGCAACGCGCCGTTGACCAGGCCGCGCGGACGCCCGGCCGGGTCGACGAAGCAACTGTTGACGTGGTGGATGCGGAAGTCGGCGAGCGCGCCGTCCTCGCCGAGGTGGGGCAGCAGCACGAGCGCCGGGTCGAAAAGGCCGTCCGCGAGTCGCACGAGATCCGCGACACCGGGGCGGTCCGGCGCCCGCACGGCGGCGAGGTCCGCCTCCAAGGTGTGTGCGCACAGCTCGGCCAGTGCCTCCAACTGCCGGAGCACCTGGGGCGGCTGTGGTTCGAGCGGTTGCGGCCAGCACACCTCGAGGACGCCGAGCAGCTTGCCCCCCGCGCCCGCCGGAATCGCCGCCCTGCCGCCCTCGCGGTCACCGATGGACGGCGGCCCGGCCCGGTTCAGGTCATCGATCCATACCGCGTTGCGCTCCATCAGCGCCTGCCGGGCCGGAGTCACCACACCGGGCGGCACGTATCGCCAGCGCTCGGCCTCGTGGGGGCCGATGCCGGCGAAACCGGACAGGGTCAGCGACGCGTCGGCGCCTGCGGACCAGATCGCCACGGCGGTGGCGCCCAGCGGCGTCAGAGCGTGCTCCAGCACCGACTCCGCGACACGTTGACTGTCACCGGCTGCAAGCAGCCCGCTTTCGGCCGTACGCAAGCGCACGGCCGCGGATGGCTCTCCCGGTGAGGCGGCGCGCAGCAAGAACTCGCCCACCACCGCGCTGACCTTGTCCTGGGCCGACTGGTCGACCAGTTCGGCGGCCAACTCGAGCGGTGTGATGCCCGCTCGCTCGGCGAGGGCCTCGAGTTGCCGTGCCGCCTGCGCGGGCCCGCAGTGCAGCCGTTCGACCAGAACGCCTTTGGCCATCTCGATCAGCGCGCGTCCGTCGGCGGTGGCCTGGGCCTGTTGGATTTGCGCACGCAGCCGCTCTACGGTGGCCGCGAGGCGGTGGACCGCGGGGCCAACGGGCGAGGGAGCGTCAGCTGCCGCGCCGGCCTCGGTGTAGGGGTTGTCCAGGTCGGTCATCAGGCATCCAGCCAGTGCTGGATGCACGCGATCAAGGCGTCCGCGTCGACCGGTTTGGTGACGTAGTCGTTGGCTCCGGAGGCGAGGCTCTTCTCGCGGTCGCCCAGCATCGCCTTGGCTGTCACGGCGATGATCGGCAGGCTCTCGTACCGTGGCATCTCGCGGATCGTCGCCGTCGCGGTGTAGCCGTCCATCTCGGGCATCATCACGTCCATCAGGACCAGGTCCGTCTCCGGGTGGGCGATGAGCTTGTCGATGCCCTCCCGCCCGTCCTCCGCGTGCAGAACGCTCATGCCGTGCAGTTCGAGGATGCTGCTGAGCGCGAAGAGGTTGCGGGCGTCGTCGTCGATGATGAGCACCGTGCGGCCGGCGAGCTTGCCGTCCGGCCGCTGTGGCGCCGGGGCGGATGCGTCTTCGCGACGGACCAAGGGCAGCATGTCGCCGGGTGCCTCGGCGGTGACGTGCAGCGCGATCCGCTCCCGCAGATCGTCCAGGCTGGACAGCAGCTCCAGCGGCTGGCTTGTGGCGCGATGTTGCAGCATGCGTTCCTGCTCGGCGTCGAGCCGGCGGTTGTGAACCAGTACCGGGACGCTTCTCAATGCGACGTCCCCGTCCATCGTCTCCAGGAACCGCAGCGCGGCGCCGTCGGGCAAGTCCAGCTCGAGCACGACGCAATGGAACGCTTCGGCGGCCATCGCCGCCACCGCCTCTTCCACCCCCACCGTAGTGACGACCTGAACCGGACCACGCGGGTCGTTGCTGTCGGCCAGTTCGGCGACAGCGCTCTGCGCGACCAGCGACAGCAGGCCTTGCGGGCGCTCCTCGACGACCAGGAGCCTGCGGTGCTGTTGAGGTGTGGGAGCATGGGTGCGCTCCGGCCGACTGTCGGCCTGCTGCGTGTCGTCCCGCTCGCGAGGCGGCGCCTCCTGGAAGTCCGGCCGCGCCACCGGGAGGTAGAGGGTGAACGTGCTGCCCTCGCCCAGCGTGCTTTCGGCGCTGATGGCGCCGCCGAGCAGGTAGGCGATCTCCCGGCTGATCGACAGACCCAGGCCGGTGCCGCCGTACTTGCGGCTGGTGGTGCCGTCGGCCTGCTGGAAGGCGCCGAAGATCGACTCGAGCTGGTGTTCGGCGATGCCGATCCCGGTGTCGATCACCCGGAACGCGACGGCCGGGCCGTGCTGGCGCACTGCGGCGGGCAACTCGCTCGCCTCCGCCGGTTCGATCCGCAGCTGTACCGACCCGGTCTCGGTGAACTTGACCGCGTTGGACAGCAGGTTCCGCAGCACCTGCCGCAGCCGCGAGTCGTCGGTGAGCAGGTCCGACGGCAGGCCGGGTGCGGTCGTGACGCGGAAGCGCAGACTCTTCTGGGTGGTCATCGGCCGGAAGGTGGCCTCGAAGTAGTCCAGCAACTGACGCAACGACACGCGTTCGGGCGTGAGGTCCATCTTGCCCGCCTCCACCTTGGACAGGTCGAGGATGTCGTTGATCAGCTGGAGCAGATCCGAGCCCGCCGAGTGGATGATGCCCGCGTACTCCACCTGCTTGGGCGTGAGATTGCGGCTCGGGTTCTGGGCCAGCAGCTGGGCGAGGATGAGCAGACTGTTGAGCGGGGTGCGCAGCTCATGGCTCATGTTGGCCAAGAATTCCGATTTGTACTTCGACGCGAGCGCGAGTTCTTGGGCACGGGTCTCGAGTTCCTGCCGCGCCTGCTCGATCTGAAGGTTCTTGGCTTCGATGTCGCGGTTCTGCATGGCCAGCAGTGCCGCCTTGTCCTCCAGCTCGGCGTTGGATCGCTGCAGTTCCTCCTGCTGCACTTGCAATTCCTCGGAACGGGCTTGCAGTTCGGTGGTCAGGCGCTGGGATTCGACCAGTAGCTCGTCGGTGCGGGCGTTGGCGATGATGGTGTTGACGTTGACGCCGACGGTTTCCATCAGCTGGTCGAGGAAATCCCCGTGGATGCGGGTGAAGCGGTGCACGGAAGCCAGCTCGATCACGCCGAGGACCTGTTCCTCCACCACGATCGGCAACATGAGCAGGTTGACCGGTGCGGTCTGCCCGAGCCCGGAGGAGATGGTGACGTAATCGCCAGGCACATTCTCCACCGCGATCGTGCGGCGACTGCGTGCGGCCTGGCCTACCAGGGACTGGCCGAAGGCGAACCGCGACGGGCTGCCCGGTTCCTCCGGGCTGCCATAGGAGCTGATCAGCCGCAGCTCCGGCCGCTCGTCGCTGTCGTCGGCGAGGTAGAACGCGCCGAACTGCGCGGAAACCAACGGCACCAGCTCGTCCATGATCAGCCCGGCCACCACGTGCAGGTCGCGTTGACCCTGCATGAGACCGGAGATACGAGCGAGATTGGTCTTCAGCCAGTCCTGATCCTGGTTGGCTTTGGTGGTCTCGCGCAGCGACTCCACCATCGCGTTGATGTTGTCCTTCAACTCCGCGACCTCGCCGGAGGCCTCCACGGTGATGGAGCGGGTCAGGTCGCCCTCGGCGACGGCGCTGGTGACCGCGGCGATCGCGCGGACCTGGCGGGTCAGGTTGCCCGCCAACTCGTTGACGTTCTCGGTCAGCCGTTTCCATGTGCCCGAGACGCCCTCGACCTCGGCCTGGCCACCCAGCCGCCCCTCCGATCCCACCTCGCGGGCGACGCGGGTGACCTCGGCCGCGAACGCGGACAGCTGGTCGACCATCGTGTTGATCGTGGTCTTCAACTCGAGGATCTCGCCGCGCGCGTCCACGTCGATCTTGCGGGTCAGATCGCCTTGCGCGACCGCGGTGGTGACCTGGGCGATGTTGCGGACCTGGTTGGTCAGATTGTTCGCCATGGAGTTGACGTTGTCGGTCAAGTCCTTCCACGTGCCCGCCACATTCGGCACGCGTGCCTGGCCGCCGAGCATGCCCTCGGTGCCGACCTCGCGGGCGACGCGAGTGACCTCGTCGGCGAACGCGGACAGCGTGTCGACCATCGTGTTGATCACCCCGGCAAGCGCCGCGACCTCGCCCTTCGCCTCCACGGTGATCTTCTGACTCAGATCACCGCGCGCCACCGCCGTGGCGACCTGAGCGATCGAACGCACCTGGCCGGTCAGGTTCGACGCCATCACGTTGACGTTGTCGGTCAGGTCCTTCCACGTGCCCGACACGCCCCGCACAGTCGCCTGGCCACCGAGATTGCCCTCGGTGCCGACCTCGCGGGCCACGCGGGTGACCTCGTCGGCGAATGCCGAGAGCTGATCGACCATCGTGTTGATGGTCTCTTTCAGCTCCAGGATCTCGCCGCGGGCGTCCACCCTGATCTTCTGACTCAGATCGCCACGGGCCACCGCGGTGGTGACCTGGGCGATCGAACGCACCTGCGCGGTGAGGTTGTCGCCCATGACGTTGACCGACTCGGTGAGGTCCTTCCAGGTACCTGAGACGCCCTTCACGTCCGCCTGCCCGCCCAGCCTGCCCTCGGTGCCGACCTCGCGGGCCACGCGGGTGACCTCGTCGGCGAACGCCGAGAGCTGATCGACCATCGTGTTGATGGTGCTCTTCAGCTCCAGGATCTCGCCACGGGCGTCCACTCTGATCTTTTGCGACAGATCACCCTGCGCCACCGCGGTTGCCACCTGAGCGATCGAACGCACCTGCGCGGTCAGGTTGCCCGCCATGAAGTTCACCGAGTCGGTGAGGTCGCGCCAGGTGCCGGAGACGCCCTTCACATCCGCCTGGCCACCGAGGATGCCCTCGGTGCCCACCTCGCGCGATACCCGCGTGACCTCGTCGGCGAAGGACGACAGCTGATCGACCATCGTGTTGATGGTGTTCTTCAGCTCGAGGATCTCGCCACGGGCGCTCACTGTGATCTTTTGGCTCAAGTCGCCTCGCGCCACCGCGGTCGTCACCTGCGCGATGTTGCGGACCTGGTCGGTCAGGTTGCCCGCCATGAAGTTCACCGAAGCGGTGAGGTCGCGCCACACGCCACCGACGCCGGGCACCTCCGCCTGACCGCCGAGCCGGCCCTCCGAACCTACTTCGCGCGCGACGCGGGTGACCTCGTCCGCGAACGCGGACAGCTGGTCCACCATCGTGTTGACCGTGTTCTTCAGCTCGAGGATCTCACCGCGTGCGTCCACGTCGATCTTCTGGGACAGGTCGCCCCGCGCCACCGCGGTCGCGACCTGGGCGATGTCGCGCACCTGGCTGGTGAGGTTGCCCGCCATCGCGTTCACCGAGTCGGTGAGGTCCTTCCAGGTGCCGGACACGCCGGGCACCTCGGCTTGACCACCCAGCCGCCCGTCCGTGCCGACCTCGCGCGCGACCCGGGTGACTTCCGAGGTGAACAGCGACAGCTGGTCCACCATGCCGTTGAACACCGTCGCGATCTCGCCGAGCAACCCGTCGGCGTCCGTCGGCAACCGGGTGCCGAAATCGCCGTCGCGCACGGCTGTCAATCCGGCCAGTAGCTGGCGCAACTCGACCTGATCCGCGGCCGTGACAGCCTGCCTCGATGCGGTGCGGGCAGGTGCCGCCGTGTCTGTCATGCTCATCCTCGCTCTGCCCCACCCCATTCGGACGCGATGCCGCGCACGACGGGATCGCCGACCAGCGGTGCTGTGCTGGCTGCTGAACACAGAGACACCCGCGCATATCGCTTCGAAACTATCATTCACGAGACGCGATGCCCGGCGTCCGGTTTCGCGGAACCGATTTGGAAGGGCCCAACGGCCCAGCCCGCAGCAGCATGGCCATCAGGTTCGGCACGCGAAAGGAGCGCTGCATCCAGCCATGCGGCTGTGATGCGTGCGCGGCATGCAAGGGGACGGAAGTCGCCAATGGTAAGCATGCGAGATCGGTCGAGAGAGGGACCTTCGCCAAGGCTCGTTCAATCCAGCTGAGTTGGGGGCCGGGCACCGCCCCGTGACCGCTTCGCTCAGCGCGCACAGCGGCTACTTAAGACTGGTGTCAGGGCTTTTGCCGCTCACCCGACTTCAGGAACCTCCGCCGGGCATGGGTGGCGATGGGTGGAGCTGTGCGGGTGGCGATTTCGGCCAAGTCTGTGGCGCTGGTGATTTGGGTGATACTGGCGGGGTGAACGGGACTTGGGAGGCGTGGGGCGGGGTCGTGGTGGCCGCGATCGCCGCGATACCGGTAGCCGGTCTCGTGGCCTGGTGGCTGGTTGGGCGGCGCGGGTGGCGGGCGGCGCTGTGCGATGTCGGGATGGTGACGGGTACCGCGCCGTGGTTGTGGATGATCCTCACGCCGACCGGAACGGGTCGTTCGCTGAATCTTGTGCCGCTGCGTGATCTGGCCCAGCAACTGGCCGACGACCGGGTGATCGAGCAGTTCGGCGGGAATCTGTTGGTCTTCGCCGCACTCGGCTTCCTGTTGCCCGTGCGCCGACCCTGGTTCGCCCGCTCGTACCGCATCCTGTTGGCGGGAGCAGCAGCTTCGATCGCGGTGGAGACTGCACAGTTCGCCCTCGCAATCGGCCGTCACGCATCCGTCGACGACGTGCTGTTGAACGCGGCCGGTGCATGCCTGGCGGGCCAGCTTTCACGACATCTGTGGGCGTCGCGCGCAATTACCGGCCGTTCCGAGCCGGCTTTACCCGAAGAGCCGACACGGGGCATCGTCTCCGAGCGATACGGCGTCCTCCAGCCCACCTTCCCCGAGTAGGGAGATCATCGAGAAAGTGCGTGGCCGCTGGGGCGATGCCAGCCATGCGCGACGAGTTGCCCCGATCAACAGATCCCACACTGGAGACCGATCCCGCTGGATGCACGGAAATCGGCATGAGCGCGCACTCGAGTTCACTAGAGCCAGCTCGGTGATCGGCCGGGGGAGTGGTTCCGAGGTGTTGCCGAGCGGCGGTTGGACCCGTGAGCCGCGTGTAGAGATTATTCGGCTTCGGAACGAAGAGTTGAGCTCTCAACAGGGGTTTGACGTGCAGCGCGAGCGAAACTCTGTTCCCCGTCGGGTGAAAGCCGTTCGCTGCCGGGTGGGTGGATGGGCTCCGGGCGAGTGATGACCAAGCGGCGGATGGCTCGCATGTACTCGTCCTCGGGTGAAAGCGGTTCGCTGCCGGGAGGATAGAGCGGCTCCGGGCGAGTTCCGAATAGGTAGTCGCGGAAGGCTCGCAGGTACTCGTCCAGGTCCCGTTGATCGGCGAACCTGGTTTCGGTCCCGTCGAACCATTCATCCGGTGTCGGGCGCCACGCGATCATGTAGTCGAGAGCTTCGCGCACCATGTCCCCGTAGGTCGGATCCGTGGCGCAGACGGCGCGAAGCGCTGGGGCGCTGAGCCGCATTCCGCGGCCGTACTCGGCGTGGTGCATGGTCACCAGCGGCCACAGCAGCCCATTGATATGCGGGATTTCGTCCCGCCATGTGGTTTTCGTGTGCAGTGTCTCGCTGACCCGCATTCGGCGGCCCGATGCTGTGACGGGTGCCGGGTATTCGGAAGGCGCGCCTCTTCGGTCGATGGCGCGGGTCGGCCCGGTTTCAAGATTCACGGGTGGATACCACACGCCGCGCCACACCGGGACTCCGAGATAGCGAGGATTCACCGGCAGTGGCTCGGCCAGTGAGATGTCGGCCGTAATTCGGCGCACAGGTGGCATCGGTTCGTCGGGGAACAGCTTCGCCACCATCGACAGGCAATCCGGTACGTCGAATCCAGTCACGCCGACGCCCTGCCGGAACCGTGGGTCGGAGCACTGCTGTGGGTCGAATCTGATCCAGTACCGCCGCGGCGTGGTCATCCGCGATTTCCTTCCATCGGCATCAATGTCGAACGCTGACCCGATGGTCCCAGAGCTGATCGGCGTCTACCACTCGATAATCGGCAGAAGCGGATGTTCGTCGAGTTCGGACGTAGGGTGAGGTCCCGTGGAGTCAGACAGCAAGCTAGAGGACTTACGGTCGGTGCTCTCCTGCGTTTTCGAGAAGCTCGGTGCCGAGAGCCTCACCGAGCCCGACCGGATCGAGTTGGTGGCCCGCGCCGAGGTGGTTCAGGACCAGATCGACGCGATCGAGGATGTCATCGACGACGAGGAGCGCGTACGCGTGGGAACGACGCCCGTGCCGGAGCCTTCGGGTGATCGGCTGTTCTGAGGCGGCGCTGAACCGCCCGGGTCGCGACAACACAGCGCGTTCGAAGCCGAGACTCGGAGTGCTCGCGCAGCGCATCAGCGCAGTCCTCGTTCGGTAGCGGTGGCCGCCGATGCGCGCGGCGCCAGTGTCGAATTCGGTGAACCGCTTCAGATTGTTCATGCCGCACGTGGCGCTCCCCGAGGCAGTGGAACAAGGTCGAGGCTGCAACGGGATCTGGCTGCCCGCCAATGACACGGCGCGCGGGCACGGCATCCAGTGATCGTCGCCGACACCTGGAACGGCTGGTACTACAGCTCCGCCGACGTCACGGTGACCACGGCGGCCTTCCTGTCCTGGGCGGGTCCGGGGCAGCGGCCGCCGAACACCCCGTTCGTAGACTCGAAGCATGACGGTGCGTGCTGAGGAGACCGTGCTGCCGCCGAGCCTGGTGGATTTGGCGGTGCGGCATGTGCGGTCGGAGGTACTGAGCGGGGCGTACGCGCCGGGCGATCGGATCGGCGAGGAGGCGCTGTGCGCCCGGCTGGGCACCAGCCGGGCGCCGGTGCGGGAGGCGCTGCGGCTGCTGGTGCAGGAGGGGCTCATCGAGCATCTGCCGCGCCGCGGCTTCCGGGTGGTGGTGTGGTCGGCCACGGACGTGCGGCAACTGTTCGAGCTGCGGCGGGTCCTGGAGCGGCACGCGGTGGAGAGCGCGTTTCCGCTGCCAGCCACGGGAGATCCGCTGCGCGCGGTGCGCGCCGCGCTGGCCGACATGCGGGCGGCCGACGGCTGCGGCGACGACTTCGAGCGGGACAACGCGCACCGCCGCTTCCACGCCGCGATCGTCGCGCTGGCCGGCCATCGGCAGCTGGATCTGGCCTATGCGCCGATCCTGCTGAAGCTGCAGCTGCCGATGGCCCGCAACCTGCGGGAGGAGGCGCGGGCCACGCACCGCCGCGACGGGGTGCGCCGGCACGCCGCGCTGCTGGCCGCCCTGGAGACCAACGACCGGGACATCGTGCTGGAGGAGATGCGCACGCACGGCGAGCTGGCCTACCTCGATTTCGAATTCCGCTGACCGGCAACACAGCCGAAACACACGAATACACCGGGCTTCACGCATTCTGTCGACAATCGACAAATGCGCAGCACGGGACCCAGCATCGCCGAGATCCTGCATTCACACGAAAGCGGTAGCGGCTCACCGACGAACACCGCGGCGCGGGTCGCCGACGCGATCGCCGCCAACGGCGACGACGGCACCTGGATCACGCCGGTGCCCCGCGCGCAACTGCTGGCCGCGGCGGCCGAGATCGAGCGGCGGCCGGGCGCGCGCACGCTGCCGCTGTACGGCGTGCCGTTCGGGGTGAAGGACAGCATCGATGTCGCGGGCTGGCCCACCACCCTGGCCTGCCCCGACTTCGCCTATACGGCAACCGGAACCGCCCCGGCGGTGCAGCGCCTGCTGGACGCGGGCGCGCTGTTCGTCGGCAAGACCAACCTGGATCAGTTCGCCACCGGGCTGAACGGCACCCGCACCCCATACACCATCCCGCGCAGCGTCTTCGGCGGCGACCTCGTCTGCGGCGGGTCCAGCTCCGGCTCCGCGCGGGCGGTGGCCCTGGGCGAGGTGCCGTTCTGCGTGGCCACCGATACCGCCGGGTCCGGCCGGGTCCCGGCCGCGCTCAACGGCATCGTCGGCTGGAAGCCGTCGCGCGGGTTGATCAGCGCGGTCGGGCTGGTCCCGGCGTGCAAGTCGCTGGACTGCGTCACCCTCACCGCGACCTCGATCGAGGACCTCGACCGGGTCTTCGACGTGATCGCGGCGGTGGACCCGGACGATCCCTGGAGCCGCCCCCGCGGGCCGCGCCACCGCGGCGGTCGGCTGCGCGCCGGGCTGCCCGCCGCGGCGGAGCTGGAGTTCTTCGGCGACACGGTGTTCCGTGATGCGCACCTGACGCTGCGGGAGCGCCTGTCCGGGCTCGGATTCGACTGCGTGACGACCACTCTGGAGCCGTTCCTGGCGGCGGGCGAGCTGCTCTATCAGGGCCCCTGGGTGGCCGAGCGGCTGGTGGAGTTCGGCGACTTCCTGGCCGATCATCCGGACTCGATACTGCCGACAGTGCGCGAAATCCTCACCGGTGGCTACCGGTTCGACGCGGTGGACGTGTTCCGGGCGCAGCAGCGGCTACAACGGCTGCGCGCGCGAGTGGCCCGGATGTGGGCCGACTTCGACGTGCTGGTGCTGCCGGCTATCGGCACCACCTTCACCGTGGCGCAGGTGCTGGCCGATCCTGTCGCCACCAACACCGTGCTCGGGCACTACACCCATTTCGGGAATCTGCTCGACCTCACCGCCGTGGCGGTGCCGGTGGGCGTGACCGGCGACGGGCGGCCGCTGTCGGTCATGGTGGCCGGTCCCGCGCTCGCTGACGACACCGTGCTGGCGGCCGCGGCGCGCATCCTCGACGAACCCCGCACGGTGGTGACCGCCACGGCCGCCGCCCGAGCAGCGAAGGAGCGACAGTGACCGCCACACAGTCCATTCCGGCGCGGCCGGGACCCTTCCGATACGAGCCGGGCACCCTGGCCCTGCTGATCATCGATATGCAGCGCGACTTCCTGCTGCCCGGCGGCTTCGGCGAGAGCCTCGGCAACGACGTCGGACTGCTGCGCACGGTGATCGAGCCGCTGCGCGCGCTGCTGGCCGCCGCCCGCGAGGCGGGGGTGCCGGTGCTGCACACCCGGGAGGGTCACCGGCCCGACCTGTCCGATTGCCCCCCGTCGAAGCTGTTGCGCGGCAACCCCTCCCAGCGCATCGGCGACCCGGGGCGGTTCGGCCGCATCCTGATCCGCGGCGAGTACGGCCACGACATCGTCGACGAGCTGGCACCGCTGCCGGACGAGGTCGTGATCGACAAGCCGGGCAAGGGCGCCTTCTACGCCACCGGCCTCGCCGACGAACTGCAGCGCGGGGGCATCCGCTCCCTGCTGGTCACCGGGGTCACCACCGAGGTGTGCGTGCACACCACCGTGCGCGAAGCCAACGACCGGGGCTACGAGTGCCTGGTCGTGTCCGACTGCGTCGGTTCCTATTTCCCCGAATTCCAGCGAGTGGGGCTGGAGATGATCGCGGCACAGGGCGGCATTTTCGGCTGGGTCGCCGATTCGGCCGCTGTCGTCGCCGCGCTGACCACCCCCGCCCAGCTCGCCCCTTCCGCCGATACGCCCGGTCTAGTGAACAGGAAAGCCGATGTCCCTCGAAACGCAACCCAGTGACACTGCACCCGCCGAGGAACCCGCCGCCCTCCGCTTGCCCTGGTGGACGCGCGGCGACACCAACGCCTACTTCGGGCTCTGCTTCAACATCCTGGTCAACGTGCTCACCCTCACCACGCTGTCCATCACGGTGGTGAACATCTCCAGCAAGGACGTGCTGGGCAGCGTGCTGCCCGCGCTGGGGGTGGCCCTGGTGCTCGGCAACCTCTACTACGTGCTGCTGGCCCGCCGCCTCGCTCGCCGCGAACAGCGGGCGACGGTGACGGCGCTGCCGTACGGACCCAGCGTGCCGCACATGTTCATCGTGGTGTTCGTGGTCATGCTGCCGATCTATCTGGGCAGCCACGATCCGCTGAAGGCGTGGTCGGCGGGCCTGGCCTGGGCGTTCCTGATCGGCGTGATCGTCATGATCGGCGGCTTCGTGGGCCCCTACATCCGCCGCATCACCCCGCGCGCGGCAATGCTCGGCACGCTGGCGGGCATCTCGATCACGTTCATCTCCATGCGCCCGGCCGCGCAGATGTGGGAGGCCGCGTGGATCGCGCTGCCCGTGCTTGCGATCATCCTGATCGGCTTCTTCACCGACGTGCGGCTGCCCGGCAACGTCCCGGTCGGCCTGGTGGCGCTGCTGATCGGCACGGCGATCGGCTGGATCGGCGGGTTCATGTCGGTGCCGGACGTCAGCAAGGCCGCGCACGACATCGCGATCGGGCTGCCGACCCTGCACCTGCACTTGCTGTTCACCGGCCTCGGCAATCTCAGCCCGCTGCTGGCCACGGCGATTCCGCTGGGCGTCTACAACTTCACCGAGGCGATGAGCAACGTGGAGAGCGCCGCGGCGGCGGGCGACAACTACAACCTGCGCAGCGTGCTGCTCGCCGACGGGCTCGGCGCCGTCGTCGGCTCAGGCTTCGGCTCGCCGTTCCCGCCCGCGGTCTACATCGGCCATCCGGGCTGGAAGGACGCCGGCGGGCGCACCGGATACTCGCTGGCCAGCGGCGTCACCATCGGCGTGATGTGCCTGCTGGGGCTGTTCGGGGTGCTCGCCACCCTGCTGCCGATCCCGGCGATCGTGCCGATTCTGCTGTATATCGGCGTGCTGATCGGCGCACAGGCGTTCCAGGCGGTGCCCAAGTTGCACGCCGTGGCGGTGGTCGCGGCGCTGATCCCCAACCTCGCCGAGTGGGCGGTCGGCCAGATCGACAACGCGCTGACGGCGGCCGGTACCACCGCCGACAACGTCGGCGACGCCGCGCTCGGCCAAGCGGGCGTGGTGTACGACGGGCTGAAGACGCTGGGCTCGGGCGGCGTGCTGGCCGGTCTGGTGCTCGGCGCGGTCGTGACCTTCATCCTGGACAAGCGCTTCGTCGCCGCGGCCACCGCGTGCGCCGCCGCCGCGGCACTGAGCTGGATCGGCCTCATCCACGCCGCCCAGATCGCCTGGGCTGCGGCACCGAAGGTGGCGCTGGGCTATCTGTTATGCGGGCTGGTCTGCCTCGCCTACTCGCGGCTGGCCGGGGCTCGGAAGCCGCTCGCGGCGGTCCCGGCAGCGCCCGAACGGCCGACGCGACCGGCAGCGGCCATACCGGCGCAGCCCGAGCCGGTGGCCGCGGAGCCCGCCGCGACGCCGCTCGACTGAGCTAACCCGTTCTGTGTGCCACGGGATTGTCAGACGGGTCTTGCAGCGGGCGGCCCGCGTTGTTGATCAACATATCGAGATTCGCCGATCGGCAGTGGTCTACGACGGTGCGAGCTAGCTCAGCTGCCGACGAGCGGTCGGCTCGGAGGAACACCGACGGTTGCGGTGCTATCCGGCGAACTCGTCGGCGAGGGTGTTCCAGAACATGAGTTCGTAGTTCTGGAAGAGTCTGGCGTACAGGTGGGCGTCGTTCGGATTCAGTCGGTCGGTGTCGATTCCGGCCTGGATTGCGGCGAGGGCCCGCTGTTCATATTCGGGGCTATCGGCCGCGAAGAAGTCGAAGAATGCGCAGGCCGGGTCGTCGAACTTGTAGTTGGTGCGCATGCTGTCGGCGACCACACGGCAATAGCGGCCGAATGCGGCGACATTCGCGTAGATACCGGCAGTCGCTGCGGAGGGTTCGGCGTTGAGCGCCAGCCACGCGACATACGCGGGATAGGCCTGACAACCCGCTCTGGGCGGCTCCATGCCCTGATCTGGTCCGGCCGCCGCCACGAGTGCGTCCAACAGAGCCAGTGCCTGCTGCTCGCCGGGCGGGAGGCCGTCGAGGAACGCTCTGACGTGCGGGTCGTCCGCTCGCGCCGCCATGGCGTGGAAGCTGCGCCAGTCGCTGCTTATGATGCGCTGTTCCTCGGCGGCGATCGCCGCGAATACCGCGCGTGGCGCCCTGCCCACCGAGATCAGCGGAACCATGCGATTGTCGTCGTCGTGCGGGGCCAGCTCGGCCTGGATCCCGTAGAGCAGGTCACGAGCGGTAAGGGTCATCGGGAACCTCCCTGTGGGAATGCTTCCATTCAAGCGCTGTCCGCCCGCCCGCGACAGGTGTTCAGTCGCCGTGCTCGGCATCCCAGTGTCGGCGCGCGTCGGCGATGCGGTCCTTGTGCTCGCGCGACCAATCGGCGAGTGCGCTGATGGCCGCGGCCAGGCTCTGGCCGGTCTCAGTGAGCCGGTATTCGACCTGCGGTGGGATCGTCGGGTACGCGATCCGCTCCACCATGCCGTCGCGGCACAGGCGTTTGGTGGTCAGTGTCAGCATCCGCTGTGAGATGCCCGGAATCGCCCGCTCCAACTCACGGAAACGCCGCACCCCTTTACTCAGTTCGACGATCACCAATACCGTCCACCGATCCCCCAATCGGTCGAGCACATCGCGGATGCCGCAGTCGTCATCGCCACAGGGCCCGTCGGGAATAGTGCCCGCGACCTGCGCGGTGACCGCAGTGTTCGTGACCGACATGAAAGTGCCTCCTTATGCCGCGCGCCGCGGCCGCCGATGCTGGGTCGAATCCAGCAACTACAACAATCGGGAGTGTTGCGATGATCCTGGTAACCGGCATCTCCGGAGCCCTCGGCGGCCTCGTCCACCGCGGCCTGTCCACCCTCGACGACCTGACCGTAGCGGCGGGCAGCCGCTCCGGTGACGACATCACCACGCGTCGTATCGATTTCGACGACCCGGCGACGCTGTTCGCGGGACTGCGGGATGTCGATGTCCTGGTCCTGATTTCGGCCGGATACGCCGAAGACGATGTGGTGTTGGCCCGCCACGGTGCGGTGATCGACGCCGCCAGCGCGGCCGGTGTCCGGCACGTGATCTACACCGGTCTCGCGGGATCCGGCGATCTGATGACCATCGCCCTGCCGCACCGCTGGACCGAAAAACGTCTCGCCGCAGCACCTTTCGACGCGACCGTCCTGCGCAATGGCCTCTACGCGGAGGTGCCGGTCGGCCTCGCCGTCGCCGGTGCCGCCTCCACGGCCGAATCGGGTGTATTCGCGGCGGCATTCGGCACCGGCCGGATCTCGGTGGTGGCGCGCGAGGACCTGGCCGAGGTAGCCGTTCGGGTAGCCGCGGAATCCGAGCGTGATCTGGCTGAGGGGCGGCCCAGCAGACATGCGGGCAAGGTATACGAGCTCGAGGGTGTGACCGCGATCGGTGGCCCGGATATCGCCGAGATCCTGAGCGAATCCCTCAATCGCCCAGTGCGATACGTGCCGATATCGCTCGGCGAAACGCGGGATATGTTGCAGGGCAGTGGATTGGAGCCGTACCAGATCACGCATACCCTCTCGTTGTTCGCGAATCTCGGTGCCGGACTGCTCGAGGCATCTAGCACCGACCTCCTCGAGCTGCTGGCGGGCGCACCGCGCGACGTTCGGACGCTCATCACCGACGCGGTGCAGGCGGGCGGGTTTCAGTCGGCATCGGTGAACGCGTCGCGCTGAACAGCAGGCCGGGCGAGTCAAGAATGTCCAGCTCCTGTGCGATATCGCTGTAGCGCATTCCCGACAAGATCTGGGTCCACGGATCGATCCGCGTGCGCGACGGTCACGCCGCCACACTCACCGCATCCTCGCGCAACAGCGTGAACTACCAGCGTTTCCTCGAAATGCTCGAACCGGCCAACCCCACCGGTGATATCTATGTCATCACCGACAACCTCTCCAGCCACAACAGCAAATCCGCCCGCGAATGGCTCGAGGGTCACCCCCGGATCAAACATGCCTTCATCCTGGTCGGGGCATGCTGGCTCAAGCTGCAAGAGCCGAAACCCAGGACCCTACGCCGCCGTTTTATCTACCACCTTTGAGGAACGCAGCATTAGCAGGATCGGTTAGAGGCGGAACCCGTCTGCGTCGATCGGCAGTGGAATCGTCGGCATCGAGTCCTCCCCATGCGCAACGGCGAGCAAGGCGGGGAACGAGGCGAGTTTGCGCCTCGGCCGTCCCTGAACCGCGCCGAGGTCGCGCTCGGTCCGATCGATCGCCCTCCACTCGTGCACACCGACGGCGGTGGGCCGGCGCTGCCGGACCAGTGCGTCGAGGTCCTGCGGGGTTGTTGCCGGGGCGGGAAGCAATCCCGCGGAATGGTCGGCGAGGAGTGCGGCGACAGTGTCCAGTGCGCATTTCTTGTTGGCGCCGATGCCTCCGGACGGGCCCCGCTTGATCCATCCCGCCGTGTAAACGCCGGGGATGGGTTCGCCGGTGCCGGCGAGGACTCGGCCGAAGTCGTTGGGCAGCACACCGCGGTCATGGTCGAAGGGCAGGCCGGACAGCGCAGCGCCGCGGTAGCCCACCGCCCGGAGTACCAGGCCCGCCTCGATGGTCTCTTCGATTCCGGTCGGGACAGCGCGGACGCCGCCGCCGGGGCCGTGTTCGAGCCGATTGCGGGCCACCCGCACCCCGGTGACTCGTTGATCGCCTGAGATCTCCAGCGGAGAACACAAGTAGCGCAGGACAATACGGCGCGACGCGCTGCGGTGGCGTGTGGTGAGTTCCGCGGCAGCCTGCGCTTTGGCCAGCCCGATCGGGTCCGATCGAAGTGCGGCGAGCTGGTCGGGATCCAACCTGGCCTCGTCGGGCAAGGCGAGGACATCGGCGCCGTCGAGGTCGGTCAGGGCGAGCAGCTCGGGAGTGGTGTACGCGGCCTGCGCGGGGCCGCGCCGGCCGAGCACCACGACTTCCTCGATCGTGCCTGCGGCCAGGGCGGCCAGCGCGTGGTCGGCCATATCGGTGGCGGCGAGCTCCGCGGGATCGGCGACCAGGAGGCGGGCGATGTCGAGGGCGACGTTGCCGTTGCCGACGACGACCGCACGGCGACAGGAGAGATCGAACGTGCGGTCGATGAAGTCCGGGTGGCCGTTGTACCAGTTCACGAACTCGGTTGCCGACGCGCTGCCCGGCAGGTCCTCGCCGGGAATCCCCAGGCGGCGGTCACCGGAGGCCCCATAGGCATAGACGACGGCGTGGTGCGCTGCGGCCAGCTCGTCGTGGGTGATGTGGGTACCGACCTCGACGTTGAGGTGGAAGCGGAAGCGGCCATTGGCGGCGGCGCGCTCGAATACCTCGGTGACGGATTTGGTGGACGGGTGGTCGGGGGCCACGCCGCCTCGCACCAGACCCCACGGTGTGGGCAGCCGGTCGAACATCGTGACTGTCGCGCCCGGATGCTCGAGCAGCTCGAGTGCGGCATACGCGCCCGCGGGCCCGGAGCCCACCACCGCGACTCGAAGCTCCTCGATCTCGGCCCGCGCAGCGGGCGGCGAGGCGTCGGGGATGCCGGGCGGCAGCGGGTTTCGCTGGTAATAGGCCTCCGCCAGGTCCAAGAACCGGCCTGCGGCGGGCGCGGTGTCGCGGGTGATCGCCCCGACCGGGCACTCGGCGACGCAGGCGCCGCAATCGATGCAGCTGGCGGGGTCGATGTAGAGGGCTTCGGCGGAGGCGAAGCCCGGTTCGTCTGGGGTGGGATGGATGCAGCCGACCGGGCACACCGGCACACAGGAGGCGTCGTTGCAGCACGGCTGGGTGATGACGTGGGGCATGGCGTTCCTTGCTAGCGGGAGTCGGGGAGCGGTTCCACGGTGACCGGGATTCCGTTGAGGGCGGCGTTTCCGCTGACGGTGTCCAGGAACAGCGGGTCGGTGACATCGTTGGCGCTCGCGCCCGCGACGCGGGAGGCCACGGACAGCCGACTTTCCGCCGCCGCGTGCCCGTACCCGTGCGGCAGGCTGACCGTGCCCGCCATGATGTCGGTGGTCTGCCTGACGTCCACCCGCACGGCGCCGGTGCGCGAGCGCAGCACGGCGGGCCCGTCGGCCAGTCCGAGGCGGGCCGCGTCGGCAGGATGCATGAGCAGATGGTGCCGTTGCGGACCGGCGACGAGGCGGGCGTAGTTGTGCATCCAGGAATTGTTGGAGCGCAGGTGCCGTCGGCCGATCAACAGCAGCGACCCTGGGTCCGCCGGAGCCGTACCCAGGTCGGAGCGCAGGGTGTCGAGGGCGTCCGCGATCTCCGGTGGCACGAGGTGTAGTCGGCGGTCGGGAGTGCGCAGGCGATGCTCGACGCCCGGCCGCAGCGGGCCCAGGTCCAGCCCGGCCGGGTGAGCGAGCAGTCGCCGCACGCTCAGTTTGTAGCGACCTGTGCGCAGGAGCAGGTCCACCAGCCGGCGCGGTGGTGTCCGCAGCCGAATCTCGGTGGCCACGGCGGGCCTACTGAGGCGACGGCGCAATACCCGCATCCGGCCGCCTCCGAGGTGGCGTTGGTAGGCCGAGCCGAGGTCGCGGAAGATCTCCCAGTCGTGCCGCGCGCCGCGCGGCTTGGGCAGCACCGCGGGCGAGTATTTCGCGGTATTGCGGACGGCGAAGGACCGGAAAACCAAATCGTAGTGGTCTCGTTCCAGCGCGCTGGTCGGCGGCAGGATGACGTCGGCGTGGCGAGTGGTCTCGTTGAGGTAGAAGTCCACGGCCACCATGAAGTCGAGGCCGCCGAGCGCGGTGCCGAGTGCGGCTCCGGCAGGAGTGGACAGCACCGGGTTTCCCGCGATCGTCAACAGCGCCCGGACCTGCCCCTGGCCCGGCGTCGTGATCTCCTCGGCAAGGGCGGCGACCGGAAACTCCCCGGCGAAGGAAGGAAGCCCGCGCACACGGCTGCGGCGTCGGCCGAAATGGCCCGGGCTCAGCAGCCGTGTCATGTCGATGGCCGGGTCGGTGAACAGCGTCCCGCCCTCGCGCCCCAGGTTGCCGGTGATGATATTGAGCACCTGGATGGCCCACTGGCACACAGTGCCGTGCCGCTGGGTCGACACGCCGAACCTGCCGTAGCAGGCGGCGGGACCCGCGTCGGCGAAGGAGTGGGCGAGGCGGGTGATCGTGGCGGCGGGCACGCCGCTGAAACGGCCGGCGGCTTCCGGCGTGAACTCGGCGACCGCGTCTCGGAGCGCGTCCGCACCCGTGATGTAGTCGGGCAGGCGCGGTGCCCGGTCTCGCAAGACGACGTGCACCATGGCCAAGAGCACCGCGGCGTCCGTGCCGGGCCGGATGAATACGTGCTCATCGGCGTCCGCGGCCGTCTCCGTGCGGCGCGGGTCGATGACGGTGACCCGCCCGCCGCGCTCGCGGATTTCCCGCAGCCGCCGCGCCATATCCGGCGCGGTCATCAGGCTTCCGTTCGACGCACGCGGGTTGGCACCGAACATGAGCAGGTGCTGTGTCCGGTCCAGATCCGGCTCCGGCAGCAGGAACTGGTGCCCGTACAGCAGTGCCGAAACGACCTGGTGCGGCAACTGGTCGACCGAGGATGCCGAGAAGTGGTTGTGGGTTCGCAGCAATGAGGCGAACGCGGACCCGTGGGTCATCGCGCCGAGGCTGTGGACCGAGGGGTTGCCCAGGTAGACCGCCACCGCATTCGCGCCGTGCCGCCGACGGGCCTGAGCGAGTCCGCGGGCCGCCGCGTTGATCGCCTCGGACCAGTCCACCTCCACCCATTCTCCGTCGATCTTGCGCAGCGGCCGCCGTAGCCGGTCCGGGTCGCTGTGCACGTCGGTCATCGCTACGGACTTGGGGCACACGTGGCCGCGGGATAGGGGGTCGTCGCGGTCGCCGCGCACACCGACGGCCCTCCCGCCCTCGATGGTGATCTCGATCCCGCAAATCGCCTCGCACAAGTTGCAAGCGGCCTTCGCGGTGCCGCCGCCCCCGGAGCCGCGTATCGCCCGCCCCGCCTCGGTCAACGCATCGACGGCTGCCCCGGTCGCGCTCATGGTGTAGTCGCCTCCGCAAGAGATCCGCTGAAACATGAACATGACGTCATGTTATTTTTTTCGTGTCTACCATGGATGCCGTGCCCGACGCCAGCCCCCTCCGCCGCGAACCGGTCCAGCAGCGCAGCCGCGAGCGCGTCCAGCGGATCTTGGACGCCGCCGTGGAGATCATCACGGCCGAGGGAACCGACGCGGCGACGGTCCGTTCCGTGGCGGAACGTGCTGGTGTCCCGTCCGCGACGGTGTACCAGTTCTTCACCAACCGCGACGCCATCTTCGAGCAGCTGCTCGCCCGCGAACTCACGCGCCTCGATAGCGAACTGGAGGAGTCCCTCGCCACCGCCCGGCCACACCCGGACATCGCGGCCGCCGTCGAGGCGTTCATCGCCTTTCACGGCCGCCACTACATGTCGCACCCGGACTTCGTCGCGCTCTACTACGCCTCCCGGCACAACGAGGCTCTCCGCGACGACATCAGAGAACACCTCGGCAGGCTCACCGACCTGCTCCACCGCCACCTGCTTGCCACCGGCCTGCTCGCGCCCGGCACCAGCCGACGCGTCGTCGAGGTGGCCGTGGAGCTGGGTGACCACGTCTTCGAGCTGGCCCACCAGCGCGGCGACGAGAGTGACGCGCTGACCGACGAGGGTCGGATCGCCATCACTCGCTACTTGCAGGTCTATGCTGCCGCCCGCCACGACGAGCCGATCGGGCTCCGTGAGCGGATGGTCCGCGCCGAGCCGATGGCTTCGGCTGTTTCACCGAGCGCGCAGGCGTCGTCGTAGCGTCGCGCATGCAGCGTATGCGCGCCAGCACTATTCCCCCTGACCAGCGGCTGGAGTCGCGCGGCGCGTGGCCCACCGACCGGCGTTCGGTGGTGTGCCGGCCCTGGTAGAGCATGCGGTGCTCCGGCCGCGATGGCCCAGCTAGCGTTGCCCCCTCGAGATGGTTGCCGCAGGCTCCCGCCGTTGACGACCGCTGAGTCTATGGAGTCGAGCCGACGCGCGGCAGGTCCAACGGCGGTAGCGGGCGTCGGCAGATCTCGTGGGCTTCCTCGGAGGAGAGCCCGAACATGCGCAGCAGGTCCTCGGCCACCTGGTCGGCGGCCTCGGCGTCGTCGCGTTCGGGATGGTCGTGCAGCAGGCGTCCGAGGCCCAGGGCCGCGGCGGCGACGATGGTCATCGACAGTTCCGGGTCGCGGATGTCGAAGCGCCCGGCTTCGGCCGCGGCCTCGATGTCGCGGCGTGCGCGAGGCGCGAGCCCGCGGTCCGAGTTCGCCACGCCGAGCCCGTCATTGAGCAAGACCTTGCTGAGGGTGGGATGCAGGCGGTGCAGGCGGCCGGTGAGGCGGAAGCTCTGCGCGAAGACCTGAGCCGGATCCTCGACGTCTTCGCACAGCAGATCGAGCAGTGCTCCGTGCCGGTCGAGTGCCTCCTCGACGGCAGCATGGAACAGCTCCTCGCGGCTCTGGAAATGGTTGTAGAACGATCCCATGCCGACGTCGGCGGCCTGGGTGATCTCGAGGATCGGCACATTGATCTTGCCCTCGGCCAGCAGTGATTGCGCCGCGCCGACCAGCGCGGCGCGCGTGCGGGCCTTGCGGCGTTCCAGGCGATTGGGTGCCGACCCATTGTGCGTGGTCATCGATGCATCTCTCCTACTGGACAGGCTCACCATCATAGCCGCTCGATTCAATTTTGACGGAATCGTCAGATGGTATTGACTGACGCCGCTCTCGTGAGTGACGATATCGTCAGTTATTGGAAGGGAGTGGTCGATGAGCGGCCATCACGATGTACACAGCGGTCTGCACAGCGAGCAGGGGGCGCACGCGGGTGAGCATCCGGGCCGGGCGCGCAATCCCGTGATCAAGGTGCTGGACTTGGCGTGGCTGGAGTTCGAGAAGCCCGACCTGGACGGGGCGGAGGCTTTCGCCCACGCCTTCGGGTTCGCGACCGCCATGCGGACGGCCGACGAGTTGCAGCTGCGCGGGACCGATCCGGGCGCGCCATGCGTGCTCATCCGGCGTGGTGTCCGCTCGCGCTTCGTCGGTCCGGCCTTTCGTGCCGCCGATTCCGCCGATCTGCTGCGACTGGCCGCCGCGACCGGTGCGCGAGCCATGCCATTGCCGGAGTCACTGGGCGGACTGACCGTCGACCTTTCCGATCCGAGCCGCCTGCGGGTGCGAGTGGTCGCCGAGACGCACGAACTCGAGGCTTTGCCGACGCAGCAGCCCCACATCTTCAACTTCGGGCACGAGGTGGCGCGGGTGAATGCCACGCAGCGACCGCTGCGGGCACCGGCACGCGTGCGTCGGCTCGGACACGTGGTGATCCAGTCGACGAGATACCGCGAGACCCTCGACTGGTATCTGCGGAATCTGGGCCTGATCGTCAGCGACTTCCTCTTTTACCCGGGCCAGCGGGAGCGTGGTCCGGTCATGAGTTTCATTCGCTGCGACCAGGGTTCGGTGCCGACCGACCATCACACGCTCGCGTTGACGCTCGGGCCGTCGAACCGCTATGTGCACTCCGCGTATCAGGTCGCCGACCTGGACGCGCTCGCGGCGGGTGGAGAGTACCTGCGCGAACAGGGTTATCGCCGATCGTGGGGGATCGGCCGCCATATCCATGGCAGCCAGATCTTCGACTACTGGCGCGATCCCGACGGGTTCATGGTGGAGCACTTCAGTGACGGCGACATGTTCGATTGCACCCTCGAGCCGGGCTGGGCGCCGATGAGCGCTTCCGGTCTGGCGCAGTGGGGCCCGCCCGTGACCAAGGACTTCCTCGGCATCAAGCCTGGAGCCGAATCGCTGCGCGAACTGCGCTCGATCGTCGACGCGCTGCGTGAGGACAACGAATTCGATATCCGCCGCCTGCGCGGCCTGTTGAAAGTGGCCAACTCATGAGCACATCCATCCTCCGCACCGCCGACGCCTGGTGGGTGCAGACCCCCGCCGGTGCCGCCCGTATCGATACCACCGCGACGACCACGCGGGAACTGCTCGCCGACCGTGAGGCGATCGCCGCGGCTGTGTCCGGCGCGGAACCCGTGGCAGTGCAAAGCCTTTCGTTGATCTCCCCGGTGACCGCGCCGTGTCGGGTGGTTGCGCAGATGACGAACTTCGCCTCGCACGTGAGGGATTCGGGGATGGACCCCGAGACGGTGCCGCTGACGTTCTTCCGCAAGGCGTCCGGATCGATCAGTGGACCCCACGACGACGTCATCCGGCCCGCGCATGTGCAGCTGCTCGACTACGAGGTGGAGATCGGCCTCGTGTTCGGTCGCGAGATGCCGGTCGGCGCTGATGTCTCGGCGGAGAACCTCGCGGACTACGTCGCGGGCCTGGTAGTTACCAACGACATCTCGGCGCGCGACGTGCAGCTGCCGAAAACGCAGTTCTACGAGGCGAAGTCGTATCCGACCTTCACCCCGGTCGGCCCGGCGCTGGTGCTGCTCGACGCCGATGAGCTGAAGCGGTTCGGAGATCTGCGGCTGCGGCTGTGGGTCAATGGCCAGCTGCGGCAGGACATGACGGTCGCGGACATGATCTACCGGCCGGTCGAGACGCTGCGCGCGCTGGCCCGATTCCAGCGCATGGACGCCGGGGATCTGCTACTCACCGGAACCCCGATCGGCACCGCGCTCAGTGCCCCGCCCAAGCCGGTGGAGATCATCGGCTCGCTGCTGCCGCCGAAGGTCAAGTGGAAGATGTTCTTCCGAGGCCAGGCCAAGAACCCGAAGTACCTGAAGGACGGGGACGTGGTCGAGGCCGCGATCGGCACCGACGACGGCGCCCTCGACCTGGGCCGCCAGCGCACGGTCGTGAGGTACGCCCGATGACCGACAACACGACCCTCGAGACCTCGACCGAGGACTTGCTCTGGCCCCGGTACACCGGCCCGGAGGACCTGGCCGCCATCGAAGCGATACCGCTCGAGGCGCGCGGCCTGCCCGAATCGACCTACGCCCTGCTCGTCCGTGCGGCGACGCGATGGCCGGAGCGCACCGCGATCACCGTGCTGCCGGATGCGGCGCGATGGCGAGAGCCGTTGCGGCGCACCTACTCCGAGCTGCTCGCCGACGTGCACAAGTACGCGAACCTGCTGCACGAGCTGGGTGTGCGCCGCACCGACGCGGTCGCACTGATCGCCCCCAACTGCGCACAGCTGATCCCGGCAACCCTCGCCGCACAGCTGGCGGGCATCGGCGCACCGATCAATGGCGGCCTGTCGCACGAGCACGTCGCGGAGCTGCTGCGCCGCTCGGGCGCTCGGGTCTTGATCGCCGCCGGTCCGGAACTCGAGCCTGACACCTGGACCACCGCACGCGAACTCGCGGCGCGCGGTCTGTTGGATGCCCTGCTGGTGTTGCGTCCGACGGCAGCTCCGGAGCCGCCGCCGACCCTGCCAGGCATCGGCGGCATCCGGATCGGCTACCTCGATACCCTTGCCGCCGAGGAGGATTCGATCCGCTTTCACGGAGAGGCGCCGGCGGCATCGGATCTGGCGTCGCTGTTCCACACCGGCGGCACGACGGGCGTGCCGAAACTGGCGGCGCACCGACATTCCGGTGAGGTCTCCAATGCGTGGATGATCGCCGCCAACTCGCTGCTCGATGAGGAATCGGTGGTCTTCGCCGCGCTGCCGCTGTTCCACGTCAACGCGCTGGTCGTCACCCTGCTCGCGCCGCTGTTCCGCGGTCAGCCGGTGGTATGGGCCGGTCCGCTGGGATATCGGGACTTCACGCTCTACGCGGAGTTCTGGAATATCGTGGCGCACTTCCGGATTGCCGCGATGAGCGCCGTGCCGACGGTGTATGCGGTACTTGCCCAATGCCCGATCGACACCGACATCACCAGCTTGCGCTACGCGATGGTCGGCGCGTCCCCGCTGCCGCTCGCGGTCCGCGAAAACTTCCAGCTGCACACCGGGGTCACTCTGGTGGAGGGTTACGGCCTCACCGAGGCGACGTGCGCCACCGCACGCAGCTTCCCGGATGTTCCCCGGCCCGGCGCGGTCGGGCAGCGAATGCCCTATCAGCAGGTCGCGGTCGTCCGCACGGCTGAAGACGGGGTGGGGGAGACACTCCCCGACGGGGAGACCGGCGTCCTGGTCATCAGCGGCCCCACGGTCTTCGCCGGATACGTGACCGGCCGCGACGAACACGGTCACCGCCTCGATGGACTGGGCGCCGTGGTCGACGGCTGGCTGAGCACCGGTGACATGGCCCATATCGACGAGGAGGGATTCATCCATCTGCACGGTCGCGCAAAGGATCTCATCATTCGCGGCGGCCACAACATCGATCCCGCGAGCATCGAGGACGCGCTGCTGAGCCACCCGCAGGTGAGCGCGGCCGGAGCGGTGGGCCGCCCGGACGTACACGCCGGCGAGGTCCCGGTCGCCTACGTCGCTCTCACCGCGGGCGCCGAGGCCACCGAGGGCGAACTGGTGGCGTGGGCGGCCGAGCGGGTGCACGAGCGCGCCGCCGCCCCCAAGACGGTCACCATCCTCGACTCGCTGCCCGTCACCGATGTCGGAAAGCCGTACAAGCTGGGCCTGCGCGCCGATGCCACTCGCCGCGAACTGCTCGACGCGCTCGCCGAGACCACCGGTGTGGCGGGTATCTCCGCCGCGGTCGAGGACGGCGCGATCGTCGCCACCGTCGTCCTGGACCCCGATGTCGATCCAGCCGCTGCCGAGGCGATCCTGGGCCGCTATGCGATCGACGCGAGAATCGAGGTGCGGCGATGAAAACCGTGGCGAAGGTGCTCGGGGGCGTGCTGGCAGCCGAATTCCTATACCTCGGGACGGCCAAGGTCGCCGCCGTCGCGGCGATGCGCGAGCGTGCGGCGCATCTCGGGTACTCCACCACCGCTTATCGCGGCATCGGCGCGGTCGAACTCCTCGCGGCCGGTGGGGTGCTGCTGGGACCGGTTCGCCCTGCGATCGGCCGGGCTGCCGTGGCCGGGCTGGTGCTGTTGATGACCGGTGCGGTCGCCAGCCATCTCCGAAACGGCGACGGCACGACCGAAATCGCGCCCGCGGCAGGTACGGCTGTGGTCGCCACGGCCTACGTGGCCACGTTGATCGGTGGATCCCGATGACTTCGCCGACAGTTCCGGTGGTGATCGTCGGAGCGGGCCCGTCCGGGCTCACCGCGGCCACGCTGCTCGCCCAATACGGCATCGAATCGCTGGTCCTCGAGCGGTGGGAGGGCGTCTACCCGCAGCCGCGCGCGGTCCATCTCGACGGTGAGATCCGGCGGATCGTGGAACGTCTCGGCATCGGGCCGGGGTTCGACGCGATCGCCCGGCCCGCGCCGGGGTTGCGCCTGGTGGATCCGCGGCATCGGGTGCTGGCGCAATTCGACCGCGATCCGGTCGGGGGCCGCAACGGATTCCCCGATGCCAACCTGTTCGACCAGCCGGAGCTGGAGGCGCTGTTGCGGGCCAATCTGGCACGGCATCCGGCCGTCTCGCTGCGCGGCGGAGTGGAAGTCACCGGGCTGACGGTCGAGAAGGACTGTATCCGGGTTGATTTCGAAGACCGCGCGACCGGCGCGTCCGAGTCGGTGCGCGCCCGCTACGTGCTGGGTTGCGACGGCGCGAACAGCCTGGTGCGCACCGCGATCGGCGCGCGCATGCGGGACTTGCGATTCGAGCAGCGCTGGCTGGTCGTCGACCTCGCGACCACGGTCGATCCTGGGCACTGGGGAGGCGTGCATCAGGTATGCGACCCGCATCGAGCCGCGACATACATGCGCATCGGCACGACCCGCCACCGGTGGGAATTCCGTTTGCGGCCCGGCGAATCCGCCGACGACTACCGTGATCTGGCTCGACTGTGGCCCCTGCTGGCCCCATGGCTGGCCGACGCCGACCGCGAGGGCTTGGAGCTGGTCCGGGTGGCGGAGTACACCTTCCGCGCGCAACTGGCCGACCGATGGCGTGCCGGACGCGTATTCCTGCTCGGCGATGCCGCCCACCTCACCCCGCCGTTCATCGGGCAGGGCATGGGCGCGGGCGTGCGCGATGCCGCCAACCTCAGCTGGAAGCTGGCCGGGGTGCTGCGCGGCGAGCTTCCGGAGCCGGTGCTCGCCACCTATGAGACCGAGCGGAAACCGCACGCGCACATGATGATCCGGCTGGCCAAACTCATGGGTTTGACCATGACCGAGGGCGGCGAACTGGGCAATCGACTGCGCGGCCTGCTCGCTCCGCGACTGCACCGGCTGCCCGGGCTGACCCGGACGATCATCAGCGGAGAGTCACCGCCGCTGCACCGCTCCGCGCTGGTGACCGCACCGCCGCTGCGTCGAGGTCTGGCCGGACGGCTGGTCCCGAACGAACGGATGGCCGACGGGCACCGGGTCGACGACCTCATCGCCGGGCGTTACGCCATCATCACGACATCGGCCCCATCACCGGTGCAGGCGGCGACCGTCGAACAGCGCGGCGGTGTGGTGTTGCGGGCCGTGCCGGGCACCGCGCTGCACCGCTGGCTGCGCGGCGGGCGCGCCGACGCCGTGCTCGTCCGCCCCGACGGCACCGTGCAGACCTGCGGGAGAACGGTGTCGGATCTGTACTCGTCACTGCCGAGTTTCGCGCCGAGTGCACGTCCGGCGCAGACCGGCTCGCCAACCCCGAAAGCCGCTGAACGCGTCGAACCCATCAGTCGCCCGCCCAGTTCCGGCGGCATTGTGCAGGCAGACGCGCTGACAGTGAGCGACTCCTAGCTAGGCGAGGGACCAGCCGAACGGGTCATCCCGACTGGTCGACCTCGACCGCCGAACTCGGCTCAGGATGCCTTGCGGTGCTCGTCGTTCTCGTGCTGAGCGATCACGGCCAGGAGTTCACGCACCCACGCCGGTCGCTGCTCGCCGGTTCCGGCCTCGGTCACGTCGCGTTCGATCAACGAACGCATATAGGCCGACTGCGACATGCCGAGGTTCGCGGCGCGGCGCTTGCACGCCTGAGCGAGGTCACGGGTCAGCTTCACCGATCGGGGGATGAGGACCGGTTCGGTGCCCGGGCCGGTCTCGATCGGCGGGGTGACCGGTTCATCGGTGAACTCGAGGCGCTCGGTCATCGCCGCCACTTCGGCCGGGCTCATGCTCGAGAACAGCTGCTCACGCGTGCGCGCATCCGCCGGTAGGGCGACCAGGCCGTCGGAGATCTGCCCGACCCCAAGGCGTTTGAGCTTGCGCCACAACGCGATCCGCGGCGTGGACGGCTCACGAGGCATGCGATACGACAGCATCACCCATTGCCCAGGCGTCGCCGCTGGCGAGTCGGGCACGAAATCCTCCGGTCCGGTGGTGGCATTTCACCGCACCTGCCCCCAGCGTAGTTTCGAAACCACGGTTACATCGAGTGGGAGGTGGGTGATGCCCCCGACGCGCACACTCGCGGCGCTGCTGGGCGCCGCAGCCGTAGTGGTGGGCGGATGCTCGACCTCCCCACCGGCGGGACCCCCGTATGCCGGTGAGCTGCCGCTGCGGCAAGTCGCGCAGGTGGCGCTGACCGGCGGGCCGGTGCGCTTCGACTACACCAGCCTCGATGCCAGGCGCGGGCGGCTGTTCCTCGCCCATATGGGTGCCGGTGAGGTCATCGAGGTCGATGTACGTGCCCACCAGGTGGTCCGCACCCTCCCCGATGTACCGAACGTGCACGGGGTGATCGTGGTCCCCGACACCCACCGGCTGTATGCCACCGCGACCGGCCGCAACCAGCTGGTCGCCTTCGACGCCGACACCGGCGCGGTGGTGTTCACCGCCCCGACCGGTGACTACCCCGACGGAGTCGCTTATGACCCGGTCCGTCGTGCGGTGTGGACGACCAACGAGCACGCCGGCACCGAGACCGTCGTCGACGCGGACACCGGGGCGGTGCGCGCCACCGTGGGGTTGGGTGGTGAGGTCGGCAACGTCGTCTACGACCCGGTCACCGACCGCATGGTCGTGGCGGTCCAGGGCCGCGACGATCTGACGGTGATCGATCCCGCGACTTTCGTGGTGACCGACCGGATCCCGACGCCGGGCTGCGACCATCCGCACGGCCAAGCCCTCGACGCCGCCGATCGAGTGATGTTCGTCGGCTGCGAGGCCAACTCCAGCATGGTCACCGTGGACCTGGCCGCCCGCACCGTCACCGGACAAGACCGTGTCGGTGAGACTCCCGACGTGCTGGTCTACGACCCGGGCGCGCACCGGGTCTACCTCGCGGCCGAAAGCGGCTGGGTCAGCGTGTTCGACCGCCGCGACGGCCGCACCCTCGCCGTCGGCTCCGCGCACCTGGCCGACGGGGCCCACTCGCTGGCGCTGGACCCCGCCACCCACCACACCTACTTCCCGGTCCCCCGGGGCGCCGACGGTGCGCCGGTGCTGTGGGAGTTCGAACCCACCCACTGAACCGTCGGGCACAACATCTTTCGACGACATGGACATGCCATGGCAGTTTCGACACGTCGACCCCCATTACGCGCGGCCACAATGGCCGCGTTGCTGGCGCTCACCGCGGCGGCAGGATGCTCGAGCGCCGACACCTCGCCCACACCCGCGACCACTTCCGCCGCGTCCGGGCGCCAACCGGTGGCGACCACCGACGCGGACTGGAAACCGGTCACCGACACTTTCGGGCGCACCGGCAAGTTCGGTGACAACAACACCGCCTACCGCATCCCGCTGGTGCGCACCGATCTGCAGGTCACCACCGCGGGCGTGTTGTCGTTTTTCAGCGTCCCGCACGGGTGCGACCTCCACATCCCTGGGGAGAGCTGGTGGGTGGCGGCACAATACGTCGCGTGAACGCAACGCACCCTGGTCCTCACCAGAGCCGATCACCCGCCCAGTCGCCCGAACCTCGGGGGGTCGGTGTCCCGGAGCAGGCGGGAGAGAACCGCTTGGCCCTGGCTGCGGTGACCGACGCCTTCGTCGCGCTGGTCGTGGGTTTCGCATTGTCGCAACGTGCCTTTCATGCTTTCAACGGTGTCGTGGAGTTCCTGGGCGCGTTCATTCCGTGTGTGCTCGCGTTGTCATTCGCCAACCACGTCCTCGGCACACTGCTGCTGCGGGGGAGTGTCGCGAAGCTGCTGTTCGGAATGCGGGTCCTCCGATGGAAGGACGGCCGACGCCCCCGGTTGTGGCAGACGGTCGCACGATGGCTGTTCGGATTCGTGGTGATAGGACTGCAATACCTGCTCGAAGGCGCGAGCGTGGGCCAAGCCTTCGGATTGCGCACAGTGCGTCGACGCGACCAGCGCCACCCGGTCGGCCAGTCGGCAGCGAATCGTTGACCGCATGCACCACGGCAGTCTCGGTGACCGCAGCTCGCATGATGAGTTCGGCCGTACGCCGGATATTTCGGCGGCATCAGGCGGCTCATGCTGTCGACCCGACAATTGGTACCGCTGTGCCCGCTGCACTGTGGCTGCGATGTGAAGTGTGCGCACCTGTCGTGTCCAGCCTGATCGGCGAAGGCCATGGCATGGCGAAGTCGGTCCGGACCGAATCGGTCAGGCGTGTGGTGGTTCGCCGGTGACGATGTGGTCGGCGAGGTTGAGTCCTTCGCGGACCAGTCGGGTGAGGTGGCCGTCGCGGACGCGGTAGATGATGCGGCGGCCTTCTCTTCGGGTGTCGACCAGGCCGGTGAAGCGGAGTTTGGCGAGGTGTTGGCTGACCGCGGTGCGGGAGGCGCCGACTGCTTCGGTGAGGGCGGTGACGTCGGCTTCGCCGTCGGCGAGGATCCACAGGATGTGCAGCCGGGTGGGGTCGGACAGCATGCGGAAGGCGCCGGTCGCGGCATCCAGACGCGGTTGGTCGGGGCTGATCGGGTGCAGGAGGCTGGGCACGGGAGGGTCAGCGGCCGGATTCGGAGGCCCTGCCATCGTTCACCGCCTTCCTGCTGGCACCGCCTCCGGTTCGGTCGGCGTGGTCGCGGGCCAGACGCGGGCGGCTGTGGTTGCTGCAAGTGTAGCGATGGCGGCCAGGGTCAGTGCGGCGGTGAGCTGGCCCGCTCCGGCGCCGACCCATCCCGCGATGGGGTAGGTGAGCAGGAAGCAGGCATGGGAAAGCGAGAACTGGGCGGTGAAGACCGCTGTGCGGTTCTCCGGTGTCGATTCCGCGCGCAGCAGACGCGCGGACGGTGTGTTGATCATCGAGGTGCACGCGCCGAGCGCTGTCCATGCCAGGGCCAGCAGAAACCAGCCACACTCGGCGGAGGGCTGAATCGCGGCGATCGCGGCGGCGGCGAGCAGCCCCACCGGCAGCGCAGCGCTGCCGGTGAGCATGACTCGGCGGTCGCTGAAGCGTGAGAGCAGCCGCGGCATGGTGAGCGCGATGAGCATCGAGCCGCCGCCGTAGCAGGCCAGGGCGAGGGCGACACCGGCGGCGGAGCCGTGCAGCAGGTCCTGGACGTAGATCACGGTGTTCACCACAACCAGCGCGGTCGCGGCGGCGACGGCGAGGTTCATGGCCAGCAGGCCGCGTAGCACCGGTCGCTCGACCATGACCTGAGCGCCGCGGGTGATCCGCTCGATCAGCGGCACGGTTCGGCCACCGGGCACCAGGCGCGGCAACGGGGTCCTCACCACCAGCGCGGCGGAGGCGGCGAACCCGGCGGCGGTGCCGACGAACAGCAGGTTGTAGTCGATCAGCGTCAGCAATGCGGCGGCCAGCACCGGGCTCAGCAGTGATTCCAGGTCGTAGGCCAGCCGTGACAGCGACAATCCGTGGGTGTAGTCGTCCTCGTCGACCAGCACCGCCGGGATCACTGCCTGGAAGGCGGGGGTGAATGTCGCCGAGGCGGCTTGCAGCACGAAGATCAGCAGATAGATCTGCCACACCTCGGTGACGAAAGGCAGTGTCACGGCGATCACCGCCCGGATCGCGTCCGCGGACACCAGCAGCACCCGGCGTGGCACGCGGTCGGCAACCGCCGCGATCACCGGCGCGACGAAGACGTAGGCGACCATCTTGATCGCCAGCGCGGTACCCAGCACCGCCCCGGCGTCGCTACCGGCCAAATCGTAGGCCAGCAGTCCGACCGCCACCGTCAGCAAACCGGTCCCGACCAGCGCCACCACCTGCGCGGTGAACAACCGCCGGAACCGGCGACGCCGCAATACCTCGATCACGCTGACCTTCCCGAACTCGCTCGACTAAGGGCGACCTTACGCCAATAGGTGCGCAGATGCGAACCTATTGGCGAGTAGGGTACCGCGGACGGTCACACGCCTTCGGCTGGTCGCGGCGGATGGGATGGCGCGGTTCATCCCCGAGCCGTTGACGCGGCTATCTCGAGGAGAGGCGGTGCAGCCATCGGCGCCCGACGGCGGCGAGCAGCAGATGCGCGACCAGTATCAGGCCCACGGCGGCGGCTCCGAGCCCGGCCATGCTGCCCAGCCCCACATGCACGGCCAGGCCGATGACGATCAACACAACAGCGAGGACCCGCAGCACGCCCGTCGAGTGCCTCATCGAGTGGCTCCCGGCTTCAGGGCTGTGATGTAGCGGATCCAGGGATGCAGGTCGCCTGAGCCGATTTGCTCGAAACCCGCTTCAGCGACCATCGGCTCGAGCAAATGGATGGGATTGTGCTGCATCGAAGGACCGGTCAATGCACCGACCAGATGGCGGCCCAGAGGGTTGGCCGGTGGCCGGAACTCGCCGATCAACAGGCGGCCCCCAGGACGCAGCACCCGCCACATCTCCTCCAGCGCTGTCGCGCGCACATCCTCCGGCAGGTGATGCAGCATCAAACAGTTGGTCACCACATCGAACGAACTGTCCTCGCCGGGAAGCGATTCGGCGACGCCGACGGAGTAGGTGCAATTCCGTTCGGTGGTGATCTTGCGGGCGCGCTCGAGCACCGCCGCCGACGCATCGACACCGACCACCGTCCCCGCATCGGCTACCGCGGCCAAGCGGCGCGTCAAATATCCGGTCCCACAACCGATATCGAGCACGCGGTCACTCGGGCGGGCGCCGCTCAACTCGGCGAGGCGGCGATAAATCCGGTCGCGTCGTCCGCCGAAGAACACCGCGCCGAACACGTCGTAGGTACCGCCGTGGTCGATGGTGAGTCCCGCGGTGTCCGGGTTCGGGGTGTGATGCATCAAATGTCCGAGGCCCATGGCCCCTCCTTAACTTAGTGATGACTAAGATGGTGAATAACTTAGTCGCAACTAAGTTGTTGGGCAAGGGCGGATACGATGACTGCATGGCACGCGCATCCTCCGATCCCGCCGAACAGCGGCGCACTCGATTACGCGCCGCCGACCGGCGCGCGTCGATCATCGGCGCCGCCACTGTGGTGTTCGCCGAGTCGGGGTTCCAGCGCGCCACCATGGCGCAGATCGCGGCTCGTGTCGGTGTCACCGAGCCGGTGCTGTTCCAGAATTTCGGCTCCAAAGCCGCGCTCTACGCCGCTGTCGTGGCACACGCCTCCAGGCATATGTGCGCCATGATGCGCACCGTCGCCTCCGAAACCGACTCCGTCGCCACGTTGCTGGCCCACCTGCTCAGCCCCGGCCACATCGACGAACTCCACGCACCCGGCTCGCTCGGAGTGATCTTCGCCGACGCCATGACCATGACCGCCGAGCCCGCTGTCGAGCAGGCGGTCCGCCACCACATGGGCGAACTCGCCGACGTCCTGGCCGAAGTGATCACGCAGGGCCTGCGAACCGGGGAACTGCGCGCGGACCTCGACCCGCAAGCGGCCGCATGGGCGGTGCTGTCCTTCCTAGCGGGACACCGCTTCCGTGCCGCCGTCATGCCCGACCGGCAACGACTCGAAACCCACATCGCCCACATGACATTGCGCGCACTACTCGACGACGGCGCCAACAAAGTCTGATACCGGCCTCCCCGACGCTTCCGATCCGGCGCGAGGGATTGCGGCCGCGGATGGCCACCAAGTCCTGCGGCACCGCCGGGTTGGGCGGTGTTTTGCACCGTAGCGGGCTTGCCAGTCGTGGCTCCTGATTCGCCGGGAGTCATCGGCGAGGACGGGCCGCCCGGCCGGCTGCCACAGTCCCCGGAGTTGGAGGCGGGTGTAGTGCTCCGGCCTTCGTCGCGGGGTTGCCAGCAGCCGTGGTGACCACGTCGCCCGGTGTGTCCGGGGCGGTGTTCCTGCTGCGGTAACCTGGATTCCGGAGAATCGGCGGGCAGGCAGTCAGGAGACTGTCATGTCCATGCCTGGTTCATCGCTTCCCTCGCGCGTGCCGCCAAGCTGGTCTTGTTTCTTTCCGACCGAGCCAGTTTCGAGTACGACCATGGAGTCGCAGGGTGCAGTCCACCGAATCGCAAGGATTAGTGGGGCAATCGAGACGCATCCGGGCGTAGCTGGCATTGCTTTCAGCGGAGTGCGCTGCAAGTTCGGGTTGCGTCCACATCGCTGGCTTGCTTCCGTAATGACTGCAGGACAGACTCTTTCGCCCTCGGCCCACTGCCATCGGCTTTCGATGCGCGCCCGTACGCTGCTTCGGCTAGTCCGCACATCCTCTCTGCGGACATGCGCTGAGTCTTCCGAGGCGACTGCGCGTTCTGCCATCTTCAGTCCAGCACTGGGCGTTGAAAGCGTGGCGTCCCAGCATGTCTGCTGAGACCCAACAATCGCAGGGTTAACAGAGAAGGCATCATCGAAGTGGTTTGCCCCGACAGCCCACCCGCGCTGACCAACGACGCGGCCAGGGCACTGCTTGCGCTTCGGCTTCGACATTTCCGCGAACACTCCGGCGAGAGGGACGACGATGCCGACCGAACCCAACGAATGGGCCGTCCTCGACGAACTGCTGGGACTGGTACTCGTATGGCCGACATTTCGGCCGCTGGCCCCAACGACGGACAAGGAGCGCCCGGACATCACAACCTAGCCGGCGAACCCGGGGCACAGGTTGGTGGTGGCGGCGCTGACGAAGAGCACGCCCTGGTGGAACTGGTATGTGGTCTCGACCGCGGAGATCTCGTCGAGTACCGAGGTGCCGCCGCGCAGGTGATCGCAGGTCGCGTACCCGGCGGCGACCATCTCGTCGGCTTTCTTGCCGGGCAGGGTGGCGTTGTTGAGGCTGATCTCCTCGAGGAAGGAACCCTCGGCACTCGGGTCGGCGGTGGCGATGGTGTCGCCCAGCACGGTTGCGCCGAGCGCGGCGGCGGTGAGGGCGGTCGCGACGGCGAAGGTGCGGAAGCGGTTGCGGGTGATCCCCATGATGTGGTTCCTGTTCGAGAGGTGTTGTGGCTGTGGGATTTAATGATTCCGCCCCGGCGCGCCCGGAAGTAGCCACCCCAGGGATGAGTCGGCCACCCCCTGCGGCGCGCTGGACGCACGGGAAAGGCCCGGTGCGCGGACGGGGGCGCGCTACCTTGTCATCGATGACGGCTGTTCTCATTCCGGCTCGTCCAAGGGCGGACTGGCCTCGCCGAGCATGTCCCGCGGGGGTCTCCGGACATGCCGGGAGGATTCAATGTGCTCCGGTGACGACATCGGTTGGGTGTCGCACTGTTCAAGCGTCGTCTGCGGTGTGGAGCACCCAAACTCGCTGAAGGCCGGGCGGCTCCGAGCAGCCTGGTCCCGGGGAGGATCTGCATTTTGGCGTGCGGGACCTTACTGCGACAGCGGGGGAGTAAGGACTGCGCGAGTTGTATATGTCAAGTCTGCCGGTGGGTGCGAGGGGACGCTAGCCGAGGGCTGCAAGCCAATCCCGTCGACCCGTACGGAGGCCGGTCGAGTCGCTGAACAACGTGTTTCACTGACGCCCGTACCTGCGATGAAACTCGTCAACACTGCTCCGGCCCCGTGTCGTAGCCCGTACTGGTGGTCAGTTCAGTGCGTGAGCGAACCAGCCGCCGGGTGCGAGATCGGGGCGTGGGGAGGACGGTGGGTTCCACGTCGAGGTGGGTTGTTCCGGCCACAAGACCTGTGCCCGTTCGGCGGCGCTGCGGAAGGGTTCTGCGTCGAGGTCTACGCGGTGCTCATCGATTCCAGCGGTCGGCCAGGCGACGATTATCGACAGGCGTCCCGGTGGCGGGACGGGTGTCAGGTAGTAGGTGTAGCTGCTGAAGTCGGGGCTGCCACCGCCACCACCTGACATCAACACCGCGGTTGTGCTGTTGTCATCCGAGGGGGAGTCGTCGATGTTTGTCGCGGTGCGGCCGTCGGCGAACTCGACACCGAGTAGATACTGGTCGCTACCGCCTCCGTGGAGTCCTGCGAAGGCCGCGGTAGCCGACACAGCGCCGGGCTGGCGAACGTGCAGCCGGAGGAATAGTTCGATTCCCTGGGTGTAGGCGCGGGCACCGCTGAGCGCGATCACGATGTCGTCGGTGCGCGCGAGCACGGCGTCGAGGGCCACGATCGCGGGAAGCTCGTTCGACGGCCTGGTACGCCTCCGCAAGTCGGACGCCAGTTGGTCAGCGGGGGAGAGCTTTTCGTCCAATGGTGGCTCCTTTTCTTGTCGCCCGTTTCGGTGCAGGCGCGTATGAGGGGACGGTAGCGTTCCCCTCCGACAGCCAGGCGGCGATAGCTCCACCATTCGGGACTTTCTGGCATACAGGGCGGGGCAGAACTGTCCGGCGTTCATCCGCCGGAGTGGTGGTGCGCGGAGACCAGCGACTACACGTGGTGGTTGCTCTGGAACCAGGCGGCCCCATGGTCCCCGCCGGAACACCACCCTCATCCGAGCTTCGGAATCCACTCGATAGTGTGAGGTTCTCGCCCATCTGGCCGCTGCGCTCAGGTGCTCTGGCCTGGCTGTGCGGTGACCCGCCCGCAACGGCAGCCGTCAATTGCTCCCGCACCACCGTGTCTACGCAGGTGTTCATTTGCAGTGTTCAAATGACTCTGGGCCGTTGGGTTTTCGGCTAGCGTTGTGTGGTTCATCAGCGTTGCTTGCGGGGAGCACCGGCGACAACCAGACACCCACCCCACCGGCGCCGGCCTCGCAGCCGCCGCGTGATCCGGCAGAACGCGCGCCGGGGTCGGGCTGGCCACCCTGTCGAGAAGGCCGTCACCGCCGCGGAATAGTGACTTCAGGCGTTGGAAGTCGCGTCGTCTCAGCGCGTCAACGCCGAGTTGGTGCCATGGGCGGCGCCTATCTTGGTCTCTCGGCTGAGTGTCAGCTCGCGATGTGGCCTTGGATGCCGTCGAGGAGAAACTCTAGGCCGGTGCGGAAGGTTTGGTCGGCGTCCAGGTGGGCGGCGTCGCGTATGACCGTGGCCAGCGCGGGGAATCGGCCGGTGGCAAAGGTTCGCTCCAGATAGGGTCCGGAGATGGCCTGCCACTGCTTCTCGTTCATCCCGGTGGCCCGCTCGGCGCGCCGCTCGGCGATCTCCCGGCGCACCGCACCGACCGCATAGGCATTGACCGCCGCGACCACCGGCATCACGATGTCCACGTTGACGCCGCTCATCGCGGCCACCACAGCTTCTCCTCTGGCCAGCGCGTGCGGCCCGAGCTGGGGCCGTCCACCGATCAGGTCGGCGAACCATTCGTGCTGGTGCGCGGCCTGCCGGGTGGTTTCGGCCAGAGACCGCAGCACCGCTCGCCAACCGTCTCCGACCGGCCGCATCTCGGCATAGACCGCATCGACCATGAGATCGAGCAGTTCCTCTTTGGTGGCGATGTAGCCGTACAGCCGCATCGGCCCGACCTCCAGATCGGCGGCAACTTTGCGTAGCGATACCGCCGCCAGCCCGCCCGCGTCGGCCAGCCGGATCGCAGCTCGTACGATCCGCTCCCGGCTCAGCGGGGCCAGCACTCGTCGATCCGGCGGCTCGGGCCGCTCCCACACCAACATGCCGCTGACAATACATCGCATACTTCGATACAGTGTATTTCGTAATTCACTGTATCGAAGGGCTGAACTATGAAGCAGGCTGTATCCACGGATGTTTTGATCGCGGGCGGCGGATCCGTCGGGCTGATGCTCGCGGTGCTGTTGCGCCACCACGGCGTCGAGCCCCTGGTCGTCGAGGAGAAGCCGGACCTTTCGCCCCACCCCAGGGCCACCGGCATCGGGTCGCGGTCGATGGAGATCTTGCGCGAGGTCGGCCTGGATCACGCCGTCAACGAGGCTGCGGTCGACTTGCGGGCGGGCAAGATCAGAGGGCGCACGCTCGCCGAGGCCGACTTCGCCGAAGGCGTGGAGTGGAAGGCGAAGACCGCAGCCGAACTCACCTACACCCCGGCCCGGATCCGCGGCACGTGCGGTCAGAACCTTCTCGACCGCGTGCTGATCGCCAAGGCCGGCGACGTGGAGTTCGGCGTGGCGCTCGACTCCTTCGAGCAGGACTCCGGCGGCGTCACCGCGACATTGTCCGACGGGCGTGTCGTGCGGGCGCGCTATCTAGTGGGGGCCGACGGGGTGCGCAGCCGGGTCCGGCAGGTCCTCGGTGTCGGCCTCACCGGTCCCGGTGTGATGGGTCGGGAGACGACGAGTGTCCTGTTCCGCGCTGATCTGCGTCCGAGCGAGCCGTTCGCCATGTGCAATATCGAGCATCCGGACGCGACCGGCCTGCTGGTGACCGTCGACGGCGCACGCGAGTGGGTGTTCCTCACCGGCCTCGACACCGAGCCGACTCCCGAACTCATCCGCACCGCGCTCGGCGACCCGTCCATCGAAGTGGAGATCCGGAGTGTGCTTCGGTTCCGGGGACGCGGCCAGGTCGCCGATCGCCTGTCCGTCGGCCGGGTCTTCCTGGTGGGCGACGCGGCGCACGCGATCCCCCCACTGGGCGCGTTCGGGTTGAACACCGGCATCGCCGACGCCCACAACCTGGCGTGGAAACTCGCACACGTGCTGCGCGGTGAGGCCGGGCCCGAACTGCTGGAGACCTATCACGCCGAACGCCATCCGGTGGCCCTCATGACGATGGAACAGGCACGCCTGCGGTTCAACGATCCGTCCCTGCACTGGGGCAAGGACATGGCACAGGCGCGCAAGAAAGCAGGGGCGATCAACGCGCCGGTGGTGCACCTGGGCTACCGGTACGGCGGCGCGGAACTCCCCTCCACCGAGGACGTAGCCCTCGACCTCGACGGGTCCCCAGGATCTCGCCTGCCGCACATGTGGGTGGCCGACGGGGTGTCCACGCTGGATCTCGTCGGATCGCAGTGGTGTGTACTCACGGCCGATCCCGGCGTGGAGGCCGACATTCCAGTGCACCTCGTTGATAGCTGGCCATACGGGACGGTGCTGGTCCGCCCCGACGGTTTCGTGAGCAGCTCGTACAGCTAGCGCCGCCTTCGGGCAGGTGGTCGGTATATCGCGGAGGCCCTTCTTCTCCTACGCGGTGTTCAACACGCGGCCATCCCATCCCGACCGAAGTACGAACGACGTCGCTGGGCCTGGTGTTCCGTTGGCCGATCGGTCAGCGGAACACCGCAGCCGCTGCACTCCGGCCCTGGTCACGGTGTGCCGTAGAGGTTGTTCCGCGAACTGTTCCGATGAACCCCCTGCGGCACCACCCGCCGCAACCGCACCGGGCTCGACAACGCACTCGCCGCGGTCACCTCCTCCGCCGCGGTCAGTTACAAACGCCAGGTGGTGCTGACCACGGCGAAGTTCGACCGGTTCGCCCGCAACACGGCCGAAGCCAGCGAGATCCTGACCAGCCTTCGGAAGCAAGACATAGTGTTCGGGCTCGGCAACTCGATCTACGACTGGCACGACCCGTTCGGCAAGGTCTTTCTGCAAACCCTGGCCATGGTCGCCGAGTTCGAGGCGAACCTGAATCACCTGCGCACCCGCGAGGGCATGGCCAAAGCCCGCGCGAAAGGCCGGCTCAGGGGCAACAGCCGAAACTGCCTCTGGCAGCACGCAAAACAATCCTCCGCCGCTACCACGACCCGGATGACGACGCGAGCCTGGCCGACCTCGCCGAGGAATGCAGCGTCGGCCGCTCCACCATCGCATCGCCAGCGGCCCCACACCACGGACGTAGTCCCACCCGGATCGCAACATGAAAACTGCTCTCTACCAGCCGATTACGGCATATCCGCCCGATTTTCGGCGAAAGCTACCGGAATCCCTTTTCGTACTCGAAGACGACACCCACGCCCTCGTCGAGTCTGTCCTCGACTCGAGGCACCGGGCCGCTACCCCTCCAGCGTCCGTATCGACTCCCTCGTACCCGCAACAGACGCGTAGCGCGCTGTTCGGCGCCACGCGTCTACATCGCGATGTCGCCGAACAAGTCGAGCTGCTCACTGCCGGTGAGCCCGAGACGGTTAAGCGGGCGCGCCGCCGTGCCGCCGAGCAGGGCGCGGACCCGGTCGCGGTCGGGTGCTTGCTGCCCGAGGCGGGCGGCGACGACCGCGGGTGGGAGGCCTTCGCACAGCATGCGTTGTTCGGCGGTGGCGCGCAGCGTGCCGGGGGAGATGTCGAGGCCGGCGTCGGTGCCGACGGCGCGGATGACGTCGTCGACGGTGCGTACGGCCAGCCGCCGGTGCGGGGCGTGTTCGGTGAGGAACAGGGCGACCTGTTCGGGGTGGCCGCGTAGCTGGCGGCGGCGTTCGGCCAGCCAGGCGACCAGCGCGGCGCGGGTGCCCGGCTGCAAAGGGACGGTGCGCACGTTGCCGGTGGAGTCGGTGATCGCGAGGGTGCCGGGCCAGTCGGCCAGATCCAGGCCGGTCAACGCTAGGGCGGCGATCTCGGACTTCCGCGGCCCGGCGTCCAAGCCGAGGACGATCATCGCGAACGCGCGCGGCCCGCGCGCCGCGGCGGCGCGCAGCAGGGCGCGTTGCTCGGTGGGGCCGAGGGTGCGGGGGTTGATCGGCTCCACCACCCGCGGTGTGGCCGGGGCGCCCAGGCCGAGCCAGGTGTAGAAGACGGTGAGCGCGGTGAGGGTGAGATTGACGGTGCGCCCGACGATCCCGCGTTCCTCGATGGCCGCGGTGAGGTAGGCGTCGATGGCGCGGTCGCGGCCGCCGGGGGAGTGCAGGGCGTCGTCGTGGCCGCGGTCGGCCGCCAGCCAGCCCAGGTAGTGTCCGACGCGTTCGAGGTAGGTCTCCCGCGAGCGGGTGGCGAGGTCGTCGCGGTCGGCCAGCGCGGCGGCGAACCCGGCCAGCATCGGGTCGGCGGCGATCTCGATGGAGAACAGCCCTGGCATGTCCTGGCCGTTGTCGTTCACCGCCGCCCTCCATGCCGAAACCCGTTGGGTACCAGCATCGCAGCAGGCACTGACAGGACCACGGCGGAGATCAGCGGCGGATTGGGCAACTGGGGTCGCCGCTAATCTCCCATCGCGCGGGCCGCGCGGGGAATATGCGCTGCCGTGGAGCCGATCCGCACCATGTCGCCGACCTGGGGTTCGCGCTTACCCTGGGACTCGCGCAAACCCCTCTGGTGTCACTTATAGGACTCGTGCATAACTGCTGTGTGGCGTGGTCTAGGCTGCTGTCCGCTCGACGGATCTTTTCCACCACCTACCGACACCGAAAGGCGCACATAGTGGTTCGTGGAAGACTTTTCGCTTCGATACTCGCGTTGACCGCCGCTGTACTGGTCAACGCGGCCGGGCCGGCCAGCGCAACGACCAGCATATGGATCGGGAGAGCGTTCCCAGACGCACACGGCGACTACAGCTGGTGGGTCGTCGCCGAGATCACCTACGTCTGCGAACCCGGCCAGGCCAACGCCCTGTGGGTCAAGGTCGAGTCCGAACGGTTCAAAAGCCCGGAAGGCCGACCCGTCCGCATGAAAGACGAGGCCCTGGATCGGGTGACCTGTGACGGCGAATCTCGGCAGACGAAGGTCAGGGTGCCATTGGGCTACGACTACGGCGAGGGCCCGAATCGCGCAGATGCTCACGACGGCGACGGCATTGAACTCATGACGTATTACTACGATGACCGTGCGGTCGAGATCACCGCCGCGTTCGCCTACCTGCCGCCTGACGCCGAGGACATGAGCCAGGTCGAGATCCAAAAGGACACCACCGAGAACCGGACCCTGACTCTGACTCAGGAATAGTCCTCGGCCCGCCTCGGTCCGCACGGGACTGCGGCGCAGCGTGCGACCGTGGAACGCGAGAACCGGCCAGATATCCGCTGGCCGGTTCTCGTTGTGTTCGGGGACCTCAGGCGTTGAGCTACAGGAACGCGCACCGGATTCACGCCCATCCCCGCCAGGTCTCCGTCGTAGTGCTCGGCAAAGGCGGTCAGGTCTCCGCGATAGGCCCGGAGGGTGTCGGCAGGCCGGTTGGCGTTGGCCAGGTCGGTGAGGAAGTCCTCGATGTGCACCGCCATCGGCAGCACCGTCTCGTCGGTGCCGATCGCGTCGTCGATGTGGCGCACGGTCTCCCCTTTCCGAAGTTGCCCGATAACCAGGAATCGAACGGCGCGGCGCGGTCGGCGTTGCGCCAGCCGTTGGTGGGGTCGAAGTGTGCGTGTCGGCCTGACACGGACGCCTGTGTCTTCAGCAAGTTGAACACAACCTCCATACCACCGGGAGCAGGCTGGTTGTTCTTCTGAGAGAGGGTGCTCTCCAGGTCGCTCGACGGGGGATCGGTCCGCGCGGTCACCGGAGAGCCCGGCCGGAGCTGTGTAGCAGAAGTGACGAAACCGTGACGCGCCGATGGTCGAACACACTTTTGCGGCTGTCATGTGGACAGAATCACCTCATGGACGTGGATTTCGCGGGCGGAGCCCGCACGAGCAGCGTCGGCGAGGGGTGAGGCCGATGCGGATCATGCTGACCGGCGCTGCCGGATTCATCGGATCGCGGGTGCGCCGGACCTTGTCGGAGGCCGGTCACGAGGTGATCGCCGTCGATTTGATGTTGCCGTCGGCACATGGCCACGGTGCACTCGCCCCTGACGGTGTCCATCGGGTCGACGTCCGCGATCGCCGCGGCCTCGAGCCGTTGCTGCGGGGCATCGACGTGGTGTGTCACCAGGCCGCTGTCGTTGGGGCGGGAGTGAGCGTCGCGGACGCGCCCGCCTACGCCGGGCACAACGACTTGGGCACCGCGGTTCTGCTGGCCGGTATGGCGGAAGCCGGTTGCCGCAGGCTGGTGCTGGCGTCGTCGATGGTGGTCTACGGCGAGGGCCGCTACCGCAACGCGCGCGGAGAGGTTGTGGAAGCAGGGCTGCGTACTCCGGCGGATCTCGAACGCGGACGGTTCGAACATCGCTGCGCGGAGACAGGGTCAGCGTTGGACTGGGAACCGGTGCCGGAGGACGCTCCACTTCGGCCACGCAGCCTGTATGCGGCCAGCAAGGTGGCGCAGGAGAACTATGCGGCGGCGTGGAGCGCCGCCACCGGCGGCATGGCCACGGCGCTGCGCTATCACAATGTGTATGGCGACGATATGCCCAGGGACACGCCATATTCCGGTGTCGCGGCCATATTCCGGTCGGCCCTGGAAGCGGGGCATCGGCCGCGCGTGTTCGAAGATGGCGGGCAGACAAGGGATTTCGTGCACGTCACCGATATCGCGGCCGCGAATCTCGCCGCGGTCGAGCAACCGCTGCCCGGATTCTCGGCATTGAATATCTGCTCGGGACAGCCCATCACGATCGGTGAGGTCGCCGCGGTACTGGCGAGCGCCCGCGATGGCTTGCCTCCGGTCGTCACCGGCGACTTCAGGCCCGGCGACGTCCGCCATATCGTGGCCAGTCCCGAGGCAGCGCGGCGGGCGCTGGGGTTCTGTGCGCGAGTAGGGCCGCGGGAGGGGCTCGCGGAGTTCGCGTTCGCGCCGTTGCGTGCGACGACCGGGGCGCTCACACCGACGATCTGACTCGGTGCCCTGGAGAGGGCAGCCGCACTTCGAACCGGCAACCCTGTTCGCGATTGCGCGCGGTGATGTCGCCACCGTGCGCTTCGACCAGGCCCGCGGCAATGGCCAGTCCCATGCCGCTGCCTACCGGTACGCCGGCGGCGGCTACTTGCGATCGGGTGGACGCGCCCCGGTAGGCGACCTCGAAAATGCGCGGCAGATCGTTCTCGGCGATGCCCGGGCCGGTGTCGTCGACTCGCGCCCAGGCATGCCCGTCGTCGGATCCGGCCGAGATCGCCACCTGACCGCCGGGCGGGGTGTGCGCGATCGCATTCGACACGAGATTGGCCAGCACACGACCCAGGGCCCGGTCGTCAGCGGTCACCGTGATCGCGGAGTCCGGGTGCTCGGCATGGAGCGCGACCGCGGCGCGCTCGGCGGTCACGCGGTGGGCGGCGAGTACCTCATCGATGAGTTCACGCAGGTCGAGCAGCTCCGGCTCCAGCCGCAACGCACCGGCGCTGATCTTCGACATCTCGAACAGATCGTCGACCATGCCGGCAAGCCGGTGCACCTCCCGGCCGATCTGAGCGGCGTAGCGCGATACGTCGGCGCTGTCGGCCACCACGCCATCCGCGAGCGCCTCGGTCATGGCGCGGATACCCGCGAGCGGGGTACGAAGATCGTGGCTCACCCATGCGACCAGCTCACGCCTGGCATGTTCGGCGGCTCGCTCCTGCTCACGGATCTGCTTCTCCCAGACGGTCTTGCGGGCCTGCTGCCGGCCGAGCAGCACCGCCGCGGGCACGGTGACCACGGAGACGACGAGGAGCACGAGCAGGGTGCGATGCAGTTCGGCGGTGAACATCAGACCACTGACCACGGTCATACCAGCCAGCGCCGAGAGAATCGGGACCAGAACCAGCACGACCATGCTGCTGGTCAGCGACCGCTTGCCCGCCGCGCGCAGCAGAATCGCGCCGAGCAGGACCACCGGCACCGAACCGGCCGCGGTGAACAGGATAATGTGCGCCGTCGACTCATCCATGCGAAGCCTCGCGCTCGTCACCGGCGCGTTTCCACGCGTAGCCGCGTCCCCATATGGTGTCGATCCGGTGCTGGTCGCCGAGCTTGGCACGCAGTCGTTTGACGTGCACGGTGACCGTGGACAGATCGCCGAAGTCCCAACCCCACACCCGTGCCAGCAGATCTTCGCGGCTGAACACCGTACCCGGATGCCGGAGCAGAAAGTCGAGCAGGTCGAACTCACGCGGGGTCAGGTCCACCGCCACACCGTCGACGGTCGCGAATCGCGCCGCGGGGCGCACCTCGATGCCGCCGTCGCGCAATATCGGTTGGCCAGAGGTCACCGGAAGCCGGGACCTGCGCAACACCGACGCCACCCGCAGCGCGAGTTCGCGTGGGCTGAACGGTTTGGTCACGTAGTCGTCGGCGCCCGCTTCCAGCCCGAGCACCCGATCCTCTTCTTCGCCGAGCGCGGTGAGCAGAATGATCGGCATGTCCGGATGCGCCCCGGAGCGAACGGACCGGCAGATGTCGATGCCGTCGGGGGCAGGCATCATCACGTCCAGCACCGCGAGCTCGACCTGCTCGGTGTCGTCGCGGCGGGCCAGCGCCGCCGTGGCGCTTGCCCCGTCGGCGGTCTCGATCACGGTGAGGCCGTCGCGTTCGAGGTAGCGGCGCACCACCTCCCGCACTACGGGGTCGTCGTCGGCGACAAGTATGCACATGGCGATCACCAATTCGTCAGGATCAGATGGACCAGCAGCAACGTGCCCACCGCTTGCACCGTAAGCCAGATCCGGACCGACGGCCCGGGCAGGAAAGCGGTGCCTGCGAGCAGCCACACGTCGAACGGCAGCCAGATCCGCTCGGTCTCGGCCTTGCTCAAACCGCTGGCGTCGGCGAGGAGGACAGCGCACAACCCGGCGACCACCAGCAGCGCAGCCGGGTCCCTCGAGCGCCACCGGGCCAGCACGCCCGGCATCGCCGCGACGGTGGCCAGACCGACAGCGCACACGGTGGCGGCGAGATTTCCCCACCACCAGTAGCCGAACGGCCGCTCGGCGGCGATTCCCTGATAGTAGCGCTGAACCACCGAGTGGTATCCGTCGAGCCACCAGAACCCGGCGGCGGTGAACGCCAGAGCCACCCCGAGCGCACCCCCGAGCGCGGGAAGAAGCGGCCGCACCGTCCGACCGGCGATGAGCACGGCCGCAGCCGGAAAAGCCATGAGCACCAGCCCGTAACTGAGATACGCGCCGAGGCCGAACAACACTCCCGCCCCGACAGCAGCCGCCACGCGGCCGGAACGGGCCGCGACAGCGAGCAATGCGACAGCCCATGCGGTCGCAGCGGCGAAAACCGCGTCGGCCGATACCGCGATCCACAACGCCGCGGGCGCGAGCACGAGGAACGGCAACGTTGCCCGCGCGCGTGCCCGAGCACCGAGCGCGTCCAGCGCGACAGCCACGGCGATCACCGCACTGCACCCGATCAGCAGACAGGCCCATGCCGCCGATGTCCCGCCACCGAGTCCGGCCCGCTCCAAGAGCACGAAGAACAACAGCGCCCCTGGAGGATGGCCAGAGACGTGCGTGGTCCACGAGTCAGGCTGGAAGTCCAGAATTCGTCCCGAGAACCCGCGAAGCATCGCGGCCAAGTCGGTGACCCCGGGAACCTCGTACAGGTACTCGTTGCGATCCATCAGACGCTCGGTGAAACCCCGCTGCCATCCGTCGATCAGCGCCAGCGACAGCGCCCAGCACACCGACGCAGCGTAGGACGCACCCAGCAGCCGCCGCCACGACAACCGGGCCGCGACCGCAGGACCGGACGTGACGATCGCTCCGGCTAGCAAGATCGCCGGGACGGTGCCCCATCCAACGTGTGGCAGCCATACGCCGAAGATCGGGGCCGCCCCCGCGTAGAGCGAGCGGCGCCATTGTTCGCTGAAAATTCGCGGAATGATGAACGCTGCGGCAACCAGCGCGCAGGCGGCACCGCCGGCGAGTACATCGCCGCGCAGGCGGACCGCATGGCCCCGTGCGGCTTCGGTGAGATCGTGCACAGAGGTCACCATAGGCTCGCGCGATTCCCGGATCAGCGGAGAAGGGAAGCGATTCGCATAACGTCAGAGTTTCGTCACGAGTTTCGAGGCCCTCCGACGCGTCCTTGCGCCTAGCGTCGGCACGGTGACCCAATCCATGGACGAGCGAGACGGAGTGACCGTCGTCATCCCGTGCCGCGACGAAGCTGAAGCGTTGCCCGGCGTTCTGGCGGCCATTCCCGGCAGCTACCGAACGTTGGTTGTCGACAACGGATCCACCGACGCCACCGCGGCCGTCGCCCGCGCGGCGGGAGCCCGGGTGATCGCCGAACCACAGCCCGGATACGGCGCCGCGGTTCAAGCGGGTATTGCCGCGGCGCAGACCGAGTTGATCGCGGTCCTCGACGGAGACGGCTCGATGGACCCCGCCGAATTGCCGATGCTCGTAAGGGCGGTGCTGGCAGGCGCGGACCTCGCGGTCGGCCGACGCAAACCCGTCCACCCTGGCGTCTGGCCCTGGCACGCACACCTCGGCAACCGGATAATCGCCGGTCGATTGCGCCACAAATATCGTGTGCCGGTCCACGACATCGCCGCGATGCGAGTCGCACGACGCTCTGCGCTGCTCGCGCTGGGCCCGCTGCACACCCGCTTCGGCTACCCGCTGGAACTACTCATCGGTGCGGCGCGAGCCAATTGGCGAATAGTGGAAAAGGACATCACATACCGGCCACGAGCCGGTGGCGCGTCGAAAGTATCCGGCTCTTTGCGCGGCTCGGTGCGTGCCACGGCCGACTTTTGGGCGGTCCTGAAATGAGACGGCCGACAACCGTAGCGGCGACGCTGCTGGTACTGGCGAAGGCGCCGGTCGCCGGATTCGCCAAAACACGTCTCACACCGCCACTCACATCGCACGAGGCCGCTGACCTCGCCGCAGCGTCGTTGCTCGACACGCTCGACGCCGTGCTGCGCAGCAACGTCGCACACCGTGTTGTCGCCCTGACCGGCGACCTGACCGCAGCGGAGCGCCAGGGCGAACTACGGCAACTGCTGACCCGGGTCCAGGTCCTGCCACAGCGCGGCCGCACCTTCGGAGAGCGACTGGCCAACGCGCACGCCGACGCGGCCCGGGCCGCACTGCCAGTGCTGCAGATCGGCATGGACACACCGCAGATCGGCGCCGATCAACTGACCTGCGCCGCAGGCGAACTCGTCGACACCGAAGACGCCGTCCTCGGCCCAGCCACCGACGGCGGCTGGTGGGCCCTCGGTTTGCCCACACCGCAGCCCGCGCGCGCCCTGATCACCGTGCCGATGTCGACCCAGCGCACCGGCCTGCTGACTCGAAAGGCCGTGCGAGAATGCGGACTTCATGTGCGCACGCTGCCCACCCATTCCGACGTCGACCTGTTCGAAGACGCCCTGCGCGTCGCCGCGTCCACTTCAGGACAGTTCGCCGAGACGGTGCACCGCCTACGCGGCCGACACTTGGCGATCCGATGAGCGGAGTGTTCGACCGGGCACTTACCGGCGCCGAATGCTGGATCCGTGCCGGGGACGGAACCCGACGCGCGTTGCCGACCCGACGGTGGCTGAACTCCTCCGACTCTGCCGACCGTCGTGCCGACACCGCCCTGACCCGAGAGTGCGACGGGCCGACGATCGACCTCGGCTGCGGACCAGGGCGACTGGTCGCCACGCTGCTGCGGCGCGGCGTCATCGCCCTCGGCGTGGACATCTCCGCCACGGCCGTGGCGATCACGCGAGGTCGCGGCGCGCCCGCCCTGCAGCGCGATCTGTTCGGACCGCTGCCCGGCGCCGGACGATGGTCTTACGCGCTGCTGGCGGACGGCAACATCGGCATCGGCGCCGATCCTGATCGTTTGCTGCGCCGAGTCGGTGAACTGCTCGCGAGCGATGGGGTCGCCGTGATCGAATTCGACCGTCCCGGTAGCGGTATGGTCACCCAGCGTATACGCGTGGAGACCGCGACCTCGGCGGGGCCGTGGTTCTCGTGGACCCGGGTCGGCGTCGAGTACGCCGAACCTCTGGCCGGGGCCGCGGGCTTCCGGGTGCGCACGACAGTCGAGGTGGCTGGGCGACACATTGCTTGGCTAGACCGCGACAGGACCACCGCAGCGGCGGCGCTCGCATGACCGCACGCGACTCCGCCGAGCAGCGACCGCACGAATCTACTAGCGGCAGTGAGCGTTTCAGCCCCGGACCACGCGGGCCGGAACTCGCCGGCCGGGTCGGTATCCCACTCGGCATCACGATCCTGATCTGCTTCACGACCGGTCTGGTCAGCCACTGGATCCAGCATCCACCGATCTGGTTCTGGTGGCCCACGCGACCCGTGTGGCTGTACCGGCTCAGCCAGGGCGCGCACGTCATCGCCGGAGTCGTCGCCATTCCGCTGCTGCTGGTGAAGCTCTGGGCGGTCTATCCGAGGCTGTTCCGACGACCGAACCTGCGATCGCCCCTGTGGATCGCCGAACGTGGATCGATCGGCTTGCTGGTGGGATCAGTCGTATTCCAACTGTCGACCGGGCTTGCGAACATCGCGCAGTACTATCCGTGGAGATTCTTCTTCCCCACAGCGCACTATGCGATGGCATACGTCGCGATCGGGGCCCTCGCAGTGCATCTGGCGGTGAAGCTGCCTGTGCTGCGCGACGTGTTGAGCCGCCCGCTCGATTCGTCGGCCGATGCGGCATCCGACGTGAGTTCAGCACAGTCGTCAGCGCCCGCATCACTATCGACCAATGACTTCTCCGCGGCGAAAGCACGTGACAATCCGATCGCAGTCGGTCCCGCGACCGACGTCTCCCGTATTTCCCGCCGTGCGGTCCTGAACGCGGCATGGGTTTCCGCGACAGTCGGCGCGCTGGCGATATCGGGCCAGACTGTCCCATTCCTGCGCTGGACCGCGATCCTCGCGCCCCGTAGCGGAGAAGGACCGCAAGGTGTTCCGGTCAACAGATCAGCGGCTGCGGCCGCGGTCGCCGATCTCGCACGCGATCCGGGCTACCGGCTGGTCATCACAGCAGGTAACCGGGTACACCAGTTCACTCGAGAGGAATTGGCCGCCTTACCGCAAACCAGCGCCCGACTGCCGATCGCGTGCGTCGAAGGGTGGTCGGCATCCGCCTCTTGGTCCGGTGTCCGGCTGCGCGAGCTGCTCGCCGCGGTCGGTTACAGCGGGGGAGACGTGCGCTTCGATTCCCTCGAAGCCGGTGGAATCTATCGAAGCTCGGTCCTGCCCGCGCATCATGTCATCGACCCGGACACGCTCGTCGCGCTGACGCTGAACGGGCAAACGCTCGACCTCGACCACGGCTACCCGTGCCGTCTCATCGCGCCGAACCGACCGGGCGTGCTGCAGACGAAATGGCTTTCCCGAATAGAGGTGCTGTCGTGATCACCGCCGCACGGGCAGCCTTACTCGTAACAGGCATCGGGCTCGGCTGGTACGGCATCACCGCACTGCTGAGCTTCGCCCCCGCGGAGCTGCTGTCCGTCGTGGCGTGGTTCTGCGGCGGAATCCTGCTGCACGACGCCGTCTTCGCTCCACTGTCGGCGGCCATCGGACTCGGCGCGAGACGAATACTCCCCTCTGGCTGGTGGGCGCCCGCAGCGTGCGGCGCCGTATGCACCGTCACGCTCACCGTGATCGCCGCGCCAGTTGTCGGCCGTCGACACGCGATGCCCGACAATCCGACCGTGCTGGATCGCGCCTACCTGCTCAACTTGACCGCCGCCCTGGTCGTCGTATGGTCGCTGGTCGCCGTCATCCTGCTATTACGCCGATGCTTGCGATGATCTCGATCCAGTACGCCGTTTCTCAGCCGGGGCTGCGCTCCAGAAAGCAGCTTGGACAGACTCGGACGACCGGATGGGAAGGGCAGCAGGCCGTGGCGACGGGACTTTGCGAAGGCTGGCTTCCCGTGAGTACTCGACTACCTACTTAGATTCGCCAGCCTGTCGAACGGCACGCAGTGTGACCGCGTCCGGCCAGAGGCGCCGTCGCGCTCGGCGACTGACACTGCGTCATCGGGTGGTCCGCAGGCGCGATTTCGAGTAGTCGAGTACCCGACTCATTGGATATTGACTGATTCATACTATTGCTGAGAAGTAGCCACAGCTGGAATGGCATAGAGAGAATTGTACGTACGGATCGACTTTGTGACATCTGTGATTTGTTTGCGAGTTCCTGGCATCCGCCGTTGGCGCAGACTGTAGAAGAAGTGAATCACTGAAGCGGTGTGATAGGAGGATGGCATGAGAACATGCACGCCCAAGCAGGGGCCGGAGCGGCAATATATGGGGATGGACGAGCTGGCAAGTGCGGAGCCTATTCCTGCCACTATGGATATACCCGCCGACATGGCGGATATATTGAAACCCGAATCAGGATTCTATGTGCAGTCGGCGCATAAGCCGAAGATGGATTTCTTGGTCGAGCATGTGGCTGGGTCGGTCGACATGTGGCGGATTACCGAATCTACGGACAACGAAGAGAGGTTGCGTACATCGATTCCCGTCCTGGATCAAATCGAACTTTCTCCCAAGGATTTCTCTGCTCTCCCGCAAGCCGACAAGACTCGCAGTCAGAGTCGGCGTCCTCCATGGATGGCGCAATATTTTCTCCCAAGACTTGCACCTTTCCGCATTGATGAGGTCCGGTCACGCTTGCTCCCAACGCGCACATTCTTGGAGCCCAAGGCTTATGAGGCGACGAAGCGGCTTGAGTACCCATGGTGCACGGTCGGCTACATACACTGGGAGAAATCTGGCAAAAAAGTCCGGGCATCCGGCACTCTGGTCGGCTCGAATCTGGTCCTCACTGCTGGGCACGCCTTGCCTTGGGGTGACTCGAGTTGCTCAATCGAGTTCATCCCTGCCTACAGTAAACAAGCAAACGTTGTCGCGCCCTACGGAAGCTCGTACGTTAAATCCTTCACGGGTTACCCGCCTACCACGCCTTTCACTGCAACAGGGTATGACTACGCCGTTTGCGAGCTCTACAAGCCGGTTGGCGATGCACTGGGCTGGATGGGTGTCGAGTGGTCTCCCAACGAAAGCTATTATTTGGGTCGCCAATACAATTCGTCTGGGTATCCGGTGTCGTTCGCCGGCAGGCCAGCGGTTGAATTCGGCCTGAAGATTGTCGATATCGACAGCGATAGTCCGGGAATCGAACTCGAAACCGACTTGTACCTTGATTCGAATGTATATGGAGGATGGTCGGGCGGGCCGCTCTGGTATTACGACGGCGCAGACCCGATGATTGTCGGCACAGTGTGTGGCCACGAGCAAGACGTCTTCGATCCCGAAAGAGTCGTTCACTCGGGAGGCAAAGCCATGTTTGATCTAGTGTAGTGCAACTGCAGCGACGGGCGACGCCGCGAGGGCTCGCGAACGATGCGGGAGGCGGATCATTGTCTCTGGAATGCAAGGCCAGTGCACGCCGACGGTAGGCATTTTCTCAATGCAGGTGCCCCGTGAAAATTTTCGAGTAGTTCAGTACACAGGCGTATGGGGCCGACTGGTGCGAGAATCCCAGAGGGAACAGTTTCGCAGGCGTCCTCGGAGAAAGGACCGCAAAATGTGCGGAAGCGTAAATGTCACGGGTGCACTGGACATCTATTTCGAGTGCCCTGTGGATCCAGGCCAATATGTGGGAAGCGCGGGTGGTCCGAATACGGGAGGTCACGTGCCGCCGGATTGGTTCATCCAGTACGGAATGGACCTCAAAGGCAAGCCGGGCGCGAAAGTATATGCGGCGTTCGACGGCACCGTCAGTGCATACAAGCCACACGCTCCTGCCGACGACACCCCCAAAATATTCGGTGCCCAAATCTTCATCAGATATCCCTACCCGGCCGGGCAGATGGGTGGCTTCTACACCCACATCACCGGTGTGCCGAGCGCCATCGCTGTCGGCAAGGAAGTGTCACGCGGGGACTTCCTCGGAAAGATAATCGACCGGGGACCGGCCAGCCATCTACACCACGCCGTGATGGAGTATGTCAGCGGCGCAAAGGTCGGCGTCGACCTCTACAGCTTCTACCTGGCTCTGCAGACCACCTACTCGGCGTACGCTTTGCCCGTTCGCTTCAAGCAGGATGGCAACCCTCCAGAAGTCCTATGGCCAATTCGGCACGACGAGCAGGCCGCCAACAAAGCCAAGGAACCAGCTCAGCGCTACCAACCCTGAGCGAGTACAGAAGCCGACAGCCACACTGAGGCGTTTGATTTGCAGTCGATCTCTCTCGTACGCGCGACTATCCGTGGATAGGCGAAGTTTATAGGGAGTAGTGGGATCATGATCGAGCATACGATCAACGGACTGACTGCCTGCTGTCGCAAGCCAGGAACGGTCGACTTGTTTGTAGGTGATGAGCAGGGCGGAGTTTGGCACCGCTCTGGGCGTGTCGAGGCAGCTACCTCCCAGCTGAACTGGAGCACCTGGGTAAATCTCGGTCGGCCGCCGATTCCCGGTACGGCGGCGCCCTCGGCCGACTGGCTAAACGTCACTTCCTCGGGCACGGACCGCCTCGAGTTGTTCGTCCGCTCCGGGGTGAACGTGTACCACCGGCGATTTGCTGGCGGTGCCTGGACCCCGAGTTGGGCATCTCGTACCCTTCCCGACAATAGCGTTACTTCCGGGTTTGCCACGGCAGCGACAGATCTCGACGACCTTCACATCTTGTACACCGTCGGTGCGGAGGTCGTGCATTGGCGACTCAAGGACAATTCGCGTATCCGGATGCAAGGCGGACCGTCGCGGCGGCTGCGCGCGATACCCATTCCGGGCGGATTCCAGCTGTATGTGACGAATCCGGCCAATCCGCCCGGAAGTCGTTACCGCTGTCGCCAATACACGGGGTCTTGGGGGACGCCGTCGGATCTGGATGGTCTTCCCCTGGGCGATCGCCCGTTCTCGGACACCTTCGCGGCGTCGGCGAATCAACTGATGCTGGCCCCGGGCCGAGACCAGCGCCTGTGGATTCGAACGGTTGCGACCGCTCTGTGGCGGGACATAGGCGGCGTCATCACCTCCGACGGCGATCGGTACGACATCCTCGCCGCCGCGGCCACCAGTAGTACGCGCACCGATATTTTCTCCTTGTGTGCCCCGGCGGGTCTGGTGCATCGCCGCTACGATTCCGCGCTCGGGGATCTGCATGATTCGCGTGCCTGGTCGCCGTGGCAGCTGGTGGATACCTGGGCAGGCCCCCTCGCCGGGTACACGCTGCTGCGGCCCGACGACCTGCTGCATGTCCATGTGCGAGACAGCGGATTTCGACGCGGTGTGAACGCGCAGGGCGCGCCGGAACTCATCGCGGAAAAAGACGCCCGTCTGGATGTCAATTTTCCGCCGCAGCACATGGCCGAGGAAGCCAGCGAGGCCAGTCAAGCTCGCTCCGCCGGCCCTTCACGGCTGCGGTTCAAAATTCCTCCATCCACAGTCGTACCCCTGTCTGTGCAAGGTGTGCTCGACACGATGATCGCCCGCGAATTCCGGCCACCAGAGGGTCAACCGGACTCCGGATCGGTGCTGGAACTGCCGTGGCGGTTACTGATGGCGCTGCCCTCGGGAGGTCGGTGCGCGCCGGCGCCGCTGCCGGTGAAAAGCGCAGGCGGTGTGACCGGTTTGTGGCACTGCCAGATCCTCAATCGAGCCGGAGGCCCGGTGGTGTCCCTGCGCCCGTTCCGGGCCCTACACCGCCAGAACACTTTTCAGAAAACGCCGTTGGGTGCGGGTAACGAGACGGTGGACTTGATCGTGGAGAGGGCAGCCCAACTGCCGGTCACCGCGAACCGGCTGATCCTCAGTAGTCTGGGCGCCTGGTTCTCACTGACCGCAGAGTTCGGCGGCACTCCGGAACTCAAATGGAGCCACCGCGCCGCGATGGGCCGCGACTACTACGTCCGCGTCGTCAAAAGCGGCCGACTGTTCCCATTCGGGCACCGTGTGGTGCACATCGAGACATTCGAGCGTGTCTTCAGACCCGACATGCTCGGTGATCAGAGCAGTCACCCCGCTGCGCTGCAGGTGAAGCATACGTTGGTCATTACCGAGCCGGTGCGCGACTTCGGCGCTGGTGCGGGGGGTAGCCACGAGCGGGCGTTCCCGTTCCAGCGGGTGAGCTTCGCAGGCCAGTTGACATGGGAAGTCGACGGCCCGCCTGAAGGCAAACAGATGTTCTGGCCGCAGCAATACGGCGATCCGATCTACTTCGCACTGATCCTGCAGTCAGGGCGGGAGACCGTCGAGGCCACCTTGCCGCTGCTGTTCGTGACCGACGGGACTCCGGCAGGATCCCAGGAATTGGACGACGAGTACAAAAAAGGGCCCCCGAACGTGCCCGGACGACCGGCAGCGGGCATCGACCGCGCTATCCCGCTGCTGGTGACTTCCGGCGCCAACGGCTATGAGCCGGTGAGCGACTCCATTCAGCATGTGCTCAGTGCCGAATTCGGCATCGGCCAGGCGCCCAACGGCACCCATCCGAAACTCTCCCAGCTGAAGGTGGCACTTCCGGCTCTGCAGAAGCTGATCGGCGCCAAGGCGCCGGGCGGAATCCGCGCAACGCTGAGCGCACAGTTGTTGAGCGATCCCAATGCGACCGTCCTGCTCGACCTTGTGGACACCCCGAAGATCGACTTCGCCGAGGCCGGCGCTGCCACCGGTGCGGTGGCCGCGCCCGCCATGCCCGCCGTGAACGGTGTCACCCGCAACCGCGGACCGATTGTCAAGCCTCCGTCCGGTAAACCTTATCCGAGCCCTACTGCGTTGTTCAGCGACGATGCGACCTTGTTCGGTGTCATCAAACTGAACAAGCTGATCCAGGCAGTCACCGATCAACCCGCCATTACGTGGCGCAACGGTGCGGCCCTGCTGCAGTGGACCCAACAGCTGTCCGGCGCGGCCGCCAGTCCCATCGACCCATTTGTGCCCGGACCCACCTCGACGCTGGCTCTCGCCTCAGGCCCGGATGAGACCAAGGGGCGTGTCACGGACTTCTCGCTCAACATTCCCGATCGCGCACGGCAGGTCGTGGTCATCGAGCTGAACGAAGTAGCCTTCACAAGCCGGTCGGCTGGGCCGACCGCACGACCCACCGTCACAGTCGACGTGCGTGAAGTCAGTCTCGACGGCGCCTTGCGCTTCGTTCAGACACTGCAGTCTTTCATGCTGAAATCCGCTGGCGGGCCGGAAATCGCGGTTCTGCCGACCGAGGTTGCGGTGCGCTATGTGGCGGCCGTGCCGGCCGTCTCGGTCGGGGTTTTCAGCATGACGAATCTGGCGATCGAGGCCGGTGTCACGCTGTCTTTGGTCAACAAGCCACTTACGGTCGATTTCAAGTTCGCTACCCGGCAGCGGCCGTTCCTGGTCACGGTGTCGGGCCTCGGGGGCGGCGGTTACCTCGAGCTGGCCGTGGCTGCCGGTGGTCAACCAGATGGACTGACCAAATTGGTAGGAGGCATCGAGTTCGGCGCCAGTGTCGCGGTGGACTTCGCCGTAGTGGCAGCGGAAGTCCATGTCTTCGGTGGGATCGTGTTCGTCTATGACCGTCGCGTCAGTATCACTGGATACCTGCGCATCGGCGGCAGCATCGACCTGCTCGGGCTGGCCAGGGTGGCCGTGGAACTCACCCTCGGCCTCACCTACACCCCGAACAGGCTGGAAGGATCCGCCAAACTCGTTGTCGTCATCGATCTGACACTGTGGTCGGCAAGCTTCGAACTCACCTGCCGCAAGAGCTTCGCCGGCCCCGACATGCTAGCGCCGGAGCGAGGCGCCATTGCTGCGCCACCGGCGTCGTCAGTGGCGGCCACGCTGGGTCCGGTGGGAACTTCCTATCCCTGGCGGACTTACTGCCGGGCGTTCGCAGGAGAATGACATGGAGCCTGCCGTCGTACTTAGTCGACAGTTCGTATGGACCGCCATCCCCGCGGGCCGCATCATTCCACGCCTGGGCCGGCAGGTGGGAGTGGTGTCAGTGCTGCTCACCCCGCGCCTGTTCGGGCCGAGTGGCGCACCGTTGACGTTGAAAAGCTTCGGGCTGGACACATGGCCGAAGTGGCTGGACAGCACCGGCTTCACGTTCACCTGCGGCAGTGCTGAAGTGGATCTCGGTAAGGTGCAACGCATTCCGCATGGATTCACCGTCCAGCAACAGCTATCGACGTGGGCCGCGGTGTTCGGCGCGAGTATGACCGTGAGACCGTATCGGGCCATGTCCTATGCCGGCAGGCCGATCCGTGTCTTCCCGGCGGCGGCTGCGGTGACGGAAGTTCGGAATGCCTATAGCGCCACGGGCAGAGCCTATGCCCGGTATTCGGCGCCCGGCAGCGAAGAGCAGCTGCACCGCGCGCTGGCCGATGCGACGGCGCAATGGCAGGGCAGCCTGGCCGCCGACGAGACCGAGGACAGCAGGAGAGTGCGGTCCTCGGCGCTCGATCAAGCTTTCGCCTTCTACCAGCGTGATCGCGACGTAACGCCGCTGGAGCCGCGCCTGGACGCGGCCGACGACCAGCGCGAATTCCACACTACAGTGGCGCAATTAGCTGACCATCCAGTTCTGCTGCGGGCGCTGGGTCTGCTACTGGACTTCGGCATCGACGCGACCGTGCTCAACGGGCAGAAGGTTCTCAGCGTCCGCCCGATGTGGTCGACCGCCAAACCTCCGGGGTGGACGAACACGGGCCTTGCGGACGACCCCACACGGCCGGACCTCTCACCGTCCACCGCATACGTCGTGACCGGTACACGCTTCGTCCCCGACCCCACCGGCAGCCCGATCGCCAATGGAGTGTTGGCGATCGGAAGCGCCGGACTCGCCGAGGTGGCCGGAGCCCGCTTCGAATCTCTAGCGTTCGACATCGACGGTGCCGCGCTGCGCATGGTCGGTGCGGGTCGCGCCGATCGCCGCGACGCCCGCGCTGTGGCAGGAAATCTGCCGGCCCTGCGGTCGGCAGGTGTGTCGCTGGTCGACCGGGGCCGGGCGAGCGCCCTGCGCGAACGGATGAGTCGCGGCGCGGCAACCTCGGCGGATCTGCTTGCGCAGCCCCTGCTGGCCGGAGACCTGGTGGGCGGGTACCGCATCGACATCCAGGACGCCGCCACGTGGTTGTCCACATGTCAGCGGCGTGTGAGCTACACCGTCGGTGGGCAACCCCTTGGCTCAGAGGTACTGGAGGAAGGCTATATTCGCCCTGACGCGCTGACCACAGGTGGCGGTCCGCACGACGCGTTGTACATCCATGAACTGGTCGCGCGATGGGACGGATACAGCACTGCCGTGCAGCGGCCCGGCCGCACGGTACCTACCGGCGACTCGATGCCGCCCACGCCGGCTGATCCGCCCTTCCGAGTCAGCGACAATGTCGAGCCGGGCACTCTGCCACGACTGAGGTTCGGCCGCAAGTACCGCATGCGCGTACGCATCGCCGACCTCGCCAGCGGCGGTCTCGGGCCGAGCGAACTGCTGCCCGCGGACAACGCGCAGTCACTGGAATTCACACACCAGCGATTCGAACCCATTCCACCGCCGGAGATTCTTCCCGGTGCCGGCCTGGCCGCCGGCGAGGCGCTGGACAGGATGGTCGTCGACGACACTCGCACAACCGCACGCCGTCACCTGGTCTGCCCGGCCGCGTCGCTGGACTTGGCGCTGCAGCATTCCGTCTTCGATGCGGCGCTGGGTCCGCACGCCACCGACCAGCAAATCGACGAATTCTTCGCGATCGCCACGCGCGCGGATAAGACGGCGACGGATGCACCAGGCGCACGCCTGGAGGGAAGCGGAGAAGCTCGTTACATCGTGGTCCCCGGCGACACGATGAACGCTCCATGGCTGCCCGATCCCGGCGCCCAGCGCGTGGTCATCGCGGTGAAACGCCGTCCGCCGGATCCTGACGGCCATCCGCTGCCTGCCATTCACGGCATCCCCACCCGGCCGGTGTGGGCTTCGTGGCCCGATCGGCCGGCCATCCGGTTGGATCTGGTGGCCGTCGAATCCGGCTGCAAGGCAACAACCTCGGCGGACCACAGGGTTGTCAGGGTGGAGCTAGGCCGTGCAGAGCAGCTCACATTGAACATCCTCTCGACGATGAACCCGGACGACGTCGGCAAGTTCGGCATCGCGAGCTGGATCAGCGCCGGGCTTGTCGAGGACGACGTGGCGCGCGGCATCGCCGACAACGGGAACGCGTTGGTGACCCCGCCCCGCGAACTCACTGTGGTGCACGCCGTGCAGAAGCCGCTCGCTGCACCGACCGGGAACTTGGACGCGCGGCGCACCACGGCGGGCACCGACGCCGTGCTGGTTACCTCGGGCCTCGAAGTGCACATCCCGAGTACCGGGCGCCTGGAGATCAGCGCCGCCTGGACGGACCCCGACCAGACCCCTGGCCAAGGCCCCGGCGGGACGACTCGCACCGTCGCGCTGGGTAGCTTCACCGTCGGGCAAACGCTGCGGGACAACGCTTTACCGGTGATCAGGCACGAGTTCGCCGATACCCGCCGCCGCAAAATCACCTACACGGTGACCGCGGTGTCGCGTTTCGAAGACTGCTACCCCGGTGCATCGGCCGCGGCGTGCCGGGTGGTCGCACCATTCAAGGTGGATGTGCCGAGCACCGCACGGCCACCGGCGCCCGATGTCTCGCACTGTGTGCCTTCCTTCCACTGGTCGACCGACGTCACCGCCGACGGCAAGGTGCGTCGGCTGCGCCACGGTGGGCGTGTGCGGGTGTATCTGCAACCACCGTGGAACGTGACCGGCGCCGAAGAAATGCTGGCCGTCCTGATCAGCCCGACATCCACGACGGGCGTCGAAGTGCCCCCTGACCTTAGCTTCGTCGGCCGTGACCCAGTGTGGCTGGGTAGCGCCATCCCGACATTACTGATGGCGCAACACCTCGCCGCGCCTGTGACTTTTACCGCCGACACTGCGCAGAGCCCTGCCCACCCCGGTGTGGCCTACCCGGTGGAGTCCGACAGCGCGGCCCGGCGCTGGTACGCCGACGTGGACCTGTCGCCCTACCCGGGTCGCGCGTACTGCCCATTCGTCCAGTTGGCGTTGGCCCGTTACCAGGCCCACACCACGAACACGAGGAAACTGGCGCTTTCTGAGGTGACGCGTACCGAGCCGATTCAGTTGTTACCCGATCGGCAGCTGGAGATCACGCCGGATACAACAAATCAGCGGTTGAAGCTCCGGCTTACCGGGGTGGGCCCGGTGGCGCCGCACGACCGCAGCGTCGTCACCGCCGAAGTGCAGGTCTACGACGACGATTCCGGGCAACCGCCGGCCGGGCACGCCGCGTCGGAGGTGATCGGCAGCCCAGGGTGGATCACCGTGGTCACCGCGAGCGACAAATTGAACAACACCTTCAGCATCCACGTACCCGACGCCGGTGGACGGCCCCGTCGCATCGTGCTCACCGAAGCCGAAAGCTATCCGCCCCCGCCGGATGCCGGATCGCCCGTAGACGGGCCGGCGCGGCTGATCTACGCCGACATCATCGCCATCGGACCCAGCGGCCAACTCGACACAAGGAACACCAGCCATGTCGACTGAGTTCTACCCAACCAGCTGGACCACACCACACCAGTTGGCAAGCCAACATTCGGCTCGATTCACCTTCACCGCCTCAGCCGAAAAGGGATCTCATTTCGCCCGCGTCGCGATGCGCCCTGACCGGGGCGACGTCCTCACGTTCCGCCTACAGGCCGGATCGGGGGAACCGGTGGAACTGAGGGAAGGACAGTGGGTCGACGTATTCGAGGAAGGATACCCGGAACCAGCCGGGGAGGCTTCGGTCACCACCGAGGACAACGGACTGCACCTCACCGAGATCCAACCCAACAGCACCGGACTCGACTGGACCCTGACGATCGAAAACACCGACCAATTCTCAGTGTTGATCAACGCGGTCGCAGGCGATTCCGGGCACGCGACGTTGGTGCCTTGGCTCCACGTTGCAGTCGAACGCGGATTCATCAACCCCAATCTGCCACCCGCTACGGTCATCAATCGGGGTACCGCCACCGTCTGGATCGATGAGCCCATCGGAGTACATCTCGGCAGCCCGGACTCTCCGTATGTGCTACGCGACCTACCCTCCCAGTTGGAACCGGGCGCTGTGGGAATCCTCGAGGTGGAATGCGTTATCGGCTTCCCGACAATCGGATCCCCCCACGGACCACCGGTGATCACTCACCAGCTGCAGTGCAACGACCCCGATCCGGAGCACACACTACTCACGATCTTACTAGTAGAACCAGAGCTGCCGCACAGCAAATGCCACGCTCCAGGGTGTGACTGCCGCGAGTATGAACCAGGTGGCGCCTGGGGGGGATCCCACAAGGTGCCGGAACTGTGGGCATGACCCACACACTCATTTCGGTGAATAGAAGGAGGCACCGAACACCTGTGAGAGCTCCGACGAAACAGAACGGATTGTCCGAAACCCGCTGTAGAGCTGCCGCATCGAATAGTGACCGCGAAGACTGATGATCCCCCGATACCATTGGAGGCCAGCGATGGATATCTTGTTCATCTTATTCCCCGACGACTGGCAGAGCAGTCCCAAGGAATTTCCTGCCGGAGACAGTATTTCAGTCGCCTTCCCCGCAAGATCACCGATTGGAGTAATCCACATCCGGATCGCGGTGCGTGACGTCGATCCCGAGCTGATGAGGCTTTCGCTACAGGCCGGCGCGGGCGCACTGTTCGAGTTGAGTGCCGGAGCCGCCGTCGACGTGCTCGACGAGAACGAAGATCCGGATCAGCCGGCGGGCACCGCCTCCCTGGTCGATGAGGGGCACGGGGTCTACCACATCGAGATCACCTTCAACGTCCAGGACCAGCAGTGGACGCTGTCCGCGGAAAATTCCGCCGATACCAGCGCGAGCATCAATGTCGCGGCTGCCGGCACCGACGACCCCGATAGTGACACCCTACGGCCATGGATCGATCTGCCCAGAGGGAAGATAATCCTGAAATCGCACGGATTTCAGCCTGCGCCAGAGACCGCGGAGATTCGGTTCCGCAACTGCGGAACCGCCACGCTCAAAATTACCCAGAGTCCAGGTCAGCCACTACCGGGCGACATATTCACACTCGAATCCGTCGAGCCCGACGTTGTCGAGCCCGGAGAGGAAGGGACGCTCGTCTTCCGAGCGCTGGAAGGCAAAGTGGGATTGCTCGACCACAAAATCGAATGCAATGACAAAGACGACGGTCACAGACGAATCCAAATCGAGCGAGAGGAACTGAAAGCGCCTCCGCAGCCGTGGGGTCCGTGTAATACCTGCAGTTCGCGCCCTCCAGGGCAACCGAAGTGCAGTGTGTTCCTCGGCGATCCCATCAGCTTGAACAGCCTGTGCGAGAGAACATTTTGCCGTCACAAACTGATCGCTCATTCTTAACGTCGGGCGCGAGCCTGTACTCGGGACATCAGCGGCGCGCCGCGATCCGGCCGAAGCCCAAAGTCGCGATGAGAGCGGAAGTGGGTGAGCATGAAAGCGCTGTCCGAAAGAACTAGATGCAAAACATTGCCGGACGCGTGGGCGGCTATGGCCCAGGTTCGACAGAGAATGCCGCCATCCGACCGGCGGCGCGACAACGTAGGAGATTTCTGATGGCTGTCGAACTATTTCCATACGGCTGGAACGCCCCTCGAAGCATACCGGCAAGAGACTCCGCCGAGTTCGCCTTCACCACAGTGGGACGAGACACATTCCATGTGCGGGTGGCGGTGCGGCCGGTGAGCTTGTCAGCGCTGACGATGTCGGTTCGAGCCGAGGGCGGTCGATCGGTCGAGTTGTCCGGCGCTCCCGTCGAGGTGTTCGACAGCACAGACACAAAGGATCCAGCCGGGACGGTGTTCGTTGAAGACGAGGGCCATGGCGTCCACCGTATTTTCATAGAACTCAACTGCTCCGGCCAACAATGGACCTTCACAGCCGATAACACCGCCGACGCCCCTGTCAGTATGAATGCTGTGGCTGCAGGCACCGACGATGAAGCGACGCGGCCGTGGATCGTACTGTCCCAACGGGAAGATCGGGCCGTCACGCTGGGTGTACCGCCGATCCCCGGCAGTGTCAGCATCCGCTTTCAGAACTGGGGTACAGGCACTCTTATGATCAACCAGGACAGCGATACCCGAACAGAGGGTAGGTACACGCTTGAAAGAGTCGACCCTGATCACGTAGAACCTGGCGGAGTCGGCACGCTGACCTGGGCGGTTCCCGAAGATAATACGGCAGATGGCACGAGCGCTGAGCAAATGATCAAATGCAACGATCCCGACACAAGCCACGCGCTCGTTCGAATGCTGACGGATACGCCGTACAAGGCGGACTAGCAGCACCTCCGAGGGGCGGCGAAAGCTGGCTGCCAGGAATATGGAGCTGCCCGTCGGCGTGCTCAACAATGGGCTCCAACCACCCGCGCGCGAGCACACCCGCAAACATCGTGCAGGCAGCCGCTCCGATCCGGCGATGGATCAGGTGATTCTGTGCGGATGTTTGCGCGGGATGCTCGCTGCGACCCCGCCGCACCCGGTGGTAGCCGAACTCACCCCGGTGCTCACCGACCGCAGCGCAGCCGAACGAGTCGGGTTGCCCGCGACCGCATCCGCCGTGAAGGCGTACACGGCTGCTAACAAGCCGCTGGGCCAAGTTCAGCGGCGGGTGATCTCGGCGATGTCGGCCGCGGAGGACGCCGCTCTGACCGCGCAGATCGGCACCTACACCGCCGCGTCGCCCGCTGAGCATCAGCCTTCCGGCTGGAACCCAAACGGTGGGCAGGTCAATGTGCCAGCTACTCCTCTCAGTCGGTATTGCTTCGTCGCCAGGCGAGTCTAAGTAGTCACTCCGACAGCATCAGTAGTAATACAATCCCCAGAATCCGTTTTGCCCGGCAACGGCGAGGAATTCTCCCGGTTTCGAGGGAGGGTCAGCATTCGCAAGATCGACCAGATAGCTGACGTCGGAATAGAAACTGCTCTTATGCCAGCTCTTGGCGGCACTAAGGGACGCTGTGCGCCTTTTCTCTGCAATTGCGTCTTTCACCGACGCATCCTTGACTTCTTCAGTGACGTAGTCGTAGCTCATCTGATTGCACCTTTCCCGTAATGGTCCGCCGCAGAACTCGGACCATTAGCCTCAGATTCCCAAACGCCGCCCACCGCGTCGTGTCCGGCGGGCTTCCACGCATCCCGCCTCGGATCCTTACATATTCGGACCTGCACGAGTCAGCACGGGCGTGCGGCAGGACAGCGTGTTTGGACCACAACCCCCATCAGGTTCGCAGCTCCGAACAAGCTTGCCCGAAGCCAGGTCTCAATTATTCCCGCTTCGGCGTCGGATGTCACTAATGGTTCGCACATCTAACCGTCACACCTATTCTCATGGAGGGGTACAGTTCAACGGATGGCCGCGGGTCGCCGATTACAAAGCTGGGCGACGAGGTCGGAGCATCTCCTTGACATAATTCTCTTGTCGGCACGACAGGTGCATCACCCACGCATTTTGCGGGTGTGCCGGATCGGGGGCGGAAGGTGGTGTTGCCCACCCCGATCCCGGACGTGTTGGTGCAACAGGTGATCGCCGACATGCAGACGCCGACGTGATCGACAGCATCGAGTGCCGGGCATCAGGCGCGACCGGATGTGGGTGGCGCACGTATCCGAGCACGGAGTGTACGGGTACGTGCAGACGCTGAAAGCGGTGCGCCAGAGCATCGTAGACGGGCTCGCGCACATCGGCGTGACCGCGAAGGTCACCGTCCTGTCCCATGCTACGCCGCACCTGTAATATCACCGGGCTCAACACATCAGCCTGAAGCGGGTGCCGAGGACGGCCTGGAGAGCGACGAGGCCCGTCGCTCTACGCGGAGCGACGGGCTTCGATGCACAGACGCGGCTGCGCTACGCGAATGGCTTGATCATCCGCAGGATGTAGCTCTGGACCGGTTGGTAGTCCGCGTTACGCGGACGCTTTCGGGAACGGAGTCAATCCGTGGCGGGTTGATCCGGCCTAGAGAAGTACACCGGAACGGGCAAGACCAAGGACGCGGCCGAGAAAGACGCCTGGAACAAGGCGCAAGCGGCTGCACCCAAGGGGCGGAAGGTCAAGCACTGCCGCGTCGAGAGCTCATCGAAGAAATAGCAGAAAGGGTTGTACGTGGACGACGACGAACGCCAAGTGTGGGAGTTCGCGGTAGGACTCGGGTTGCCGGACGCGACCGGGCCCGGTGCCCTCGACGGTGAGGGAATCCACCCGGTTGCGCTGGCGCTCGAGGAGAGCACCCATCGGATCCGCGGGGTGAACCGTATCCCGTGCTTCACCAGCTTCGGACCGGTCACCGCGGTCGATGAGTTCGCTCAGCGCGCGTGGGGCGACGCATACGACCCGGCGCGCGTCCCAGTTGAATGCCGTCTTGCCGTCTATGTGACCGACGACGAGCTGGACGAACTGGTGTCAGCGATGGTCGAGGATCTCGGCATCGATGAGGAAGGATACTCGGTGGTAGTCGGCCGGAAGGTCGCCGTCGGCCTGCGAGCCATATCGCTGGAGTCGCCGGAGAACAGCTTCTACCAGCACCTCGTGGGCCAATACCGGGTGGCGTCGGTCCGGTCCAGATCCTCGAAGTAGCAGGACAATGTCACGGTCCACTTGGCGGTGAGTTCGAACTGCCAGTGCGGGTGTGCCGCGTCGACGGGTTCGGCCGCAATCGTCGGTGTCTCAGCCTGTGCGATGCCGATCCCGGCTGTCATGCGCCCGCGATGCACGCAGCCGTCAGCGCGATTGTTGTGACAAGTCGCCGCCCGGCCGAAATGGTTCGTATGTCGTCCCCTCCGTTGGTTTGAAGGTATCTCCTTCACTGCTCTTGGACGATGCTGCGGCACAACAGGTTCCATCAGTGACCGGTGTCACAAGGTCGCCACAGGTCCATCTAAGGCGGTCCGCGAGTTGATCGACAGCCGAGCACCAGGCACCGAAAAATTCTGCCCGATACTGCTCAGCGTCATACGCACCACAGTCTGCCGTAGAGAGCTATTGCCTGATAACTACGGTTATCGGGCAAGATCGCCTAGGATCGGTTCAGACGAGCTGTGGGAACCCCACTGTCGCTTCATCGTTCGATTTATGGCTATCGGGCAACTTCGGGAAGTGGAGGCTGTGCGCGACGTCGACGATGCGATCGACACCGACGAGGTGGCGCTGCCGATGGCGGTGCACATCGAGGAGTTCCTTACCGACCTCGCGAACGCCAACCGGCCGGCCAGCACCCTCCGGGCCTACCGCGGGGACCTGACCGCCTGTCAATGTCCGTAGTCGGCTGCACGGATGTCCGAACTCCTGTGCACTCGTGCCAGCCGGCCGTCTGGAGGCTGGTGCAGTCCCAGTCGGCGCCGCGCGTAGGCAGGGATGGCGGCGGCCAGCCAGGCGGATAGGTCTGGGTCGGCGTGTTCGGGCCATCCATCGCTATTGACGGCGCGGTGCCAGCTTTTCACCGGCGGCGACACGCCGACACCCACGATCTCAGGCCGGAGTCTAGGCTCCCGGCATGAGCACGGCCCAAACCGAGAAAAGCCGACCGGGGAACCGGCGATTGCTGTCACGGCTTCGCAGGCATCTTCTGCTCGTCTGCACCATCGTGGCCTGCCTCGGGATACTCGTCCCTGCGAGCAAGCCGGCCAACGCCGAGCTGATGTCGTTGTCCCCGTGGCAGATCCTCGGGGGGACTTTCGTGGCGGTTGTGGTGTGGACCGTGGTCATCTGCTACCCGATCCTGGCAGTCCGATCCCGGCGGGTTCGGGTACCTGAGCTCGGCCTCCTGGCTGCTCCCGCACTGATTGTCGCGCTCACGGCCATTCTATGGAGCGCAGACCTGCCAATGGCTGTGCGCTGGCACTTCTCGGCGCACGCCTTCGACGATGCGACACAGCAGGTGAGTGCCGGGATCGATCCACGGACGTTCGAAGGTGACCGCCTCGGCCTTTATCGCATTCGCGGTGTGGTACGCCTCAGCGACGGCATCTACTTCAGGACTGGCCCTCTGGGGTCCTATTGCTCGGAGGGAAGTGGCTTTGCCAATCTTTCTGGCCACCGGCCCGCGACAGGCGCATCTCGTCATCTCAGCGGCGACTGGTATTGGTTCTGTTTCACCAGCGCGGTTGCAGCGCCCGACCACCCCATCGGCGGAGCGTACTAGCCGGTGACGAAACCGCTGGCCTGAAGCGACGAAGGCCAACAGGCCTGAGGCGGTCGGCAGTTGCGCACGAAGGTGATTCGATACGCTGACCTGCCTCCCCAGACCAACACGCCAATCCGACCCGAGCAGGTTCGCATCACCACCCGGTTCCGGGTGTCGAGATAATTCGGCGTCATTCTGGGGTACACCCCAACACCCGCTCGTGATCATCATGTAGTCGCGTTGTGCAGTCGGTCCCGGTAGATCCTGTATGCCTTGCGGTCGGCGGCCGACGTGCTCTCCCCGACTGTTTCGGCGGCGGCCAATAGCGCCTGGTGGACGTGCGGCGGGGCGGTGATGTGCAGGCTGTAGCCTTGGCCGCGTCGTACTTCCAGGCCGTGTTGCAGGGCGTGACGCTCGGATTCACCGAGGTCGGCGGTGTGACCGGTGAGACGGCGGGCGATCTTGCCCGGCATAGCGCACTCATCAGCAAGGACGCCTTCGAGCAGACTCAACTACGGCTCGCCGCCCTCGGCCCGCAATCGACGGGCAGGACCACGACCCGTCGTCAGCACCCGTACGCCTTCAAGGGACTGTTGTTCCACGATGCCTGCGGACGCCGCATGCAAGGCAACTGGAACCACGGGCTGCCGCACTACCGCTGCCGGTATCCCTCCGAGTCCGCCCTCGCCAATAAACTCGACCACCCGACGACCGTCTACCTGCGCGAAGACCAGCTCAGCGGCCCGATCGATTCATGGTTGGCCGACATCTTTCACCCCGACCGGATCGAGCATTCACTGACCGTACTTGAAGGTGCCGGACCGACAACACGGCCACCATCGAGAGTGCACGGCGATCGCTTGCCGAACACGACCGCAAACTGTCCCGGTACCGAGCAGCACTGGAAGCGGGCACCGACCCGGCCCTTGTGGCGGGCTGGACCCAGCAGGTCCAGCGCGAACGCCGGGCCACCGCGGCACAGCTCGCCGCGCTGGAAGTTGAGCAACGCGCGGATCACCACATGAGCAAGGAGGAGATCCACCAGCTTGTGACCTCGCTGGGCAGCCTGGTCCACATACTGAAGGCGGCTGACCCCACCGACAAACTCGAGGTCTACCGGCAACTCGGCCCGAAGCTCACCTACGACCACGAAAAACGGGTAGTCGTGGCAGAAACTGCTCCACAACCACCCATGTGCGTAGTGTCTGTGTCCGGAGGGGGACTTGAACCCCCACGCCCGATAAAGGGCACTAGCACCTCAAGCTAGCGCGTCTGCCATTCCGCCACCCGGACCGGTGTGCCCAGCAAGATTATCGGATCATCTCCGTGTGGACCAAATCGCGGCTTGACCTGCGGATTCTTGAGCGTTTGCGGGCGAAGGGCGTGTGGGCCGCACCGGTGGAAGGAGTGCGGCCCACGCGGGGGACTCAGAGAAGTTCTTCGAAGGTGCGTTCGAATCCGAGGGCTCCTCGGCCGTCGGCTACCTGGCGGTCGAGGAGGGTTTTCAAGGGGGCGATGAAGTCGAGGGTGACGTGGGCGTCGCGGCTGGCGCGGTTGATCGCGTCGAGTGCGGCTTTGTGGAAGGCGATGGACTGGATGGGGTCGGTGTAGGTGGCGGTGTCGATGACGGTGCCTTGGTGCGGTAAGGATTGGGTCATCGCGGTGAGCCATGCGGCGGCTCGTCGGCCGAATTCGGCGGCGGGGACGCCGACCGACCGCATCATGGCCGCGCCGTGCAGGAAGCCGCCGAACATGGCGTACATGGCCGCCAGCAGGGCGAAGTCGTAGGTCGAGGCGAGGCCCGCGTCGTCGCCCAAGTATTCTGCGGCAGCGAGTAATTCGAGGGATTCGTGGTGTGCGTCGAAGACCGCCCGTGAGCCGCTGTAGAGGATGGACGCGCCCGGCTGTCCGATCATGGGTGGTATCGCCATGATGCCGCCGTCGAGGTAGTCGCAGTCGTGACGGGCCGCCCAGGCGGCGAGTTCGCGGGCCTCGTTGGGGGCGGTGCTGGTGAGGTTGATCAGTTGCCGTCCGGCCAGTCGGTGGGCTACCGGGTCGAGGGTGGCGTGCACCGAAGCGTGGTCGAGCAGTACGGCGATGATCGGGCCGTCGGTGTCGATCGCCTCGGCGATGGTGGCGACGCTCGTGGCTCCGGCGGCGCGGAGGTCGGCGTCCTTGCCGGGGGTGCGGTTCCACACGGTGGTCGGCAGCCCCGCCTTCAGGAAGGTCGCGGCGAGCGCCTGCCCCATCGCGCCGAGTCCCAGGATGGTCACCGGGGTCTTCGTGGTCTCCGCCATTGCGGGTTCAGCTCCTTTGAGGTCGAGAAAATCCTGGTCAGCGCGCTGAAATCAAGAGTGCTCGACAACCGGCGGGCGGGCAAGTACCTACTATTTTGTGGGGTACTTACCGAATGGTTTGTGAACAGGTGGAGAAGGTGAACGATGGGCTCGAAGCGGTCGGGGCCGTACTTCTGTGGGATCGACGCGGCGATGGATGTCGTCGGCGGCAAGTGGAAGGCGCTGATTCTCTGGGAGTTGGACAACCACCGGGTTCGGCGCTTCGGCGAGCTCCGCAAGGGGCTGCCCGGCGTCTCGGAGAAGATGCTCATCCAGCAGCTGCGGGAGCTGGAGGAGGACGGCATCGTCGACAGGACCGTCTATCGGGAAGTGCCGCCGCGGGTGGAGTACCGGTTGACCGAGATCGGTGTCGCGCTGAACGCCGCGCTGGAGCCGCTGGGCGCGTGGGGGCGGGAGCGGATCGATCGGATCGGCGCGCGGCGGGTGCATGAGTAGCTCGGAAGTGAATCCTTCAAAAGTGAATGTTTCACTTGGGCAACATGGTTCAGCGGAAGATCAAGCTACTAGTTGGTAACTTGAGTTAATTTTGTGCACACCGAAGGTAATTGACGCCTAACCGGGCGCGTCGTATGTTCCACGTCACAACTTTTGCAAGATGTGGGTGGCTTCGCAGATGTCGGATGATGGGTACGGCCTACGGGTCTTGCTGACGCGGGCGCTCCGCCGGATTCAGGAGTTGGAGGCGCGGCCGCAGCGTGAGCCGATCGCCATCGTGGGAATCGGCTGTCGCTTTCCCGGCGGCGCGGAATCCCCGCAGCAGTACTGGGAACTGCTGTCCTCGGGCCGCGACGCGATCGTCGAGGCGCCGGAGAACCGTTGGGTGATAACGGATTCGGCGCCTCGACGGGCGCGGCGGCGAGCCGGGCTGCTCGCAGGTCCGATCGATGCGATGGACGCGGAGTTCTTCGGGATCGCGCCGCGCGAGGCGGCGTCGATGGATCCGCAACAGCGGCTGGCACTCGAAGTGGCTTGGGCGGCAATGGAAGACGCCGCACTGGTGCCGGGTGGTCCGGCCGCGGCCCGCACGGGGGTGTTCCTCGGTGTCAGCTGGCAGGAATACCAGCGCACGATCACACCGGACTGGGTGAGTTCGGTGGACGCGCACACGCTCACCGGGACGATGTCGAGCATCGTGGCGGGGCGGGTGTCCTACGTGCTCGGATTGCGTGGTCCCGCAGTGGCGATCGACACCGCGTGCTCGTCGTCGCTGGTGGCGGTGCATCAGGCGTGTCGCAGTCTGCGGGCTGGGGAGTGCGACGTCGCGTTGGCGGGCGGAGTGAATCTGCTGCAATCCGAGCTGACTTCGGAGGCGCTGGCCCGCATGGGCGCGCTCTCTCCGGATGGGCGCTGTCGCCCCTTCGACGCGCGCGCGAACGGGTATGTGCGTGGCGAGGGCGCGGGTGTCGTTGTGCTCAAAACGCTTTCGCGAGCGCTCGCCGATGGTGACGAGATCAGGGCGCTCGTCCGAGGCTCGAGCGTGAACCACGACGGTCGTTCCATGGGGCTGACCGCACCGAATCCGACGGCACAACGCGAGTTGCTGCGCGACGCGTTGACCGACGCCGGGTGCGCCGCCGATCGGATCGGCTACGTCGAGACGCACGGCACGGGCACGCCGCTGGGCGATCCGATCGAGATCGAGGCGTTATCGCAGGTGGTCGGCGTGCCACGTGCGGATGGGTCGGTGTGCCTGCTCGGTTCGGTGAAGTCGCAGATCGGGCACCTCGAGGCGGCCGCGGGCGTCGCCGGGCTGATCAAGGTGGTGCTGCAGATGCAGCACGAACGAATTCCACGTCAGCACGATTTCGCCACAATGAATCCGAAGATCAGGCTCGACGGCACGGCGCTGGCGGTGCCGACCGATGACGTCGCCTGGCCGCAGACGCGGCAGCCGCGATTGGCAGGGGTGAGTTCGTTCGGATTCGCGGGCACCAACGCACATGTGGTGCTGGAGCAGCCGCCCGAGCCCCTGGCGCGTGCCGATCCGAATGAGCCTGCGCTGTTGGTCATTTCGGCGCGCACCAGGTCGGCCCTCCATGCGCTGGCCCACCGCTATGCGGAGCAGTTGGACCGGCAGGAGATGCCGCTCGCCGACGTCGCCGCCACCGCGGCGCTGGGACGCACGCATTTCGCGTACCGGCGAGCGGTCGTGGCCAGGACAGCCGAGGAAGCGGCGCGCGATCTCGCGGCACCGTCAGATCGGTCCATCGATCCGGATCCGGGCAAGCCGCGGGTCGCGATGCTGTTCACCGGGCAGGGCGCACAGTACGCCGGGATGGGCGCGGCGCTCGACCGCAGGTACCCGGCTTTCCGCACGGCGCTCGACCGGTGCGACGAGTTGTTGGGACCGCTTCGCGACGGCCTGCGTCTGCGGTCGGTGCTGTTCGAGGCGGACGACGATGTGCTGGCCCGTACCGAGTACGCGCAACCGGCCTTGTTCGCGCTCGAATGGGCCTGCGCCGAGCTGTGGTCGGCGTTCGGCGTTCGCCCCGATGTCGTGTTGGGGCACAGCCTCGGTGAACTGGTCGCGGCGACCGTCGCGGGCGTGTTCGATCTCGCCACCGGCTTGCGTCTGGCTGCCGAACGGGGCCGGTTGATGCAGGCAGTGGCGCAGCAAGGGGCGATGGCGGCGGTCTTCGCCGCGCCCGCGGAGTTCGAAACACTGTTGGACGAGCTCTCGGCGAGTGTGTCGGTCGCGGCGGTCAACAGCCCCGGGCAATTCGTTGTGTCGGGATCGGTGGACGGGGTGCAGCGGGTTGTGCGGGCTGCTGAGGAACGGTCGATCCGTGCCGTGCGGCTGCCCGGGACGGCGGCGTTCCACTCGCCCCTGCTGGATCCGATGCTCGACGACTTCGAAGCCAGGGTCGCCGAGTTGGTTCCCGTCCCGCGCGCGGCGACGATTCCGCTGGTGTCGAACGTGACCGGCACGCGGATCGAGGGCCTCATGGATGCGGCGTACTGGCGCGCGCATGCCCGTGGCACCGTCCGTTTCGCCGAGGGTGTGCGCTCGGCCGCCGAGTCGGGCGTGGATGTCTACCTCGAGGTGGGACCGCATCCGGTGCTGTCGGAATTCGGGCGGCACACCGACCCCGCCGCTGTGTGGGTGCCGAGCATGCGCCGGACGTCCACCGACGACGAGGTGCTGTTGACCGGGCTCGGCGAGCTGTATCGCCTGGGCGTTGAAATCGACTGGAGCGCAGTGGTTCCGCTGGACGCGCGCAGGCGCAACGGCCTGCCCACCTACCCCTTCGAACGAGAGCGGGTCTTTGTGCCGATCGAGAGCGCGTCGCCGAGCACGGGATATCTCGCCGAGCATCGCTTCCGCGACCGTGCGGTGATGCCCGCGGCGGAGCTCGCGTTGCGCGCATTGCGTGCGGCCGGAGGCGCAGGCCGCGAGCTGATCGACTTCGTCGCCGCGCGACCGGTGCCGCTGGAGGAGTTGTCCGAGCCGCTGGTGTCCGATGCGGGCGATCGCGCCGAGGTGCGGTTCCACGTCGACGAGGGCGCGGTCACCGCGGTGTCCGCGACAGTTCGAGCCGCCACGAATCGACCCCGCGATTCCGACGAACTGTCCGCGGCTCGGCTCGCGCTGTCCACCGAAGAGAATGTCGCGGCTTTCTACCGCCGGTGTGCCGATGCCGGATTGACTTTCGGCCCGCGATTCCGCTGGATCACGCGATTGTGGTCCGGCGAGGGCCGCGTGCTCGCCGAACTGACGCGCCCGGCGGAACTCGCCGACGAACCGGACGCCTGGCTGCCGTGTCTGCTCGACGCCGCGATCCAGACCGGTCTTGCGTTGGTGTCCGCAGATGGCGACGCGGCGCGTCTGCCGGTGGGTATCGGCGGTCTGCGTCTGTCCGGCCAGGATGCGGGGGCAACGGCGTGGGCGCTGGCCGAGCGCACCGGCCGCACCGTTCGTCTGACGGTCTTCGATACCGCCGGCGCGGTGGTCTGCGATATCGAAGACGTATGGTTCGCCGAGTCCGGCACTGCCGGGCAGCCGCAGGATCGGGATAGCATGTCCGGCTTCACCCACCGTCCGACCTGGGAGCGCGTCGTGGCGTCGCCGAGCGGACGGGCGCCCGCCGCCGCGTTGGTGGTCGGCGTCCGGCAGCAGGCGGACCGGCTCGCCGCCGCGCTGCGCGCCGCGGGTACCGATGCGGTATCCGTGGAGCGTACGACCGATCCGGACGTGTGGCCCGGCGACGACCGTGCGGTGATCTACCTCGCCGATGCCGAAGCGGACGACAGCGCCGAATCGGCGCGGGTGGAAACGCGATTCGCGCTCGCGGTGGTGCAACGGATGGCTCGGCTGGTTTCCGACGCACCGTTGTACCTGGTGACAATGGGGGCGACCGGAGCGCTCGCCGGGGAACCCGTGCGTCCGGCCGCCGCGACCCTGTGGGGATTGGGTGCGGTGACGCGCACCGAACTGCCCGAGTTGCGGTGCCGCCTGATCGACCTGCCCGCGGACGCGCGCTGCGACGACCACCGCTTGGTGGACGAGATTCGCTCCGGCGCCACGGATTCCGCGATCGCGCTGCGCGGGCGTCACCGTTACACGATGCGGATGCAGCCTTCCGACGGACCGGGCGGGGCACCCGAGGTGAAGCGTGGCGGTGCGTATCTGATCACCGGCGGACGTGGCGCGCTGGGGTTGACTGCCGCGCGGACGCTGGCCGAGGCCGGCGCGGGCACGATCGTGCTGGCCGGGCGCAGCGGCCCGACCTCGCGAGACGAGCGGGAGATGGCGCGGATCGCGGCTTCGGGGGCGCGAGTCGAGACCGCGGTGGTCGATGTCGAAGACCGGAATGCGTTGTCCCGCCTGATCAGCCGCTTCGGCGTGGAGTTGCCGAGGCTGGCCGGGGTCGTGCACTGTGCGGGAGTTCTGGACGACGCCCTGTTGTTCGAGCAGACCGCCGGGCACATCGACCGGGCGTTCGCGGGAAAGGTCGCGGGCGCGTGGCACCTGCACGAGCTGACCGCGGGACAGCCGCTCGATCTGTTCGTGCTGTTCTCCTCGGTCAGCGCCGTGGTGGGCACAGCCGGGCAGGGCAATTACGCCGCGGCGAACGCGTATCTCGATGCCCTCGCCCGCCTGCGGCTGGCTCGAGGACTGCCTGCCCTGAGCATCGCGTGGGGGCCGTGGGCGAGCATCGGCATGGCCGAAGGGCTGAGCGACGCCGCCCGCCGCGCGTGGGCACGCCACGGTGTCGGCGAACTGGCCGCCGAAGACGGTGTCCGAGCACTGCGTTGGCTGCTGTCGGCGGAGGGAGTCGTGTCGGTCTTTCCCGCCGCCACAGAGGTTTCGGCGGAGCCGGAACCGATCGCCGCGGTCGAATCCCAGGATTCGCGCGATCCGGCGGAACTGCGGGAACTGGTGCGCACCCACGCCATGACGGCACTCGGCCGCACGACAGCGGTTTCCGACCGCACGCCGCTGCGAGAACTCGGGCTCGATTCGATGATGGCGGTCGAGCTGCGCAACGCGCTGTCCGCGGATCTGGGGATGCGACTTCCGGCGACGCTGCTGTTCGATCATCCGACGGTCGCCGCGGTTTCGGAGGAGATCGCCCGGCTCGGCGCCACGTCCGCCCCCGGCCGCACGGCAGGGCAGCAGGCCGAACAGCAACCGACCACGCGCATCTCCGAGCAGCTCACAGCCCCGGTATACCCAACGAAACTTCCGGTTACACCTAGTACACCGAACGTGTCTCAGCTCACAGCGCGCGAAGCCGAGCCTGCCCCGGACGATTACGCCGACGCGATCGCGATCGTCGGCGTCGGCTGCCGTTATCCCGGCGGCGTGCGCGGGCCCGCCGATCTGTGGCGCCTGCTGACCACCGAAACCGACGCGGTGACCGAGGTACCCGCGCACCGCTGGGACGTGGACGCCGTCTTCGATCCGGACCCGGATGCCGACGGCAAGACTTACACCCGCTGGGGCGGTTTCGTCGACGGTGTCGAGGATTTCGATGCCGGATTCTTCGACATCTCCGTCGGCGAGGCGCGGATGCTGGACCCGCAGCAGCGGCTGCTGCTCGAAACGGCGTGGGAGGCGCTCGAACACGCCGGTTATCCGGCGAGCCGTCTGGAGGGCAGCCGGACCGGCGTCTTCGTCGGTGTGATGTCCAACGACTACGCCGAACGGATGGCGCGGGCCGACCTCGCGCCCGATGCCTGGTTCGGCACCGGAAACCTCTCCAGCGTCGCCTCCGGCCGGCTGTCGTATTTCCTCGGCGCGCAGGGGCCGAGCCTCACCATCGATACCGCGTGCTCCTCGTCGCTGGTGACCGTCCACACCGCGGTGCGCAGTCTGCGCAGCGGCGAATGCGATCTGGCGCTGGCAGGCGGCGCCACCGTGGTGCTGACGCCTTCGCTCGACATCTACTTCGCGCGGGCGCGCGGCCTGGCCGCCGATGGCCGGTGCAAGAGCTTCGACGCACGCGCCGACGGCGTCGTCTGGAGTGACGGCGCGGGAATGCTGGTGCTCAAGCGGCTGGCGGACGCGCGGCGGGACGGCGATCGGGTGCTGGGGCTGGTGCGCGGCTCCGCGGTCAATTCCGACGGCCGCAGCCAGGGATTGAGCGCACCCAACGGTCCGGCGCAGGAACGGGTCATCCGCGCGGCGCTGGCGGACGCGGCCGTCGAGGCGGGGGACATCGATTACGTCGAGACACACGGCACCGGCACGGCACTCGGTGATCCGATCGAAGTGAACGCCCTGGCCGCAGCCCTAGGGGAGGGTCGCACGGAAACCACGCCGCTGTGGATCGGGTCGGTGAAGTCGAATCTCGGGCACACCCAGGCGGCGGCGGGCATCGCGAACATCATCAAGGTGATCGAGTCGATGCGCCACGAGCGCATTCCCGCCTCGCTGCATTTCCGTTCGGGCAATCCGCATATCGACTGGGATTCGGTCGCTGTCCGGGTGGTCGCCGAAGAGCGACCGTGGCGGCGTTCTCGACGGCCCCGGCGGGCGGGGGTGAGCGCCTTCGGGATCAGCGGGACGAACGCGCACGTGGTGATCGAAGAACCGCCACAGGTCTCGGAGGCCGATGCCCCAAAGGACGCCGGGCCTCATTTGCTGGTCCTGTCGGCGAAAAGCGCCGATGCCCTGCGCGAACTGGCGGCTCGCTACCGGGATCTGCTCGTCGCCCACCCTGAGATCGCATTGGTGGATCTGTGTGCGCGCGCCGCGCTGGGCCGAACACACTTCGGTGAGCGCGTGGCGATCGGTTTCGACACTGCCGCGCAGCTGCGTGCCGCGCTCGAGAACGTCGCCTCCGGGGTCACAGTGAGCGGGTCCGTCGCTGAAGTGTCGAGCGGGTCGCTCGAACTGGCTCGACGGTATGTCGATGGCGCCGAGATCGATTGGGGTGCCGTCTATTCCGGTCGTCATTGGCGACATGTCGATGTACCGACCTACCCGTTCCAGCGCAAACGGCATTGGCTCGAGCTGACGCCGCGCCGGGACGACTCGAGTTCGTCACGCGCCCTGCGGCTCACCCCGGAGATGTTCGCAGGACATCGGCTGCGTGGTCTGCCGACAGTGCCCGCGGCGTGGCTGAGCGTTCAGCTGAACGAGATCGCCACTCGACTGCCCGGGGCATGGGAAGTCAGGAAGCTGCGGCTGATCACGCCGTTGGAGGTCACCGCCGAAGCAGTGGTGCGGGTCGTGGTCGAACCCGGCCCGGACGGCCATGATGTGCGCTTCCTCGGCTCCGACGACGCCCGAGCCGGTTATGCGCAAGCGACACTCACTGCGGCGCAGCCTGAGCCGGTGAAACCGTATGCGGCAGACTCCGCTCATTCCGATGCGCGCATCTGGCCCACTTACTACGACACCCTCGCCCGGCTGGGCCTTGACCTGGGTCCTGCCTACCGCTGTGCCCTGGAGTTCCGGCGGATCAGCGAAACCGAGGCCGAGACAGCGTTCCGGTTGCCCGGTGACGGCACGGCGCTCGATCCGATCCTGCTCGATGCCTGTCTGCACAGCATCGTGGTGACAGCTACCGGGGGCGAGGAGTTGTTCTTGCCGTCGGAGATCGATCGTGTCCGATTCTTCGGCAACCCGACGGCCGGGGATGCGACCGTGCGGTGCCGGGTGCGGGTGACCGAACGAGGGAGGCGGATCATCGTCGGTGACGCCACCCTGTACTCGGAGTCCGGCCGGCCGCTCGCCAGCGTTCAGGGTGTGAGCCTGCTGGCCGCGATGTTCGATACCTTGCCGAAATCGTTTGCCGCGGAGTCGGACTCGACAAGACTCGCACGTCTGCTGCATCACGTGGAATGGGCTCCTGTCGAGGGTGGCGTGCGCGAGGAACCTGCGGGTCGATGGCTGATCTTCGGTGACGGAGCGGTCGGGGACGCTGTCGCCGCCGGATTGAGCGCGCGGGGCGCTGAAATCGTGATGATTCGCCCCGAGGACGGGCACGCAGCCGACGAGATCCTGTCTTCCGAGGCCGCGAATTCGTTTCAAGGCATAGCCTTCGCGTGGGCGGCGGCTCCTGCCCAGGTTCGCATCGAAGCCGCCCTGCGGTTGACGCGCGCTCTGGACTCGGCAGCACACCGGCCTGCCGCGCTCTGGTTGCTGACCGTGAACGCTCAGCGCGTCACCCCGGCCGACCTGCCGGACCCTGATCAAGCTTTGCTGTGGGGTTTCGGACGCACGCTGGCCACCGAGCACCCCGAGTTCGGATGCCGATTGCTGGACCTGCCCGCGGAAACCATCGTGGACAGCGCCCCGATCGTCGATGGTTTGCTCAGCGGCCGCGCCGCAGGCGAATTCGCCCTCCGCGACGGCCGTTGGCTGACCGCGCGCGTCGCCGAAGGCCTCGCGTCCACCGACTACCGGTTGGTCGCGCACCGTTCCGGCGAGTTCGAACGGATGCGGTTGGAGCCCGGTATCCGACGCGCACCGGCAGCAGGGGAAGTCGAAATCGTCGTCGCCGCCACCGGCCTCAACGCCCACGACCTCTGGGTGGCCTCGGGCATCCATCCGGATGGGGCGGGACCGCTGGGTTCCGAGTGCGCGGGCCGGATCACCGCGATTGGTGCCGGGGTCGAGCAATTCGCGGTCGGTGACCGCGTCGTCGCCTTGGCGGCCGACAGTTTCGCCCGCCACGTGACGGTGGACCAGGCCATGGTGGCCCGGCTGCCGGACGACCTGCCCTTCGCCGACGGCGCGACCGTGCCCTACGCCTTCACCACCGCCTGGCACGCGCTGTTCGACCTCGGCGGTCTGCGCGCCGGGGACCGGGTGCTCGTCCACGGCCCCGCCGATGGCATCGGCATGGCCGCGGTGCAGCTCGCCGTGCACGCCGGAGCGCAGGTGTGCGCGACCGCCGCGCTGTGTCGCTGGGCGCGGAACACGGGTCTGCCGGTCACACAGATCCATACCTGGCGCAGCCACGAGTTGGGCGAACGGGTTCGGGCGGCGACCGCCGGGCACGGACTGGACGTCGTCGTGCACACCTCGGGGGACGGCTTCGCCGCACACGCATCCGAAGTACTGCATGCGGGAGGCCGATTCGTCGAGATCGTCGACCCGGTGCAGACCGGAACGGTGCATCGGCATGCGGATGTCGACCACCGGACCTTCGATCCGGTCGCTGTCGACCCGCGGCGACTGGGCGCTGCCTTGCGCAGTGTGCTGGCACTGTTCGAGCAGCGCGCTTTGACCACGCTGCCGCACGCTGCCTACGGCATCGATCGTGCCGCCGAGGCGTTCCGCGCCATGTCGCAACGAGATCATCCCGGTCGCGTCGTCCTGCTCGGCAAAGACGTCCCGGTCGCCGCGGGCGGCGACCGGTTGCCCGATGGCACCTATCTTGTGACGGGAGGGTTCGGCGGCCTCGGCGCCGAGGCTGCGCACTGGCTGGCCGACCGCGGAGCACGGCATTTGGTGCTGGTAGGCAGACGCGCGCCGGATCCCGCAGGGGAACGGCTGCTGGAATCGCTGCGCGGCACCGGCGCTCGAGTGACGGCGCGGCAGGCGGATGTCGGCGACCGCGCGGCCGTCGCGGAACTGCTGCAAAGCATTTCGGAATCCGGATTCCCGCCACTGCGCGGCGTGGTCCACTGCGCGGGAGTGCTCGACGACGGCGTGATCAGCGAGCAGACCTGGTCGCGGTTCGAGACCGTGCTCGGACCCAAATACCATGCGGCGCGCCACCTCGATGAGCTCACCCGCGATCAACCGATCGAACTCTTCATCACCTACTCCTCCGTCGCGGGCGTACTCGGCACCCCTGGCCAGGCGAATTACGCCGCGGCCAACGCGGCATTGGATGCGCTGGCCTGGCGGCGGCGTGCCGAGGGACTGCCCGCGCTGAGCATCGGATGGGGGCCGTTCGCCGACGTGGGCATGGCCGCCGATCGGCCCGACGTCACCGCACGTCTCGTGCGGCGCGGGCTGCCTCCGCTGTCCGCGGGCGACGCGGCCGCGGCGCTGGAGCACCTCGTCCGGCACGACAGTGCTGCCCCTGGCGTCTTCGAATTCGTGCCGGAGCGGTGGTATGCGCAGCGCATGCCGCAGATCGCGCCGGCCGTACCGCCGACGATTCCACGGGAGACCACCGGGGTACCGCGAACGCAGTCGGCGTCCGACGATCTCGCACCGTGGGAGGCGCTCGTCCAGCGCGTCGCGATGCGGGTACTCGATCGCGCGGGCGAACTCGATCCTGATCTGCCACTGCACGACACGGGCGTCGACTCCCTGACCGGAATGGAACTGCGGGCCGCGCTCGCCGTCGAGGTCGGAATGCCGCTGCCTGCCGGGCTCGTCTTCGACTATCCGACTGTGCGTGAGATGGCGCGGTTCCTGCACCGCAAGGGCGCAGCCGCTCCCAGCGGAGGCGCAGCCGCTCCCGCCGGCGGCGCGAACGTGATCGCCGCTGATGTGCCCTCGTACGCGGCCGATTTGCCTCTGGCCGGGGCTGACGATTTGTCCCCCGCCGGGGCTGAGGTGCCCCCGGTCGTCGCCGACGTGCCTCTGGTCGCGGCTGACGTGCTCTTGCCTGCGGCGGACGTGTCCGCTGTCGCGGCCGACGTGTCCCCGGTGCCCGCTGACGCGCCCTTGGTCGCGGCTGATGTGCCCCCGGTCGCTGACGAGGTGAACCCGGTCGCACCCACGCCGCGGTACCCGATCGCGACTCCACCAGGACGGCTTGCAAGACAGGATGTTTCGCCGGGCATCGACTTCGAGACCGACCGGACCGACGACGACCCGATCGTCATCGTCGGCATGAGCTGTCGTTTCCCCGGCGGGGTGCGCACACCGGAGGACTTCTGGGACCTGCTGTGGCACGGACGCGACGCGATCACCGAGGTGCCGCCGCAGCGCTGGGACATCGACGCCTACTACGACCCGGACCCGGCGTCTCTGGGCACGATGTACACCCGCTGGGGCGGTTTCGTCGACGACGCCGCCGAGTTCGACCCCGCGTTCTTCGGTATCGGCGCGGCGGAGGCACGCGCGATGGACCCGCAGCAACGCCTGCTGCTCGAAACCACGTGGGAGGCGCTGGAGCGCTCGGGCCGCGCACCCGGCGCGTTGGCGGGCAGCCGCACCGGCGTGTTCGTCGGACTGTGCTTCAGCGAATATCCGGCCACGCCGACCCGAGCCGACCATCCGACCGCGATCGGCGCCTACTCGGTAATCGGTTCGGCGCCGAGCGTCGCGGCCGGACGCTTGGCCTACGTTCTCGGGCTGCAGGGCCCGGCGATGACGCTGGACACGGCATGCTCCTCCTCGCTGGTGGCGCTGCAAGCGGCGGAAGACGGGCTGCGAGCGGGCCGTTGCGATCTGGCACTGGTGGGCGGGGTGAACCTCCAGCTGGCTCCGGAGACCACCATCGGTTTCTGCCGCCTGTCCTCGCTGTCGCCCGATGGACGCTCGCGAGCGTTCGACGCCGACGCCGACGGCTACGTCCGCGCCGACGGCTGCGGCGTGCTGGTGCTGACCCGGCTGTCGCAGGCCCGGCGCAACGGCGATCGGGTGCTGGCGATCGTGCGCGGCGTCGCGGTGAATCACGATGGACGGTCCAACGGTCTCACCGCACCCAACGGCCCGGCCCAGCAGCGCGTCATCACCGACGCGCTGGAACGGGCGGGCCTGCGGCCGGACACGGTGGACTACGTCGAGGCACACGGCACCGGCACCCCGATCGGCGATCCGATCGAGGCCACCGCGCTGGCCGAGGTGTACGGATCGGGCCGCACGCAGCCTCTGCTCATCGGGTCGGTGAAAACCAATATCGGGCACACCGAGGCGGCGGCAGGTGTCGCGGGCGTCATCAAAGCCGTGCTCATGTTGCAGCACCGCCGGATCCCGCCGAGCTTGCACTTCCACACTCCGAACCCGCTGATCGACTGGGCCGGGCTGCCGTTGGAAGTGGTGCGCGAGGCGCGGGATTGGCCGCGCACCGGGCACGAACCGGCGATCGGCGTCAGCTCTTTCGGGATGAGCGGCACCAATGCGCACGTCATCCTGGCGCAGGGTGATCCGGTACCCGCGCCGCGACCGGAATCGCCGACCGCGCAGGTACTCGTCCTCTCCGCGCGCGACGAGACCGCCCTCGCCGACAGCGCGCGGCTCTGGGCAGACCGAATCGACTCGGCGCAGGCGGCACTCGGCGATCTGGCCTACACCGCCGCGACCGCGCGGACACACTTCGAAGAACGGCTCGCGGTGGTCGCCGACACCAGCGCCGGCGCGGCACGAGAGCTGCGTGGGCCGATTCCGATCCGTGGCCGGGTGGAGCGAACCGCGCGCACGAAGGTGGCGCTGCTGTTCACCGGGCAGGGATCGCAGTACCCGGGCATGGCACGCGAGTTGTTCGACTCCGAACCGGTCTTCCGTGACGCGCTGCGGCACTGTGACGCGGCGCTGGGGCCGATCGCGGACGGTATCGGACTGATCGAGGCCCTCTACGGCGATCACGGTCCGGAGCTGTTGCGTCGCACGGTGTTCACGCAGCCGGTGTTGTTCGCGGTCGAGTGGGCGCTGTGGGAGCTGTGGCGGTCGTGGGGGATCGCCCCGGCGGCGGTGCTCGGGCACAGCGTCGGGGAATACGTCGCGGCCTGCGCCGCCGGGGCGATGAGCGTGGAGGACGCCCTGCGGCTCGTGGCCGTGCGCGGTCGCCTGATGCAGCGCCTGCCGGACGGAGGCGCGATGGTGGCCGTCGACGCCCCCGCCGAGCAGATCTCGCCGCTCGTCGCACGGTATGCGCCCGCGGTGTCGATCGCGGGATACAACGGACCGGCTCAGGTGGTGGTCGCCGGACCGCGAGCCGCACTCGATCCGCTGCGCGAGCAGTTGTCGGCCGACGGTATACGGTCCGCCGATCTCACCGTCTCGCACGCCTTCCACTCCGCGGCGATGGACCCGATTCTCGACGACCTCGCCGCGGCGGCGTCCCGGGCGAGGATGTCCGATCCCGTGATTCCGCTGATCTCCAACCTCACCGGTGCGGTGCTGCGCCCGGGCGAACTCGACCCGCGGTACTGGGCGCGGCATGCGCGTCAGCCGGTCCGGTTCGCACAGGGCTTGCGTGCGCTGGCCGAGCTGGGGATCGACGAGTTCCTCGAAATCGGGCCGCATCCGACGTTGTCCGCGCTCGGCGGGCGCGTGCTGGGTGACTCGGCGCGGTTCGTCGCGTCGCTGCGTCGCGGCCGTGGTGATCGCGAGACGATGATGACGGCGCTGGGACGCCTGTATGTCGGGGGCGTGGCGGTGGACTGGGAGCAGGTGCACCGTCCGCACGATCGTCGGCGCGTGTTCGCCCCGACGTATCCTTTCCAGCGGCAGCGCTATTGGGTCGAATCCCGGTCCTACGCCGCTGGGGCGGCACCGAGCAGCGCTGGCGACGGGCACACGCTTATCTCCACGCGGTCGGGCAGCGTCTCGGAGGAGCCCGGAACCGCACCGACACCCGCCGTGGGCTACTCGACGCGTCCGGTCGACGCAGTCCTTCCGCACTCTGAGGCCGCCGGCGCAGGACACTCTAAGGTTTCGATGCATCTGCATGCCGAGCTATCGGATCGCAGCGTCACGACCCATCCAACTCGCGGTTACGAGACGGTCCCAGGATCGGGCATCGCAGCCGAGCCGAATCCTCTGACGCGCCTCGGGGCCGCGCCTCCGTCGGCCGAGGTGGATGCCGTCCCTTATGCGGGTCTTCGGACGCGGCAAGAGATCGCCGCGGCTGCGGCCCGGCAGGCAGATCATTCGATATCGAGCAGCACCGCGACGAATTTCGATCTGACGCTCGGGCCGGATTCTCCGTCATATCTGGCCGACCATGTCGTGGATCGGACTGTCGTCGTGCCGGGCGCCTGGTTCGTCGCCACCATCGCCGACGTCGCGCGCGGACTCGTCGCCGGTGACGTCGTCGCGATCGAGGACCTCGTGATCACCAGCGGACTCGCGCTGACCGGCCCGCAGCAGGTACGAATCGTCTTCGACCCGGCCGCCGACGGATTCGCGGTGCACGTGCGGACGGAAAGCTCAGGCACACACGCCCGCGCCCATGTCCGCACCGGAACGCACCGGATCCCGGATGGTGCCTCTCTCGGGGAGATTCTCGGCGCCTGCCCGGAACACCTGGCCGCAGCGGAGTTCTACCAACGGCTGACCCGCGCGGGCCTGCCTTACGGACCGGCGTTCCGCCGTGTCGTCGGCCTGCGCCTGGGTCGGCGCGAAGCCTTGGCCACGTTGTCGGATTTCGAGACCGATACCGGCCCTGGGGCGGTGCACCCGGTTCTGCTGGACGCGGCGTTCCAAGCCACCTACGCGGCGATGTCGCCGCGGGCCGACGAGCAGACGTGGGTGCCGTTCGCGGTGGACCAGGTACTCGTCTCCGCCGCGGCGGGCACCGTTCGATTCGGCCATGTGCGCGTCCTCGAGCAGACGCCGCAGCTGTGTGTCGCCGATGTTCGACTGCTCGATGAGGAGGGCTCTGCGGTGCTGGTCGCGAACGGATTGCGAGTGATGCCCACGCCGAATTCGGCCGGGCAGTCGTCCGCCCCGGCGTTCCCCGATCGGTCGGTCGCGGACACCTACCGGATCGACTGGCGGGAGACCGGCCCGGCGGCACCGGCCTCCGCGGCCGGGCGCTGGCTCGTCATCGGTGCGCCCGGAAGCTTCGCCGACGACGTCGCGGACGAGGTGCGGGCACGTGGCGGGGAGTGTGTAGTCGCCAGGCCCGGTGACGGGTTCAGGTTCCGCGGGGAAGACGAGTTCGAGATCGACCTCGGCGTGCCCGCGGCCGTGCGGGCGTTGCTCGGCGCGGTGGCTGACGGTCGCGCACCGATGCGCGGGATCGTCTCCGCGGTCGCGCTGCCCGACGAGGACGCGCCCGCACCGGTGGCCGCGGAACGTCTGGTGGTGGGCGCGCTGCATCTCGTGCAGGCCGCGGCGCTGGCCGGAGAACCGGCGGTGTGGCTGCTCACCCGTCACGGTCAGCGAGTCGAGCCTTCCGATCGGGTGGCGCCGCAGCAGTCGGCGCTGTGGGGATTCGCCCGCAGCGCGCAGCTCGAACACCGCGAAATGGGCTGTCATGTAATCGATCTCGATAAGGACGCCGACGTTCGCTCCGTGGTCGACACGTTCTTGACACCCTCGTCGCCGCGGCAGCTCGCGCTGCGTCAGGGGCGTCGTCGGGTGCCTCGGCTCGTGCCGTTGACAGTGCCCAGCGCGCCGACGGTCGCCTCCGGCGCGGGTGGGACGGTGCTGATCACCGGTGGCCTGGGTGGTGTCGGTCTGCGGCTGGCGCGCTGGTTCGTCGATCGCGGTTGGCCGGACCTGGTTCTCGCCGGGAGATCCGCGCCCGATGCTCGAGCGGAGTCCGCCATCGCCGAATTGCGGGAGCGTGGCGCTCGGATCGAGGTGCGGTCGCTCGACGTCGCCGACCGTACGGCCGTGGCGGCCACGCTGACGTGGATCGACCGTGAGCTGCCGCCGCTGGCGGGCGTGGTGCACCTGGCCGGGGTGCTCGACGACGGCGTGATCGCGGAGCAGACGGCCGCACGGGTCGGGCGGGTGCTCGCGCCGAAGACGTTCGGGGCTTGGCATCTGCACGAGCTGACCGAGAGCCGGTCCTTGCGATTCTTCTTGCTGTTCTCCTCGGCCGCGGCAGTGGTCGGACTGCCCGGTCAGGCCGGCTACGCCGCCGCGAACGCCTTCCTCGACGGCGTGGCCGAGTCGCGCGACGCGTCGAGCACGCCCGCGCTGTCGATCGCGTGGGGCCCGTGGGCGGACACGGGAATGGTCGAGCGGCTCAGCAGCGGCGCGGTGCAACGGCTGGCCCGCCGTGGTTACGGCCTGCTGCGGCCCGACCGGGCTTTCGACACGCTCGCCGAACTGATCGGTTCCGCGGCTCCGGCGGTCACCACTATGCCGTTGACGATGTCGGGTATGACCGCCGCCGACGTGCCGGACGTGCTGCTGGACTTCGTCGCGCCGATCGAAAATGCGTCCACGCCGACAGATTCGGCCGCCGACCTGTCCGCGCGCACGGAGGCGCTGGTGCGCCGCTGCCTCGGGTTGGCGCCCGGCGATGATCTCGATCGGCCGCTGCACGAACTCGGGCTGGACTCGGTCGCGGCGCTCGAGATCCGCGACGAACTGTCGCGCTCCAGCGGTCACCGCCTGCCCGCCACCCTCGCTTTCGAGTACCCCACCCCGCGCGCGGTGGTCGGCCTGCTGGTGCGGCTGACCTCCGCGCAAGCGCCGTCCGCGCCGCCGCCGATCGACAGCAATGGCGATTCCTCCGATCGGACGGCGGCGCGGACGCCCGCTCCCCGGCTGAACGTGGAAATGGCCGTGGGCGGCACCGTGCCGATGTCGAACGGCGTCGCGACCGTGCCGCCGCGGGCAACGGATACCGCCCCACGCACTCACCAGACCGGCACAAACGACGCGGCCGCTGCCGACCGCTCGGCTTCGCGCGACCGGCGGCCCGTGACCGCGCACGCATCGGCAGACCCGTTCGGGTCGTCCGCGCCCAGCGTCGGTCGGCAGGAGGTTCGACATGCGTCGGCCGAGTCGTTCGCATCGCGCGAGACACCGACCGCGGCCGCCATCTCGAACACCGATCGCCACATCGACGCGGTGGGGGACATCGCGATCGTGGGCGTGAGCGGACGCTACCCGGGCGCGGACGGGCTCGACGAGTATTGGCGGGTGCTGGTCGAGGGACGCGACTGCGTCACCGAGATCCCGCGGCAGCGGTGGGATCACAGCCGCTATTTCGTCCCCGACCGCCACAACCCTTTCACCGCGTACACCAAGTGGGGCGGGTTCCTCGACGACGTCGACTGCTTCGATCCGCTGTTCTTCGCCATCTCCCCGCGCGAGGCGGAGATCCTGGACCCGCAGGAGCGCCTGTTCCTGCAAACCGCCTGGGCCGCATTGGAAGACGCCGGACACTCCCGGGCCGACCTGGCCCGTGGCGGCCTGCGTCCGGAGCAGGCCGGTGTGTTCGTCGGTGTCATGTGGGGCACCTATCAGATGTTCGGGGCCGAGGAGTCCCGGCTCGGGCGCGGCACGCTGCCCGGGTCGACGTTCTGGAGCATCCCGAACCGTGTCTCGCACGCCCTGGACTTCCAAGGGCCGAGCATGGCGGTGGACACGGCGTGCTCGTCCTCGCTCACCGCACTGCACCTGGCCTGCCAGAGCATCCGGGCCGGCGAATGCAGGCTGGCGCTGGTCGGCGGCGTCAATCTGTCACTGCACCCGTACAAATTCGTCGCGCTCAGCCAGGGGCAGTTCGCCTCCACCGACGGCCGCTGCCGTTCCTTCGGCGCAGGGGGCGACGGGTATGTGGCCAGTGAGGGTGTGGGGGCGCTGGTGCTGCGGCCGCTGGCCGACGCCGAAGCCGACGGCGACACCATCTACGGCGTCATCAAGGGCACCGCGATCAACCACGGCGGCCGGGTCAACGGGTTCACGGTGCCCAATCCCGATGTGCAGGCGGCGGTGATCCGCTCGGCGCTGCGCACCGGTGGCGTGGACCCGGCGTCGGTCTCCTACGTCGAAGCGCACGGCACCGGCACCGCGCTGGGCGATCCGATCGAAATCGCCGGTCTGGCAAAGGTGTTCGGCACGTCCGGCGTGGCCGAGCTGCCGATCGGTTCGGTGAAGTCCAATGTCGGCCACCTCGAGGCCGCGGCCGGTGTCGCGGCGCTGACGAAGGTGCTCCTACAGTTGCGCCACCGGACCATCGTGCCGTCGCTGCACGCCACGCCGCCCAACCCGAACATCGACTTCGCGGCCACACCGTTCCGAATCCCGTCCCGCCCGCTGCCATGGCCCGGCGGAGATCCGGCGCGGCCGCGCCGGGCGACGGTGAGTTCGTTCGGGGCAGGCGGGGCCAACGCGAACGTGGTGATCGAGGAGTACGTGGATCGCAGGCCGCAGACGCGGTTCAGCGGCGGTCAGGTCGTCCCGGTCTCCGCGCGCGACGGCGAGCGGCTCACGGAGTACGTCACCGCGCTGGATCGTTTCCTCTCCGGGCAGCAGCCGAACCTCGCCGATCTGGCCTTCACCATGCAGGTGGGTCGGCAGGCGGGCAGCGCGCGCGCCGCGTTCGTCGCGCGCGACATCGGCCAGTTGCGCGCCGCGGTCCGCGCCTGGGTCGAGGACGTGCCGGGCGCTAGATCCTGCCGGGACGCGGCGGAAGATTCCCGGATCGCGCGTTGGCTCGGCGGTAAGGACCTCGATTGGGCCACCGTCCGTGATCCGGGACCGCGACGCCGGATTCCCGCGCCCACGTACCCGTTCGCCCGAGAGCGGTACTGGATTCCGGACGTCGCGTCCAGCGTGGAACCGGGTGCCGGGCACAGTGACCAGTCCACATTCACGCCGGACAACACCTCGCTGCCGCAGCCCACGCCGACTTCGGGACCTGTTCCGGTCGCGCAACCCGCGCTGAATGGGCAGGCCACGCTCCAAGCGGGAGCACCGCAACCCGTATCAGCGCAATGGCTCGCACTCGAGCCGTTGTCGGAGCTTTCGACGGGCGGATTCGAGACGGAGGCCGGGATGCGGGAGTCCGCGCCGACCCGCCGGGCAGCAGCGCAACGGTTGCTGGTCCCGGTCTGGCGAGAAGCCGCGCTGCCCAGCGGTGACCTGCGTTCCCGCCGCGCCCTGCTGGTATACGACGCGCGAACCCCGCACCACCTGCTGGAGGCGCTGACCGCCGCTACCGGTGATCCGGGCCGCCTGGTGCGGCTCTCCGAACTACCGGGCGACCTGCACCGCGACGACTTCGACGCGGGCGCTGCGCTCGGCCGGGCGCTCGCGGCCCGTTATCCCGACACCGACTGCGTCCTCGATGTGTGCGATCTCGTCCCCGCGGCGACCGGACGACCCACCGGCGACCTCGGCCGAATGGGGTTCTACCAAGGCGTGATCGAGGCGCGCGCCGGTTCGCTCGCGCTGCTGCACATCGCCGCCGGACACCCCGGCGCGGACGGCCCGGAGTCCGCGCCGCTGGGCGGCCTGGTCGCCGCGCTCGCCGAGGAGATCCGCGACGTGCGCACACGGAGCGTCCATATAGGTGACGAGCGCGACGCGGTGTGCGCCGATCCCGCGCGATTGCTGGCGATACTGGGCGCGGAGAGCGCGGCCACCGAGGACAGCGCGCCGCGGGTGCGGTATCGCGGTGGAATACGCGAAGCCGTCGAACTCACCGACGCGACAGCCCGCGACGGTCTGGTGGTGGATCCCGCCCGCACCTATGTGGTGACCGGCGGCACGCGCGGACTGGGTGCGGCGTTCGCGGCGGCGTTGGCCGAACGCGGAGCGCGCCGCTTGGCCGTCCTCGGCCGGGAACCGCTACCGCCGCAGACGGAATGGGACCGGGTCGCTGCCGGAACCGGCCCCGAGGCGGAGAAGGTTCGGCGGCTGGTGCAGTTGCGTGACCGCGGCGTCGCCGTGCGCACCTACTTCGGCAGCCTCACCGACGAGGCGGGCTTGTCCGGCTTCTTCGACCGAGTGCGCAACGAGCTGGGCCCGATCGGCGGCGTGCTGCACTGCGCGGGAAGCGTATCCGCGGAGAGCCCGGCGTTCGTGCGCAAGACAGGCGACGCCGTCGCGACCGTGCTCGCGCCCAAATTGGGGGGCACCGCGGTCCTCGCCGACGTCTTGGCCGCCGACCGTCTCGACTTCTTCGTCTTGTTCTCCTCGGTGTCGGCCGTGCTGCCCGGCTTGTCGGTGGGCCTGTCGGACTACGCGATGGCCAACGCGCACCTCGACCGCTTCGCCGAGGCCCAGCACGCCCTGGGACGACACTGGTTCCGGTCGATCAATTGGCCGTCGTTCCGTGACACCGGGTTCGGTGAGGTGACCAGCGCGGCCTACCGCGCCACCGGCCTGCCCACCCTCAGCGCCGAGGAAGGATTCGAGCTACTCGACGCGGCACTGGGTCTACCCGCCCCGGTAGTCTTGCCCTATCACGGTGCGGCACTTCATCTTTCGACACGGACGAATCGACCTGCAGCAGAGGTGGCGCCCGTGCCGACCGCGCGGCCCACGGCGGCGAACGGCTCCGCGGCGGCGTATCAGGAATTGCTGCGCATCTTCTCCGACGAACTGAAATTGGCCCCCAGCCGCTTCGAGGGCGACAAACGGTTCGAGGAGTACGGCGCGGATTCGGTGTTGATCGCCTCGGCGGTGCGCCGGATCGAGCAGGTCGTCGACGCGCCCTTCGACCCGGCGCTGGTACTGGAGTTCCCGACCCTGGACGACTTGGCGGGTCTGTTGACCGAGCAGTTCCCGGAACGTTTCGCGCCCGAAGCGCCGCCGGATCCACCGGCCGATCCGCAGCGGCCACCGGCTGATCATCAACGCACACCCGACAGCGGGACATACCGTCCCAGTGCGGCCACCTGGGCGGCCGACGCCCGCAGTGGCCGGGCAGCCGAGCCCATCGCCGTGGTCGGCATCGGTTGCCGCCTTCCGGGCGGCGACACTCCGGACGCGTTCTGGCGCCTGCTCGCCACGGGCGCCTCCGGCATCCGGGAGGTGGACCCGACTCGCTGGGATCCCGCCCGGTTCTACCGCCCGGGCGGCGGGCCCGGTCTGACCAACAGCAAATGGGGCGGGTTCGTCGACGGTGTCGATCTGTTCGATCCGCAGTATTTCGGGGTCACCGACGAGCTCGCTTGGCAGATGGACCCGTTGCAGCGGCTGCTGCTCGAGACGTCGGTGCTGGCCACCACCGACGCCGGATACCGGCGCGAAGAGTTGGCGGGCAAGCGAGTCGGCGTCTACGCCGGCAGCAGGGCGGCGAATTACTTCAACCGCATCCCGGTCGCCGACCGGCACACCATCATCGGCATCGGGCAGAACTTCATCGCCGCGCGCATCTCGGACTTCTTCGACTGGCACGCGGGCAATGTCGTGCTCGACAGCGCGTGCTCGTCGTCGTTGCTGTCGGTGCATCTGGCCTGCCAGGCGTTGCGGGCGGGCGAGGTCGACGCGGCGCTGGCCGGTGGGGTCGAAGTGCTGCTCGACGAGATGCTGTTCGTCACGTTGTCGGCGGCGGGTGTGCTCTCGCCGAACGGGCGGTGCGCGACGTTCTCCGAGGACGCCGACGGTTTCGTGCCGGGCGAGGGCGCGGCGCTGCTGATGCTCAAGCGGCTGGACGACGCGCTCGCCGACGGCGATCGGGTCTACGCGGTGCTGCGCGGCTCGGCGATCGGCAACGACGGGCACACGATGGGCATCACCACACCCAACATGCGGGCACAGATCGAGGTGGTCACCGCGGCGCTCGAAGTGGCGGGCATGTCCCCGGACGCGCTGTCGTATCTGGAGGCGCACGGCACCGGCACCATGATCGGCGACCCCATCGAACTGAAGGGGTTGGCGACCGTGCTGGGCGACCGGTCGCGCGGCCCGGAGCCGTGCGCGGTCGGCAGCGTGAAAACCAATATCGGGCACCTGCTGTCCGCGGCGGGCATCGCCGGGGCGGTCAAGACGATCCTGGCCGTGCACCACGCGGCGCTGCCGCCGTCGCTGCACTGCGACAACCTCAATCCGCGATTCCAGTTCGCCGGATCGCCGCTGCAGGTCAACCGAGAACTGCGCCCGTGGCGGCCGGGCGACGGCAGGCCCCGCGCGGCGGGCGTCAGCTCGTTCGGCTTCGGCGGCACCAATGCCCACCTCATCGTCGAGCAGGCGCCCGATGGGCACCGTCCGACACGCCACCCCCTGGATCCACCCGCCTTCCGCAAGAGGAGCTTCATGCTGCCGAAAACGGTTCCCAGCACATCGACGGAGCCCGCGCCGCGGATCGTGGTGCCGATCAGCGCGCCCGCACCGTCGTTCCTCCAGGTGGAGCCGCTGCGATGAGCGGGATCGAATTGGACAGCTTCGCCACCACCCTGCGCGCCGAGGACCCGGTGGTGCGCGACCATCGCGTGCACGGTGTGCGGATCCTGCCGGGCGTGGTGTATCTCGACATGATCCTGCGCGCGGCGATGGCGGCGGGGTACCGGCCCGGCGAGCTGACGATCCGAGAGGCGTTGTTCCAGCGTCCGGTCGCCCTCGCCGACGACGACGCGGTGCGCATCGCGTTCCGCGTGGATCGTCCGACCGGCCGGATCGCCATCGACGTCCAGAGCCTGGACGCGAAAGGCGTGCCGGTCGGCGCGATCGAGCCTGTCGCGGAATGCGTTGTGGTGCGGTCTGCTTCCTCCGATCAGCCGCCGGGGATCGATGCGGCCGAGTTGCGGGCGGCGTCGCGTGCGCGTGGCATGGCGGAGCTGTACGCCCAGACCGGCGGCCGCGGTATCGATCATCGCGAATTCATGCGGGCCACTGGGTATTTCGCTCGGCGCGACGATGTGGTCACCGCGACGCTCGGTCTCGGTGCGGAGGCCGCGGCGCATCTGCCCGGCTTCCTGCTGCATCCGACGTTCCTGGACGCCTCCACGATCGTGCCGTTCATCGATCCGCAGCGGCTCGGCGTGGACGACGACAGCGCGTTCATCCCCATCTTCTTCGGCGACGTCCGCGCCTGGCGAGCGACTCCCGAGGAGGTGCTCGTGCGAGCGGCGGTCCGCGGTGGCGGGCACGGCGGGGACCTGCTCGAAGCCGATGTGGCGCTCTACGACCGGGACGGGGCGCCCGTGGCGCGGTATCGGCTGACGTCCAAGCGTGTGCGTGGCAGCGCGGATATCCAGCGGTTGCTGACGCGGCCGCAGGCAGCACCCACGGGACAAGCCACGCCGCGACCGACGACTGTGCCGGTGGCCTCAGGTGATCCGCGTGCGGTGATCACCGCCGATCTGGCCGCTCTCGTGGCCGGTGAACTCGGCGCCGACGCCGCGGGGATCGCCACCGACGTCGGGTTCTACGAGCTCGGATTGGATTCCGGTCGTCTGCTGCGGCTGACCGCCGAGTTGGAGGCGAGGGTCGGCGAGCCGCTGTATCCGACGCTGCTGTTCGAGTACCAGACCATCGACGCGCTCGCCGGACATCTCGCCGACACCGCCGGCGCGAAGTATCGCCCCGCCACGTCGGCCCCGGACACCGTGCCCGCCGAATCCACCGTGGTCGCCGAGGTGGCGGGCCCGCCGACAGTGGACCAGGTCGCGTCGCCGGAATCGGTAGCGGCGGAAGACCTCGTCGTTTTCGGGTTCGACTGGGAGCCCGACACCACCGCGCATACGCGTCGGGAACCCACCAGCCTGCTCGTCTTCGATACCGCCGAGCACCCTTACCCGCACGGCGCGGCCGCGACTGTCATCCGGGTCCGTCCCGGTGGCGAGTTCGTCTCCGGTACAGACGCTTTCGTCGTCCACCCGGCGGACGCACGGCACATGGAGTCGCTGGTCGACCAGCTGACGGCCCGGCGGCTGCGCTTCGACGCCGCGGTGTACCTGTGGCCCGAAACGACGACAGACAGTGACCCGCAGGCGCTGATCGAACGGGTGTACCTGCCGCTGCGCGATCTGCTGCGCGCGGTCGCGGGAGTGTCCGAACCGCCGGTGCGCCTGGTGCTGGCTCTCACACCGGCGACACCCGCGGGTGAATCGAGTTGCGCCCTCCTGGGCGGTGCGGCCCGCACACTGCGGCTCGAGCAGCCGCAACCGTTGCTGCGGGCCATCCAACGCGACCCCGCCCGTCCGATCGACGACATCGTGGCCACCGAGCTGGGCGTCGACGAACGCGACCCCGCCACCGAGATCCGCTACCACGGCGCAGAACGCCGGATCCGCCGGACCCGCCCGCTCACCGATGCCACGCCGAGTTCCGGCGACGCGGTGCTGCGCACGGGGTCGGTGGTCGTCGTCACCGGTGGATTCGGCGGGATCGCCCGTCACCTGGCCCGCCGCCTCGCCGCCGAGTACAGCGCACGGCTGGTGCTGGTATCGCGCCGTCCGCTCGACGCGTCGGCCGCGGGACTGCTGGCCGAGCTCGGCGAACTCGGCGCGGAAGCCGTACACGTGCGCGCCGACGTGTCGGTCGCGGCCGACGCCGAACGCGTCGCCACGATCGCCCACGCCACCTTCGGGCCGGTCGACGTGCTCTACCACGGTGCGGGTCAGTTGCGCGACGGACTGCTGTCCGGCAGCAGCCGCGACGACGCGAGAACCGTTCTCGCACCGAAGGTCTACGGCGTCGAGCACTTGACGCGGGCGCTGCCGGAGACCCGCCTGACCGTGTTGTTCTCCTCGGTCTCCGCGGTGCTGGGCAACCCGGGGCAAGCCGATTACGCGGCGGCCAACCGCTATCTCGACGTCTTCGCCGAACAGCGCGACCGAGCCGGAAGCAGGACGATCAGCATCGGCTGGCCGCTGTGGGCCGAAGGCGGTATGCGTCCGCCCGCCGAGCAGATAGCCGCGCTGCGGCGCGCCGGTGTGGGACTGCTGCCCACCGCGACCGGACTGGACCTGCTGTTGTGCTGCGCGACGCTCCACCGCGCACAACTGGCCGCGGTATGGGGCCACAGCGACATCCTGCGAGCACGACTACAACCGGCGACCGCACCGTCCGACGCGCCATCCGCGCCGGGCGATGCGCATCACGCGACCGTGCCGGTCGACGAGCATCGCAAGCCCGTCGAGGAGCCCATCGCGATCGTCGGAATCAGCGGCCGCTACCCCGACGCGGAAAACATCGAGGAGTTCTGGCGCAATCTGCGCGACGGACACGACGCGGTCGGCCCGGTCCCCGCCGAACGCTGGTGGCTCACCTCCGTCCGAGGCACGCCCGGCGCGCCACCGATGACCGGCGGATTCCTGCGTGACGTGGGTGGTTTCGACCCCCAGTTCTTCCGCATCCCGCCGGTTCAGGCGCCGCTGCTTGACCCGCAGGAGCGATTGTTCCTGCAGCAGGCGTACGCGGCGCTCGAGCACGCCGGCTACCACCACACCGACCCGGCCGTGCGCGACCGCCGGGTGGGTGTGTTCGTAGGCGCCACCTGGAGCGACTACCGGCTGCTCGGAGTGGCGGCCAGCCGCGACGGCGATCCGGTCGCGGTGGCCTCGATCCCGTCGTCGATCGCGAACCGCACCTCCTACACCCTCGGTCTGCGTGGACCGAGCCTCACCGTGGACACCGCGTGTTCGGCGTCGCTGACCGCACTGCATCTGGCGCGGCGCAGCCTGCTCGACGGCGAATGCGACGCGGCGCTCGTCGGCGGGGTGAACCTGTTGCTGCACGAGGACAAATTCCTGCTGCTGCACAGCCTGGGCATGATGTCCGAGAGTGGCCGGTGCAGGCCCTTCGCCGCGAGCGCCGACGGCTACGTGCCCGGCGAAGGCGTCGGGGCGCTGTATCTGAAGCCGCTGTCGGCCGCCCGCGCCGACGGCGACACCATCCACGGCCTGATCCTCGGCAGCGCGGTGAATCACGGCGGGCAGACCTCCGGGTACAGCGTGCCGCATCCAGGGGCGCAAGCCGACGTGATCGGCGAGGCCCTGCGCGCCGCCGGGGTCGACGCCGCCGCGATCGACTACCTCGAGGCGCACGGAACCGGGACACCGCTCGGCGATCCGATCGAAATAGCCGGGCTTGCCGCCGCTTTCGGCAGGAACGACGGCGGCCGCTCCCGCGCACTCGGGTCGACGAAGTCGAACATCGGGCACCTGGAAGCGGCTGCGGGCGTCGCGGGTCTCACCCGCGTGCTGTTGCAGCTGCGTCACGGCCGGATCGCGCCGACATTGCATGCCGCACAGGTCAATCCGGCCATCGCGTTCAACTCGGTGCCGTTCCGCTTACCGCGTGAACTGGAGGATTGGCCGCGCCGCACCGTCGACGGCGTCGCGGTGGCGCGGCACGCGGGTATCAGCGCCTTCGGGGCGGGCGGCGCCAACGCTCACGTGGTGCTCGCGGAGTTCATCGACGACCGAGTGCGTCCGGGCGCCACCGGTGAACCCGAGATCTTCGTGCTGTCCGCGCGCACTCCGGAGCGGCTGCGCCGCTATGCCGAAATCATGGCACGGCACTTCCGCACCCTCGACCCCGCGGATTTCCTCGACGCGGTGCGCACCTTGCAAGTGGGCAGGCCCGCACTGGCCCACCGGCTCGCGGTGGTCGCGTCCTCGCCGCTCGAGGTGGCCGACGCGCTCGATCAGTTCGGCGCCGACCAGCTCGGCCCCGTGGTCACCGGCAGCGTCGACGCACACACCCGGCCACCGCTGCACGCGCCCGCGGCGGACGACCGAGAGCTGGCCAGGCAGTGGGTCGCGGGTGCCGACGTCGACTGGCGTGGACGCGGCGGGCCGCGCCAGCGAATCCCGCTGCCCGGCTATCCGTTCGAGCGCACCGACTACTGGATCATCGCACCGCCGCGTGCGGGGTTCGATGCCGCGGTGGAGCGGTTCGACGCGTCCATCCAGCCCGCGGGCACAGTGGAGCCCGGTAAGGCCGAACTCGGCCGCTACGCGGCGATGCTGCTGTTCGCCACCTTCGCCGGAATGGGGCTCACGCCGGGGGAGTGGACCACGCGGTCGCTGGACGCGCGCCTTGGTGTGCGGCCCGAATTCGACCGGCTACGCACCAACTGCCTGGATATCCTGCGGCGACATGGGCTGGTGCGATGGCACGACGACCGGATCGAAGTGCCTGGTCCGCCACCCGGTACCGGCGGGATGCGCGCCGACCTGCTCGCGCGCTTCCCGGAGACCGAACCATACGTGGCCTTGCTCGATGCCTGCCTGGCCGCCTATCCGCGCGTACTGCGCGGCGAGATGTCCGCGACCGAGGTGCTGTTCCCCGGCGGGGACCTCGAACTGGTCGGCGCGATCTATCGCGGCAACGCCGCCTACGACTTCACCAACGGATTGCTCGCCGGATTGGTGTCGGACGTGGCGCAGCGGCATGGCGAGACCCGGCCGCTGCGGATCGTGGAAGTCGGCGCGGGCACCGGCGGTTCCACGCACGCGGTGCTCGACGCGCTCACCGAACGCGGGATCGCGTTCGACTATCACTACACCGACGTATCGCACAGTTTCGTCGCGCACGGCCGACGCACCTTCGGTACGCGGTCGAACGTGCGGTTCGGCGTGCTGGACATCGAGACGGATCCGATCGCGCAAGGCTTCCGCGCACACCAGGCCGATCTGGTGATCTGCGCCAACGTCCTGCACGCGACGCGGTCGATCGACGCGACGTTGCGCAACGTCCGGCGGCTGCTCGCGCCCGGTGGCGTGCTCGCCTGCACCGAAGCGACCGCCGACCTCGAGGTTCTCGCGCTGACGTTCGGCCTGCTGGAGGGCTGGCACGCGTATCGCGATCCCGAGGCGCGTCTCCCGTATTCGCCGTTGCTGTCCGAATCGCAGTGGCGGGACGCCATGAGTGCGGCGGGTTTCTCTGAAATCCGCGCCTGGGGTCCCGGCCTGTCGGAGGACCCGGAGCCGAGTTTCCGGTTGCTGGCAGCGGTCAGCGCCACCACGCTGCCCGCTGTCGCCTTACCCCCGGCCGATGTGCAGCCCGCCACCGCGCGAGTCGGCCTCGCCGATACCGAGAACCCGCCCGCCGGTGCGCGGCCGGACGCGGAACCGGCCACCGTGAGTGGTGCGGCCGCCCTGGAAGCCGAACTCGTCGCCCTCGTCGCCGAGGGCCTCGGTGTCGGGCGCGGCGAGGTGCGCGCGGAGCTGCCGCTGTCGGACTACGGCGTCGATTCCATTCTCGCGGTGAAGATCATCGATCGAGTCAACGCCCGCTACGACTTGGCGCTGCGACCCACGGTGGTGTTCGACCATCCGTCGGTGCGGCTGCTCAGCAGGCACATGGCCGAACAAGGCGCTTCCGCTCCTCGAACCGCCACCGCGCCGCCCGCACGGCCCAGCGAAAGGTCAACATCGATGGACATCGCCATCATCGGCATGTCCGGGCAGTTCCCGGGCGCGGCGAACCTCGAGGAGTTCTGGCGCGATCTCGCCACAGGGCGGGACGCGGTGACCGAGATCCCCGCCGGACGCTGGCCGATCGCTGAGCATTTCCGTCCCGGCCTGGCGACGCCGGGCAAGACCTACTCCAAGTGGGGCGGCTTCCTCGACGGCGTCGAGGAGTTCGATCCGGCGTTCTTCGACATAGTGCCTGCCGAAGCCGATTACATGGACCCGCAGCAGCGGCTGTTCCTGGAACACAGCTGGCTGGCCCTGGAAGACGCCGCCATCGACCCGAAGTCGTTGCGGCGCACCCGCTGCGGCGTTTTCGCCGGGTCACCCGGATCGGACTACGCCACCCTGCTGCGCAACCGCGGAACGGTCGGCTCCCATCACGTGTTCACCGGTAACAGCCCGGCCATCCTGCCTGCCCGCGTGGCCTATCACCTGGATCTCACCGGCCCATGTCTCGGTCTGGACACCGCTTGTTCCTCGGCGCTGGTCGCGTTGCACCAGGCATGCCGCAGTCTCACCGCAGGGGAGTCGGAGCTGGCGCTGGCCGGGGGTGTCGCGGTGTTCGTGACACCCGAATACCACCTGCTCGCCTCCTCGATGGGCATGCTCTCACCACGCGGGCGATGCGCGAGTTTCGATGCCGACGCCGACGGTTTCGTGATCGCGGAGGGTGTCGGCGTGGTGGTGCTCAAGCCGTTGGCCGCCGCCGAACGCGACGGCGACCCGATCCACGGGGTGATCCGCGGGATCGGCGTCAACCACGACGGCCGCACCAACGGCATCACCGCACCCAGCGTTCGTTCGCAGACCGAACTGGAACTGGCGGTGTATCGCGACGGCGGGATCGATCCGTCCACCATCGGTTACGTCGAAACGCACGGCACCGGAACGCGGTTGGGCGACCCGATCGAACTCGAGGCACTCACCGCGGCGTTCCGTCGCTACACCGACGCGGTCGGCGTCATCCCGGTGGGATCGGTGAAATCGAACATCGGGCACGCCTCGCACGCCGCGGGCATGGCGAGCCTGTTCAAGGTGCTGCTGGCCATGCGCGCCGGACAGGTGCCGCCGTCGCTGCACGTCGCTTCGGTGAATCCGCTGCTCGGATTGGAGCAGTCGCCGTTCTTCGTCAACACCGAACTGCGGGCCTGGGACGGCGCGCCACGCCGAGCCGCGATCAGTTCCTTCGGTTTCAGCGGCACCAACGCGCACCTGGTGGTCGACGGCGCACCGGCCGTAGCGACCGCACGGCGTGCGGGGCCCGGGGAACCGCAGGTGGTGGTGCTCTCCGCGCGCAGCGCTACGAGCCTGTCGCGGATGGCGCGGACGCTGCGCAGGCAGCTCACGGCGCATCCGAATCTGTCGCTCGCCGACGTCGCGCGCACGCTCGCGGTCGGGCGCAGCGAATTCGAGCATCGGCTCGCGGTGGTCGGGGATTCGGTGGATGCGGTCGTGGCCCGGCTTGCCGCCTTCGCCGACGGCGACCGGCCTGCCGGGGTCTACACCGGAACGACCGACACCCCCGCCGCGGACCGCGACACTGCCACCGTGCTGGACGACCCGGAGGCGGTGGCACGGCAATGGGTCGAGGGCGGGCACGTCTCACATGCGGGCTGGGCCGACCCGGCCGCGCGCCGTATCCATCTGCCCGGCTACGAGTTCGACCGGGAACGGTGCTGGGCACCGGACATGAGCGCCCCTTCGTCCGAGCACACGGCGCGCCCGTCGCACAGCTCCGTTGTCGGCGAAGCCCAGGACCTCGCCGCGACGCAGCGCACCGCAGCCCCATCGACCGGCGCGGCGCCCCGCGAGCTCAGCACCGCCGCAGCGGTGGCATCCGGCACGTCAACGGTCGAGACGGCACTCGATGGACCCGCGACATCCTCGCAAGCTGTCGGAGGCTCGTCGGTGCCCGCGACACAGACGGCCGCTGCGCTCCAGGACAACAGCGCGCTCCAGAACCCTGCCGACGATCGGGCTCGTGGACTTGCTGCGCCTGATCATGCCCAGCCCACACCGCCGGACCCCACGCAGCGACGGCAGTCCGCCGAGACCTACCTCAAAGGCCTGCTCGCCGAGTACTGCCGACTCGACCCGCAGCGGATCCGCACCCGAATCCCGCTGCAGGACTATGGCATCGACTCGGTGCTGATCAGCAAGATGAACGACCGGCTGGAAACCGACTTCGGACCGATGCCGAGCACGCTGATGTTCGAATACCAGACCGTTCGCGACCTCGCGGGCTACCTCGCCGACGAGCACGGGCCGCGTCTGGCCGCCATCACCGACGACACGACGACCGCAACCGCGGCATCCGGCGGCGCACCCGCGTCGGTGGGCTCGGTCGCCTCCGAGCCCACCGCTCCCGCCGAGCATTCCGCCGACGACGCGGACGACGCCGAGGACATCGCCGTCATCGGCATGGCGGGCAAGTTCCCGATGGCGGGGGACATCGAGGAGTTCTGGGCCAACCTGGTCGCCGGTCGCGACTGCATCGTCGAGGTGCCGCCGCAACGCTGGGATCACCGCGAATACCTGTCCGACGATCCCGACGAACCGGGCACCACCTACGCGCGCTGGGGCGGATTCATCGACGACGTCGACAAGTTCGACGCTCGCTTCTTCGGCATCACCCCCAAAGACGCCGAGGAGATGGACCCGCAGCAACGGCTGTTCCTCGAAACCTCCTGGGCGGCTCTGGAAGACGCGGGTTACTCGCCCGATCGGGTACGCCGCAGCGCCGCCGCACGCGGCCTGCCGGATGCCGGCGTCTTCGCCGGGGTCGGATACGCCGAGTACCAGGCGTTCGTCGGCGTGCCGATCTCGGGGTATTTCGCGGTGGCGAATCGGGTGTCCTACCACTTCGGCTTCACCGGCCCGTCTCTCGCGGTCGACACGGCGTGCTCGGCGTCGCTGACCGCGCTGCATCTGGCCTGCGAGAGTCTGCGCCGCGGCGAAGCGGCCTACGCGCTGGCCGGTGGGGTGAACGTGTCCATCCATCCCGGCAAGTACTTGCTGCTCGGCTACGGCCGCTGGGCATCCACCGACGGCCGCTGCCGGACGTTCGGCGCGGGCGGCGACGGCTACGTGCCGGGCGAGGGTGTGGTCACGTTGGTCCTCAAACCGCTGCGGCACGCACGCGCCGACGGTGACCGCGTTTACGGCGTGATCCGGGGCAGCACCGTCAACCACGGCGGACGCACCAACGGGTTCACCGTCCCCAACCCGGTCGCCCAGGCCGACCTCATCGGCCGAGCCCTGACCGCGGCACGCGTCGACGCGGCCGACATCGGCTACGTGGAAGCCCACGGCACCGGTACCGCGCTGGGCGACCCGATCGAGATCGCCGCCCTCACCAAGGCCTATCGGCGCTCGACAGCGGAGCAGGGCTACTGCGGCATCGGCTCGGCGAAATCCAGTGTCGGACATCTGGAAGCGGCGGCGGGCGCGGCGGGCGTGGTCAAGGCGCTGCTCCAACTGCGCCACGACACCATCGCGCCCAACCTGCACAGCGATCCACCGAACCCGGGAATCGACTTCGCGGCGACACCGTTCCACGTCATCGATCGGCCCACACCCTGGCCGCGCCCCGTCGACGGCACACCACGCGTCACCGCCGTCAGCTCGTTCGGCGCGGGAGGCTCCAACGCCCACATGATCCTCACCGACGCCGAGCCCGTGGCGGCAACGCCGGAAGATGGGCGGCCGAGGATCGTGGTGTTGTCCGCCCGCGACGCCGACCGGCTCGCGGAGCTGGCCGCCCGCACCGCCGATCGGCTGCGCGATCACCCTCTCGCCCTGCCCGATGTGGCGTGGACGCTGGCCGTCGGCCGGACACCGTTCGAACATCGACTCGCGGTGGTCGCCACCTCGACGGCCGAACTCGTCGAACTACTCGACAGCACAGCCGATGCCGGCGCACCCGCACCGGCGGAGGGACTACTGGTCTTCCGCGGCGTGGCCCGCACCCACCGCGACCTCGACGAGCTGCCCGGCGAATCGGATGCCGACCGCGCCGAAGTGCGCGCCCTGCTGCGGTCGGGCAACCTGCCGCGAGTCGCGGAACTGTGGGCAGGCGGATGGACCGTGGACTGGGAACAGGGCTACGAGCAGCCGTTCGGCCGGATCGTGGGTCTGCCCGGTTATCCGTTCGCCCGGCGCAGTTACTGGATCGTGCCCGAGGACTACCGCAGACGAACACCGCACGTGGTCGCGAAGACGGTGGTCACGCAGGAGATCGAGCCACCGCAGTCGGAGCAGCGCAACGGGCACTCACCGAACGGCACAGCGCTTCAGGACGTTGCGGCACCGCCGGAACCGGTCGAAACGCCCACCGCCGAAGTCGCCGCACCGGCCGTCGCCGAGTCCTCCGGTGACGAATTCGACAGCGAGTTGTGCGACCGGCTCGCCGAGCACATCCGGGAGATCTTCGCCGATCTGACCAAGTCCGACCCGGCCGAGCTCGACCTCGACGCGGAATTCGCCGACTTCGGATTCGACTCGGTGGCCACCGTCCGGATGCTCAACCGGCTGATGAAGCACTACGACGTCAAGATCCCGGCGGAATCGACCGAGCTGCATCCGACGATCGCGTCGCTGTCGCACTATCTGGTGGCCGAAGGCATCATCTCCGGCACGGCACACGACGACGCTCCGCGCCCGACCGTGGCCGCCGCGGCCACAGCGGCCCAGCAGGACATCCCCGTGGTGACGACAGAGGTCCCGATCCCGGTGCGGTCGGTCTTCATCACCGGCGTGACCGGCGTGCTGGGCGGCAAGCTGCTGCACGATCTGCTCACCCGCACCGACGTCCGGGTGACCTGCCTGGTGCGCGGCAAGACCGTGGACGCGGCCGAGCGGCGGATCAAGCACTTCCTGAGCACCTACGACCCGGAGTCGACCCTCGACGAGGCGTTCGCGCAGCGCGTCACCGCGGTGCTCGGCGACGTCTCGAGCGAACGGCTCGGCCTGGACGAGGTCACCTGGCGGCGGCTGGCCGACGACGTGGACTTGACCATCCACGCCGCGGGCCGCACCACCTTGGTCACCTTCTACGACGCCCTGGCCCCGATCAACGTCGAAGGAACCCGTCGCGCGGTGGAATTCGCGTTGCGCTCGCGCGGCAAGTACCTGGTGTACGTGTCGAGTTTCAGCGCGCTGGGCGATCGGCTCAATTTCAACAACCCGCCGTTCACCGAGCGGGATCTCGAACTGGGTCAGGGCTACGACCATCTGCCCTACCAGCAGACCAAATACGAGTCGGAGAAGCTGATCCGGGAGGCGAGCGAACGCGGACTGCTGTGGGACATCGTTCGCCCCGGCAACATCATGGGCGACAGCCGGACCGGCCGGTACCCGTTCTCCGAGGTCAGCGTCAAAGGCGCGTACTACGACATCCTCAAGACGATGATCGAGACCGGCGAGACGATGCTGACGCCGGTGCACTGGGACATCAGTCCGGTCGACTACGTCAGCGCCGCGATCGTGCACATCGCCACGCGCCGCGCCACCTACCGGGAGACCTACCACCTGACCAATCCGGACATCCGGCGCTACTACGACGTGGTCCGCTACGTCCAGCGTGCCGGGTACGAGGTGGCGTTGGTGCCGCTGGAGGAATTCCACCGCAGGGCCACCGACCGGCAGATCTACCGGCTGGGCACCGACGAGGTGTACGACAGCCAGACCCTGGAGATGTTCAAGTACGGCATCGAACTGTTCGGCACCATCCACTACGAGGAGAGTTCCTACGCCGACTGCACCTACACCCGGCGGGTGCTCGGCGCGGCGGGCATCGACTGCCCGCCGACCGAGGACCTGGTGCGGGTGTACCTGGCGCACTGCGCCGAGGTGGGCTACATCCCCGCACCCCGCGGGGCCGAGCCGACCGCGGAGGTGCTGCGGTGAGCTGCACGATCGTCTTCCCGGGGCAGGGTGCGCAGCGCACCGGGATGGGAGCGGATTTCTGCGCCGAATTCCCGCTCGCGCGAGACACTTTCGCCGAAGCGAGCGCCGCGGTGGGCGAGGACCTGCTGCGGATCTGCGTCGAGCGGGATCCGCGACTGCATCGCACGGAGTACACCCAGCCGTGCGTGCTGACGATGGAGATCGCCGCCTACCGGGTGCTGGTGAGCGAATCCGGCTGGCAGCCCGTCGCTTTCGGCGGGCACAGTCTCGGCGAGTACGCCGCGCTGGTCGCGGCGGGCGTCTTCGAACTCGCCGACGGGGTACGGCTGGTGCGCACGCGCGGCGCGCTGATGCAGCGCGCGGTGCCGGAGGGCGCGGGCGCGATGGCCGCGCTGATCCTGCCGGGCATCGCCGACTCGGGGGTGGCCGATCTGGTAGCCGAGGCGGGCGTCGAGGTGGCCAACGACAATTCCACCGATCAGCTGGTCATCAGCGGTGAACGCGACGCCGTCGCGGCCGCCCGTGTCGTGCTCGGCGAGCGCTTCCCGGAACTGCGGTTCGTCCCGTTGCGGGTCAGCGCGCCGTTCCACTCCCGCTGGATGCGCGGCATCGAGGACGAGTTCGCGGGGCATCTGGCCGAATGCACACCGCGCATACGGGCTGAGCGCGCGGTCGCGGTGACCTCGAACTACACCGGGGAGTTCCATCGGCCCGAAACCCTCGCCGAGCATCTGGTCCGCCAGATCTCCGCCCCGGTGCGCTGGACGGCGAACATGCGAGCGTTGCTGCGCTCGGGCACACCCCGCTACGAGGTGGGCCCGTCGGCACCGCTGTCGAAGTTCTTCGCGACGCTGGATGCCCCGGTGACCCGGATCGCGACGGTAGCTGATGTACGTGCGCTGCCCCTATCGAAAGCCGCTCCGGCTGAGACGGTCTCGGCGATTTCCTCGGCAGCCGCACTGACAGCGGCTGCGCCGGTCACACCGAGAACGGCTATGCCGGTCGCACCGGAATCCGCTCCGGCTGCGATGACCTCTCCGACGGCGGTTGCGGCGCAACCAATTCGCGAGGCGCAAGGGCTGACCATCCATCGCAAGAGCGCCGCGACGCCGAGCCTGCGGTTGTTCTGCTGGCCCTTCGCCGGCGGCAAGGCGGCGGCCTACACGCCGTGGCGGCGCCAGCTGCCCGACTGGATCGAGCTGTGCGTTCTGGAACTGCCTGCCCGCCAACGGCATCTGGCGCAGACGCCGATCCGGCGATTCACCGATCTGGTCGAGACGGCGTTGACCGCGGTGCTGCCGCTGACCGATCTTCCGTTCGCGTTCTTCGGCCACAGCCTCGGCGCGCTGGCCGCCTACGAGGTCGCCCGCCGCCTGCCCGAGGGGATCGCGCCACGCGCGTTGTTCCTCGGTGGTGCGGTGGCCCCGCATCTCCCCAGGCCGGGTCGGTTGTCGGAGCTACCGGACCACGAGTTCGTCGCGGCGGTAGGCCATTACGGCGGCATCCCGCCGGAAGTGCGCGAGACCCCGGAGGTGATGGCGCTGTTCCTGCCCGCGTTGCGCAGCGACTTCGAGATCTTCGACGACTACCGATTCACACCCGCCGCCGCGCCGTCGTGCCCGGCCCACCTGTTCGGTGGTCGCGACGACCGCCAGGTCGCGGTCTCCCAGCTGGAGGCCTGGCGCGACGTCCTGCCTGGACTGCGCTCCACCGAGCTGCTGCCCGGCGGCCACTTCTTTCTCGTCGAGCAGCGGGCAGCGCTGCTCGACTCGCTCGCGGACAAGCTCGCCGCTGTCCGCCCCGACGCGGTATCCGCCTGATGAAGGGATTCACTAATGAAGGTCGAAGTCCTCACCCCGTCGTGCAACCTCGACACCGTCCGCGACGGGCGCGGTGGCATTTTCACCTGGGTCCCGCCGGAACCCCTGCTCGAGTTCAACCTGATCTACATGCACCCCGGCAAGGTGCGCGGCCTGCACTACCACCCGCATTTCGTCGAGTACCTGCTGTTCGTCGAGGGCAACGGCGTGCTGGTGACCAAGGACGACTACGCGGATCCGGACTGCCCGGAGGAGTTCATCCATGTGGGCAAGGGCATCTGCACGCGCACGCCGATCGGGGTGATGCACACCGTGTACTCGATCACCCCGCTGACCTTCGTCGCGATGCTGACCAAGCCGTGGGACGAGTGCGATCCGCCGATCGTGCAGGTGGCGCCGCTGCCACACACCTTGGAAGGCAAGTCGTGAGCGGCCGAATATCGGTGCGGCCGACCAGCGCGGCCGCCCGTGCCGGGCAGGACCTCGCATGAGCGGGATGCGGGTGGCGGTGCTCGGCGCCGCGGGATACGTGGGCACCGCACTGGTCGAGGCGCTCGGCAGGACGCGGCGATGGGAGGTCGTGCCCGTGGTGCGCGACGACCACGAATCCCACTGCACAGCAGGTCGTTACGACGTGCTGATCAACGCCGCCTGCCCGTCGAAGCGGTTCTGGGCCGAGCAGCATCCCGGCGACGATCGCCGGGAGACGGTGGACAAGACGCGCCTGCTGCGCGAGCAGTGGCGCTGGGACCGGTTCGTGCAGATCAGCAGCATCTCCGCACGGACCCAGCTGGACACGGTCTACGGCCGCCATCGCGCGGAGGCCGAGCGAATGTGTTCCGGCCGCGACACTTTCGTCGTCCGGCTGGGCCCGATGTACGGCGGCGACTACCGCAAGGGTGTGCTGGCCGACATGGCCGCCGACCGTCCGGTGTTCGCCAGCGGCCGCTCCCGGCAGAGTTTCGCCCCGGTGGACTGGTGCGCCGACTGGATCGCCGCCCACCTGGAGGACACCGGCCTGCGCGAGGTCGGCGCACGCACCACCGTGACGCTGGCGGAGGTACGCGACGCGGTGGGCTCGTCCTCGCAGTTCGCCAAAAATGTTGTCGACGACCAGTTCCCGACCACCGCCACCGGCCCGGACTGGCCGGAGGCGGCGGCGGTGATCGACTGGCTGACCGGGCGGAGGGTCAGCGATGCGCGGGCGAGGTGACGCGATGCCTGCCGGGGCGCAGGTACTTCTCCGCGCACAGCACCAGCAGGAAACGCACGCTGGTCGCGACATCGCGGGTGCGCATCTTGGAGGCGCCCGCGGTGCGGTTGAGGACGTGGATCGGCACCTGTTCGATCCGGAAACCATTGGCGGCGAGGATGTAGAGACTTTCGAAGAAGAAGGAGTAGCCGTTCGAGCGAACGCGATCGAAAGCCGCCACCGGAATCGTGTCCAACCGGTAGTATCGGAACGCGCCGGTGGCATCGTAGGGCATCCGCAGCAGTGTCACGGTGAGAAAATGCCCGACCCGGGTGAGGACCTTGCGGAAGGGAGTCCAGTCGGCGAGGCTGTCCTCTTTCAGATAGCGCGATCCGACCACGATGTCGAAACCGTCGGAAGCGGCGCGCAATGCCGGAAGATACGACGGCGGATGCGCGAAATCGGAATCCATCGTGATGATGTGCGCATATCCCTGCGCGTATGCCCAGCGGATACCGGCCTGGTGTGCGGAGCCCACGCCCTGCCGTCCCGCCCTGTGCAGCACGTGGATGCGGGGCGCGTGCTGTCGGGCCAGCTCATCGAGCAGATCTCCGGTGCCGTCCGGGGAATTGTCGTCGACGAACAGGACGTCGAAATCGGAGCCCTGTTCCAGGATCTGAGCGAGCAACGGGCCCACGTTGCGACGCTCGTTGTACGTCGGAATCATTACCAGAGTTTTTTCGGAGGCCGCGCTCATGCAATCGAATTCTAATACCGGCGGCGGCCGAAAGATAGGTATTGCCCGCCATTTGACGACCGGTTAGTCTCGGGGCTGGAGGTTTGATGAGAAAGGCACTGATAACCGGCATCACCGGCCAGGACGGGTCTTATCTGACAGAATTCCTGTTGCAGCAAGGATATGAGGTGCACGGGATTGTCAGGCGTGCGTCGAATTTCAATACCGACCGCATAGACCACCTGTATTCCGATACCCATTCCCAACGCCGGCTGTTCCTGCACTACGGGGATCTGATGGATTCCAGCAGTCTCAACCGGATCCTGGAGGACGTACGACCGGCGGAGATCTACAACCTGGGCGCGCAGTCGCACGTGCACATCTCGTTCCAGATCCCGGAGTTCACCGCGGAGACCAACGCGATCGGCACACTGCGCATCCTGGACGCCATCCGCAAGACCGGCATCGCGACCCGCTTCTACCAGGCTTCGTCCTCGGAGCTCTACGGCGGCCTGCACGACGTGGCGCTCAGCGAGCGCACGCCGTTCCATCCGCGCTCGCCGTACGCGGTGGCGAAGCTGTACGCGTACTGGATCACGGTCAATCATCGCGAGGCCTACGGGATGTACACGGTCAACGGCACCTTGTTCAACCACGAATCACCTAGGCGCGGCGAGGTTTTCGTCACCCGCAAGGTGACAAGGGGCGCGGTGCGCATCGCGCAGGGCAAACAGGAGAAGTTGTTCATCGGCAACCTGGACGCCCGCCGGGACTGGGGATACGCCAAGGAGTACGTCGAGGCGATGTGGCTCATGCTGCAACAGTCCGAACCCGACGACTACGTGATCGCCACCGGCGAGACGCACAGCGTGCGCGAGCTGTGCGAGACCGCGTTCGCCGCCACCGGTGTCGAATTGATCTGGGAAGGAACCGGATTGACCGAGAAGGGGATCGACCGGCGAACCTCGCGAGTGCTCGTCGAGGTCGATCCGACCTATTTCCGCCCCGCAGAGGTGCATCATCTCACCGGTGACCCGAGCAAGGCGCGCGAGAAGCTCGGGTGGCAGCCCCGGACGAGTTTCACCGAACTCGTCGAGTTGATGGTCGCCCACGATATGGAGAACGCGTGACGCAAGCAGTGGCGGTGCAGGGCTGCCGGGTGTGCGGGAACACCCGGCTCGAAACGGTCGTCGACCTCGGCACGATGGCGTTGACGGGAGTGTTCCCGGCCACCGATCCCACCGAGGTGCCGCGCTACCCCTTGGAGTTGGTGCGCTGCGTGCCCGAAGGCAGCGAGGAGTGCGGGCTGGTGCAGTTGCGCCACACCGCGGACTTCGGCGAAATGTATTCGCCCGGCTACGGATACCGCTCCGGGCTGAATCGATCGATGATCGAGCACCTCGCCCACCGGGTGGACAGGATTCGGCAGCGGGTGCCGCTGTCACCGGACGACGTGGTGATCGACATCGGCAGCAACGACGCGACGTTGCTGCGCGCCTATCCGGAAGGGTCGGCGACGATTCTGGGCATCGACCCGCTGGGGGAGAAGTTCCGCCGGTTCTATCCGCCGCACGTGCGGTTGGTGACCGGCTACTTCGACCACGAGCTGGCCGAATCGGTGCTCGAGGGGCGGCGGGCCAAGGTGATCACCTCGATCGCCATGTTCTATGACGTCCCGCGCCCGCTGGAGTTCATGCGCGCGGTGTACGACAACCTCGCCGACGACGGCATCTGGGTGCTCGAACAGAGCTATCTGCCCGCGATGCTGGCCACCACCTCCTACGACACCATCTGTCACGAGCACCTCGAGTACTACACCCTCGACCAGATCGAGTGGATGGCGCGGCGGTGCGGATTCGTGGTGCTCGAGGTGGAACGCAATACCGTCAACGGCGGCAGCTTCGCACTCACACTCGGCAAGCAAGGGGTGGCCTCGCCTGCCGACGCCGCCGCGCTGGATCGGATGCGCCACGAGGAGTCCGCGCTCGGGTTGCACACCTCGCAGCCGTACGCGGAATTCGCCAAACGGGTCGACCAGCACCGCGAACAGGTCCGGGAGTTCTTCGACCGCTCCCGCAAGGCCGGTCTGCGCACGCTCGGGTACGGAGCCTCCACGAAAGGCAACGTGGTGCTGCAGCACTGCGGGATCGGGCCGGAGGATCTGGCGTGCATCGCGGAGGTCAACGACGACAAGTTCGGCAAGTTCACCCCCGGCAGCGCGATCCCGATCGTGTCCGAGGAGCAGGCGCGTGCCATGGCGCCCGACCAGTTCTTCGTGCTGCCCTGGCATTTCCGCACCATGATGCTGGAGCGGGAGAGCGCTTTCCGCGCGGCGGGCGGGCGGTTGGTGTTCCCGCTGCCGGAACTGGACGTGGTGTGAGATGACCATCGTCGTCACGGGCGCGGCCGGGCAGGACGGCACGCTGCTGTCGGACCTGCTCGCCGGGCGCGGCGAGCGCGTGCTGCGCATCGGCCGCGACGGCCCGGTCGACATCACCGACGCCGCCGCGGTCGAGGAACTCGTCGCCGCCGAACGCCCCCGGCAGGTCTACCTGCTGGCGGCGGTGCAACATTCCTCGCAGGACGACCACGGCGACCCGCACGAGCTGGCCCGCGCCTCGCATCGGGTCAACACGCTGCCGGTGCAGCATTTCGCGGAGGCGATCGATCGCCACCGCACCGGCACCCGCCTGTTCTACGCGGCCTCGTCGCACGTCTTCGGCTCCGACGGCGACGCGGTGTGCGACGAGAACAGCGGGCTGCGGCCGGACTCCATCTACGGGGTGACCAAAGCGGCCGGCCTGCTGGCCTGCCGCGCCTACCGTGCCCGCGGCGTCTTCGCGGCGGCCGGCATCCTGTTCAACCACGAATCTCCGCTGCGTGCAGAGAAATTCGTCACCCGCAAGATCGTGCGCGCCGTCGCCCGGATCCAGCGCGGTGAGACCGGCACGGTGGAGGTGGGCAGGCTGGACGCGGGCGCCGACTGGGGATACGCGCCGGACTACGTCGAGGCGATGACGCGGATCCTGGCGCTCGACGAGCCGGAGGAGTTCGTCGTCGCCACCGGCGAACACCACACGGTCGCGCAGTTCTGCGCGGCGGCGTTCGGGATGGCCGGACTGGACTGGCACGACCATGTCCGCGAACGGTCCTCGGTGCTCACCCGCGGCGGGCGACCGCGAGTGGGTGAGTCGAGGAAGTTGCGCGCGCGGACCGGGTGGCGCCCTTCGGTGGATTTCCACGGCATGGTGCGGGCCATGCTCGTCGCCGAGGGCGTGCGCCTTGCTGAGCAATCGAGGCCGGTACGCACCGGCGGAACGGATGGATGACGTGACCCTGAACGACGAGAACGTTCTCGCCGCCCACTTGATCTCCGTCGCCGACGGCGTCCCCGAGGAGACCGCCGCCCGGATCGGCGAGATCGGCACCGAGACCGTCGCCGACGCGGTGCTGAAGGAGATCGCCTGGCGCGCGGGCTACGGCGCGCGCCCTGGACAACCGGTGACCGCGGTGTTCGAGCTGACCCACGAGGGCAAACAGCTGGACTACCTGGTCACCTTCGGCGCCGACGACCCCGCGATCGCCCCGGGCACCCTGGAGGATCCGTGGCTGGTGGTGCGCCAGGATCTGGTGGAGTTGCTGCGCGCGGTCTACGGACCGCCCGACGCCGCCCTGGGCACCCGCGCCATCACGATCAAGGACGAGCCGGGGCCGGGCAGTTTCGCGCCCGACGACCCGTGGCGATTGGCCCGCGACGCCGCCGCCGTCGCCGCCGACCGCATCGTCACCGCCTGCCGTCCCCACCACTACGACCTCGACGCGCTGTCGCTGCACTTCGGTTCGGACAAGTGGGGCGGGCACTGGTACACCCAGCACTACGAGCGGCATTTCGCGCCGCTGCGCGACAGCCGGATCCGCATCCTCGAACTGGGCATCGGCGGATACACCGCCCCCGACGTCGGCGGTGCGTCGCTGCGGATGTGGAAGCAGTACTTCCGCCGCGGCCTGGTGTTCGGGCTGGACTACTTCGACAAGTCCGGCATCGCCGAGCCGCGCCTGCAACCCCTGCGCGGCGATCAGGGCGATCCGGCGTTTCTCGACGGGCTCGGCGACTCGCTCGGCCCGTTCGACATCATCATCGACGACGGCAGCCACATCAGTGGCGACGTGATCGCCTCGTTCGGTGCGCTGTTCGCCCACCTGCGGCCGGGCGGACTGTACGTGGTGGAGGACACTCAGACCTCCTACTGGTCGGGCTGGGGCGGAAGCAGCACCGCGACCGACGATCCGGCCACCACCATCGGTTATCTGAAAACCCTGGTGGACGCCCTGCACCACCAGGAATTCGAGAAGGAATCCGGCCGAGCGGCAGGCGCTTTCGACGACTGGATCGGGGCGCTGCACTTCTACCACAACATCGTGGTGATCGAAAAACGCCGCAATGCCGAGCAATCGGCTCCATCATGGGTGCCTCGGCACACCAATCCGATGGAGTGGATGAAGCCGAAGGAGTGATCGGATGAAGTTTCTAGTCGTGCCGGTGCCCTCGTCGGGCCATCTGCTGGCGATGGTGCCGTTCTGCTGGGCGCTGCGCCAGGCAGGCCACGAAGTGCTGGTCGCTTCGCGCGACGACGTGACGGCGACAGCGCTGCGCTCGGGGCTCAACGCCGTCGAGGTGACCGCGCTGAACGTGCCGATGGACCAGTTGCGTACCCAGGTGAACCCGGGCATGTTCCCGCTGCCGCTGTTCGCCGACCGCGACCGGTCCAGCGGACAGGGCCTGTGGCAGATCGCCGCGCAGAACTGGCACAACCACGCCCGCCAGTACCTCGAGACGTTCGCCGCGGTAGCCACCGACTGGGGCGCGGAGGTGATCCTCACCGACCCGCTGGCCACCATCGGCCGCGCGCTCGGCGCGCAACTGGATCTGCCGGTGCTGGTGCACCGCTGGGGCATCGACCCCACCGGCGGTCCCTTCACCGACCGCACCGCCGCACTCGCCGAGGAGGCGGGCACGCGGCTGGCCGACCCGGTCGCCGTGCTCGACATCTGCCCGCCGCGGCTGCAAGCGCCCGACGCCGCGCCGAGCATCCGGCTGGGCTACGTCCCGTTCAACGGCACCGGCGTGCTGCCGCCGTGGCACCGCAACGAGCACGGCCGCAAACGGATCGCGGTCTGCATGGGCGGCAGCACGCTCGGCCTGACCGGTCCCCGGCCGGTGGAGTCCGTGCTCGCCGCGCTGGCCGCCGTCGACGACGCCGAGGTCGTCGTCGCGCTCTCGGCACCGGACCGGGCCACGGTCGGCGAACTGCCCGACCATGTCCGTGTCGTGGAAGAGGTTCCGCTGAACCTCTTCCTGCCGGGCTGCGATCTGCTCGTGCATCACGGCGGCTCGACCACCGGCCTCACCGCGGGCTGGTTCGGCCTGCCGCAGTTGGTGCTGCCACAGATGTTCGACCAGTTCGATTACGCCAGAGGCCTGGTGCGCAGCGGGGCCGGGCTGACCGCAGAGACCGCTGCCGGGCAAGGCGACGTCGAGGCGCTCACCACCGCGATCCGCACGCTGCTGCGCGAGCCGCGTTTCCGCGCCGCCGCCGAACAGATCGGCGCCGACCTGCGCGCCGCGCCCGCACCGGGCGATGTGGTGTCCCAGGTTGTTCCGCTGCTGGCCGAGCACGCCGGAGCAGCGACCAGATAGACCGTCCGCGCGGCCCGAACCGGGCGGCGCGGGAACCGAAAGCCGTAGGTTGCAGATGATATCCAGGACATGGACCAGGTTCCGTGGTTCGCTCGACTACTACGCCGCGATGTACGCGGTGTTCGTGGTCGGCATTCTCGTCCCCGTCGTGATGATCGTGCTCGCGCTCACCGGCCTACCGGGCCCCGTGACCGCCGTGCTCGGCATCGTGTGCGCGGCGGTGCTGTTCGTGCTGTTCGTGCCGAGGGTGCCCGACGAGTGGCGGGAGGTGGTGCGCAGCAAACCGATCGTGGTGCGGGTGCTGTGGAGCCTGGTGATCGTGCTCGTCGTCGCGGTCCTGGCCCGGTTGACGCAGTTCATCCTCGACGCCGACAACGTGGACGCCTCGCTGTCGGCCGACGACGACTTCCTGGTCAAGAAGACCCACCTGTCCGGCTACATCAGCGGCGCGCTCATGGCCGAACACGACCCGGCCGGTCTCTACGACCGTCACCGCTACGAGTCGCCCCAGGCGGATTCGATCCTGCCCGCGGTGACACCACAGGATCGCGACGCCTACCTCTACCCGCCGCCGTTCCTGCTGCTGCCGCGATTGCTGCTGCTGTTCAGCCACGACTTCGCCACGCTGCGGGCGCTGTACTACTCGCTGTACGTGGCGATCGTGCTGGTGGCCATGTTCGCCATCGCCCGCTGGATCGGCGGCAGGCAGGGCGGGGTGCTGGCGGCGCTGACCCCGGTGGTGTGGATCAGCCTGCCGACGCTGGCGACCATGCAGATCGGCAACGTCCACGTGCTGGTGCTGTATGTCGGCGGTGCGGGCGCGATGGCGCTTTTCCATCTGCGGCGCAACATCTTCGGCGGCGCGGCGCTGGCGTTCGCGATCGTCGCCAAGGTGTCCCCGGCGATTCTGCTGGTCTATCTGCTGGTCCAGCGGCGCTGGCGGCCCGCGGCCTGGACGGCCGTGTTCGGCGGCCTGTATTCACTGGCGACGTTGGCGATCTTCGGTTGGGAGCCGTGGCGGCAGTTCTTGTCCGACGGCACCTGGAAGCGGCTGGCCAGCGGGGAGTTCCACCAGTTCGTGCTGGTCGAACGCGCCAATCAGCTGGTCAACTATTCGCCGTTCGGGCTGCCCTACAAGGCGAACATCATGGGCTGGGACATCGGCGATCCCGTCGGTCCCGCTCGCCTGATCACCAACGTCTACACCTTGCTGCTGCTGATCCTGGTGGCGGTCACCGCGGTGCGCATCCACCGGCGGCTGTCGGCGGGGGCCGAAGGGCCGCGGGTGCGCGCCGAGCAGCTGGCCATCTGGCTGGCGGTGCTGACGCTGGCGTCGTTCCGCGCGCCGTTCGGGCCGTGGGTGTACATCGCGGTGGGCGCGGTGTGGATGCTGGCGGTGTACGCGGGGCTGATGCGCGGCGGCAAACGCACCGTCGCCCTGCTGACGGTGGCCTGGCTGATCATCGCGGTCTACAACGAGAACGTCTACTTCACGCTGGTGGCGCAGACGATCATCTACGTGGCCTGCTTCTTCGTGGCCTGGCGGGCGAGCGCGGGCACCGAGCCGGAAGCAACGCCGCCGCAAGAGGACTCCCCGCGAACGGAACGGGTCTCCGCGGCATGAGCACCTATTGCGTGATCGGCGCGGGTGCGGCCGGTCTGGCGACCGCACGCGAATTCGCCGCGCACGGCTTGGATTTCGAGGTGCTCGAAGCGGCCGACGGTATCGGCGGGATCTGGGACGCCCGGCGCCCGGACTCGCCGGTCAGCCGCAACACGCACGTGATCGCTTCCAAAGGGGTGCAGGCGTTTTCGGGGTTCCCGATGCCCAATGACTATCCCGACTATCCCGGGCACGAACTCGTGCTGCGCTACCTCAACGCCTACGCCGACGCTTTCGAGCTGTGGCCGCGCATCCGGTTCAACACCGCGGTGCGGCACGTCGAGCCCGGCGATGACGGCTGGTCGGTGACGCTGGCCGACGGATCCGAGCGACGCTACGCGGGAGTCGTCATCGCCACCGGCCACGACCGCACCCCGCGCCGCATCGACATCCCCGGCTCGGGCACGGTGCCGGTGCTGCATTCGAGCGAGTACCGCGATCCCGAACAGGTGCTCGGCAAGCGGGTGCTGGTGATCGGGGCCGGGCAGTCGGCGGCCGACATCCTGTCCGACTGCGCGGTCAACGCCGCGCTGACCCTGCACAGCAGCAGGCGCGGGTTCTACTGCATGCCCAAGTACATGCTGGGCCGCCCGACCGACAGCATGCTGCAGGGCCGGATGTGGCGGCCGCTGCGCAAGCGGGCCTTCGAGCGGCTGTTCTCCTATCTGCGCGGCCGCTCCCGCTCGTTCGGGCTGCCGGTGCCCGATTTCGCCGAGGGCATCGTCATCCCGATGCTCGGCGACCAGTTGCACCACTACTACACGCACGGCGACATCACACCCAAACCCGACGTCACATCGATCGACGACGACCGGGTGACGTTCGCCGACGGCACCGAGGAGAAGGTCGACCTGGTGGTGCTGGCCACCGGGTTCGTGCCGAACTACCCCGTCGTCGACCGAACTCTGTTGAACTGGGCCGACGGCAGCCTGCGACCGGGTTTGTATCTCAACATCTTTCCGCCGCACACCCGGGACTTGTTCGTGATCGGGATGGTGCGCCCGATCGGCTCGCACTGGGACGTCTACGAGAAGCAGGCCGAGTTGGTCGCCGAATATCTGCGCGCCAAGGCGAACGACCCGGGGCGGGTCGAGCGTTTCGACCGCGCCACCCAGGGCCGCCAGCCCGACCTGTACGCCGGGCTGCGGCTCTATCACGCCGACCAGTACCCGCTGGTGGTGGAGAAACAGGACTACGTGAACCAACTGCGCAAGCACGCCAAGCTCTTGAAGTGAAAGGTCGGACCATGAAAGCACCCGGGCCCGGTCTGGTGGAAACCGGACGCATGCTGCCGAAACTGGCGAAGAACCCGCTGACGACGGTGGGCGCGTTGCTGGACGGCTACGGCGACGTCGTGCGGGTCAAGGCGGGCCCGATGCTGGTCTACCTCGTCGCGGATCCGGCGATGACCGAGTACGTCCTCAAGGACAACTACACCAACTATCGCAAGAGCCCGATCTACGACGAGTTCAGCATCCTGCTCGGCGACGGGCAGCTGACCACCAACAACCTGGAGTACTGGCGTAGACAGCGCAAACTCATCTCCCCGGCGTTCTCCCACTCGCACGTCAAGGGTTTCGCCGACGACATCACCGACAGCGCCGCGGCGATGCTCGACAGCTGGGACGCCGCGGCCGGAGAATTCCGCGACATCTACGACGACTACGTCAAACTGCTGCTCGCGGTGACCGGCCGGATCCTGTTCGGCATCGACCTGTCCACCGACACCACACAGGTGACCGACGCGATGCGCGCGGCGTTCGCGCTCATCATGAAGCGGGTGAACGCGCCGGTGAAGCTACCGCAGTCGTTCCCGACGCCGGAGGCCCGCCGGGTCGCGCGCAAGGTCGGCGAACTCGACGACGTGGTGCGCCATCTCATCGACGAACGCCGCCGCGGCGGCGACACCAGCGACGTGCTCACCGCGCTGGTGCGCGCTCGCGACGAGGGCGGGCAGGGCATGCGGGAGGAGGACTTGCTCAACGAGATCAAGACCTTGCTGGTGGCCGGTCACGAGTCACCGGCCAACGCGCTGTCGTGGGCGTGTTACCTGCTGGCCACCCATCCCGAGATCCAAGAGCGACTGGCCGAGGAGGTGCGCTCCGTGATCGGCGACCGCACGCCCACCTTCGCCGATCTGGGACAGCTCAGCTACTGCCGCATGGTGATCGAGGAGACGATGCGGCTGTATCCGCCCGCCTGGATCGTCGAACGCACGCCGATCGCCGATGACGAGATCGGTGGCTACCACGTGCCCGCGGGCGCGCGGGTCACGTTGTGCATGTACTACGTCCACCGCGACAAACGTTTGTGGGACGACCCGGAGCAGTTCCGTCCGGAGCGTTTCGCCGACGCCGCCGTGGCCGAACGGCACAAGTTCGCGTTCTTCCCGTTCTCCGGCGGCCCCCGCATCTGCCTGGGCAAGGACATGTCGATGACGGAGATGGTGCTGATCTTGGCCATGACGGTGCAGCGTTTCCGCCTCGAACTCGACGACACCCACCCGGTGGTGCCGCTGGCTTCGGTGAACCTGCGCCCGGAGTTCGGCATCCGCATCCGCCCGGTCCGCCGCGTCACCCAACCCGTCACGACCTGACCTCCCGCCGTGGCCGCACACTTCAGGAGCTTCGAGCACGCCTGACGGGGTGCCAGTGAGAATCGTGTCACCTGGTACATGAAGCGTTGCTGCCCACTAGTGCGCACACGCCGGGATCCGATGGATCAACGTCCGGGGGCCGCAACGAATTGGTGACTGTGTTCGCGGAGGAACTCGGCGAACGTCTGCGGCGAACGGCCGATGGCCTCGGTGAGTGCGGTGGTATCGACCGGCGGGGCCGAGGGCAGCTGGGAGAACATCGCGCCGATGGCCGAAATGTGCTGCGCCATGGCTGGATTGATGGATGGTTCGGTGCCGTTGTGTGCGAGGGCTTCCAGTTCGCGCTGCCATTGACCGGCAGGGATGGGGGTGTATCGGACCGGTGTTCGCGTTTCGGCTCCGATGAGAGCGGCGATCTCGGCGTGGCTGTGCACGGTCGCCCCCTGCGGGTAGAGCGTGGTGCCGCGAGGGTATCGCGCCGGGTCGGTCAGCGCCGCCACGGCGAGATCGGCGGCGTCGAGACCGCTGATCCACGGCACCGCCGCATCGCCGAAACTGTTGGCGAAGCTGCGGGTCTGGCGGATGGATCCGGCGTGCAACAGCACGATGTTCTCGTAGAACAGGGCCTTGATCCGTAAGATCGTCGGTTCCAGTCCCGCCCAGGACAGCACCTGTTCAGCGGCCCATTGCGCGCGTCCCAGCCCACTGGGGTTGTCGGGGGCCGAGACCGCCATGGACATCACGACCAGCCGCGGCGTGGTCTCGGCATGCCGGATCGCGGAGGCGAGATCGGCGGCGGCCTGCACGATGCCGGGAGCGACCGGATAGGTGAAATACACGGTGTCCACGTCCCGCACGGCCGCATCCAGCGTCCGGCGATCCAGCAGATCGCCCACGACGATTTGCGCGCCGAGAGCGCGAAGGCGTTGTGCGCGTGCGTCATCCGCGCGGACCAGCACGCGGACCGCGTGGTCGTGTTCACGAAGACGCCGCACGACATGTGAGCCGGTGCCGCCGTGTCGTCCGCCCGCACCGATGACGAGCGTGGTGGTTCGGGGGCTGTCGGGGGAGAAAGTCACAAGTGCGCCTTCCGATCGTTCACCAGGGTGAGATGTGGCAGCTCGTGGTCCGGCTGCGACGCCCACGCTAGAACCGGTAACTACTATTATGCAAGTTACTGTAGGGTTACTGTGGATGGCGAAAGGATCAGCAGGTGCGGCGAACGAGTTTCCAGGCGATGGGGTGCCCGATCGCGGGCGCTCTGGAGTATGTCGGCGACTGGTGGACGCTGCTGATCGTGCGCGACGCGCTGGACGGGTTCACCAGATTCGACGAGTTCGAACGCAACCTCGGCATCGCCCCGAATATGCTGACCAGGAGATTGCGCACTTTGGTCGAATCCGGGCTGCTCGAACGCAGGCGCTACAGCCAGTCCCCGCCCCGCTACGAGTACGTCATCACCGACAAGGGGCGAGACCTTTCTCCGGTCCTCGTCGCCCTGTACGCCTGGGGCCGCAAACACACGGGATCGGATGCGCCGAGCGTGGTCCTCACCGATCGCGACACCGGGGAGGAGGTCATGCCCGGCCTCGTGGACCAGCACAGCGGACGCCCCCTCTCGGCCGTCGACCTCGCCTTCCTCGCCGGCCCAGGGGCCGACGGTTTCATGCGTGAACGTCTCGACCCCGAGTTGCGGGAGGCGCGGCGCCGACGCGGCGCCAACTAAGCGCACGTCTCCTTTGACGGACTGATGCCAGACGGAAAAACCGCGCGGAGCAACGGCCTGATGTGCCGAGCCGCGACAGCCGCGGCTACCGCAACTCGATGCGGTTCGGCCCTTCGGACGCGTTCGAAGCCAGGACAGATCGGGATTCGCCTGGTCCGTCCGCGTTGCCCATCACCACGGAGGCACGCGCCGCGGCAATGAGCGAGGCCGTTCGGAGCAGGCTGCATTGTGTTGGCGCAGGTCAGGGCTCGAGCACGATCTTGCCGTGGGTGTGGCGGCGTTCGAGTTCGGTGTAGGCCTGGCGGACCTGCGCCAACGGGTAGACGTTCGCGATCGGGACTTCGAGGTGTCCGTCGGCGATCAGGGCGGCCAATTCGGCGAGCACCTCGGCGCCGGGCCTGGCGTCGGTTCCGGGTTCGGTTTTGACTCCGTACTTCGCGGCTGCCGCGAAATCGGCGATGGTGTCGATCCGTTCGACCGAGACGCCGAGAGCCAGGGCCAGTTCGACGTAGCCGCCGCCGTGGGTGTCGATGAAGGCATCGACGCCGCCCGGTGCGGCGGTCTCGATCCGTTCGGCGACGCCGGCTCCGTAGGCGACCGGAATCACGCCGTGGCTTTGCAGCCATTCGTGGTTGCGCTCGCTCGCCAGGCCGATCACGGTGGCTCCGGCACGGCGAGCGAGCTGTACGGCGAGCGAGCCGACTCCGCCGGCCGCCGCGGAGACCACAACGGCCTCACCCTGCCCGAGCTGTACGGAATGCACTGCCCGCCAGGCGGTCACGCCGGCGACGTAGAGGCCGCCCGCCACCTCCCATGAGACGTTGCGCGGTTTGGGTGTGAGGTTGTCGACGTCGACCAGGACCACCTCGGCCTGGGCGGCCCGCTTCTCGGAGAACCCGATCACCTCGTCGCCGACCGAGAATCGGTCGACTCCGGCGCCGACCTCGGCGACAACTCCAGCGAGGTCGCTGCCCTGCCCGGACGGAAATGTCGAGGGATAGATGTCGGCCATCGCGCCGGTACGGATGGCCGCCTCACCGGGATTGATGCCTGCCGCCCTTACCTGCACGAGGACCTGCCCGTCCTCGGGTACGGGCCGGTCGACGTCGTCGACCCGCAAGACCTCGATTCCGCCGAACTCGTCGTATCTGACTGCCTTTGTCATGGTCTTGCTTCTCCCTCGGCGCGCGGCGCGCAGCTGACGTCGAGAACGGGAACGGTGGGCACCGGTGTTCTTGTCACCAGGGCACTGTTCCGGCGTCGTCGAAGAATCCGCCGGTCGGTCCGTCGTCGGGCAGGGTCGCGAGGTGAATCGCGATGGCCGCGCCCTGTTGCGGTGTGCGGACGCCGCGAAAGCCGTTGAGGTCGGTGGCGGTGAAGCCGGGGCAGCCGGAGTTGATCAGGATTTTGGTGTCGCTGAGTTCCTTGACGTATTGGATCGTGAGGGCGTTGAGGAAGGTCTTCGACGCCAAGTAGGCGGCGGGAACCGGGCCCATGTCGATGCCGGGTGTGGTTTGCAGGGCGAGCGAGCCGACGCTGCTGGACATGTTGACGATTCGCGGTGAGGCCGAGGCGCGCAGCATCGGCAGCATCGCGTTGGTGACCCGAATGACCCCGATCACGTTGGTTTCCACGACGATTCGCACGGTCGCGGGATCGACGGTGGTCGGTGTCTGCGGCAGGTCGCCGGTGATCGCGGCGTTGTTGACCAGGACGTCGAGCCCGCCGGCCTGGTCGGCGATCATTTCGGCCGCCGCGGCCACACTCGCGTCGTCGGTCACGTCGAGCGGCACACCGAACGCATCGGTCCCGGCCGCGCGTAGCTTCTCCACCGCGGTGTCGCGGCGTCGCCGATCCCGCGCGCCCACACCGATTCGCCAGCCGAGCGCGCCCAGGCCGGCGGCGATCTCGTATCCGATTCCCTTGTTCGCGCCGGTCACCAGCGCGATCGTCTGTTCACTCACACCGTCGATCCTGCTGCGGCTGCGGGTGCGGCGTCCAAGACCGGTCGGGTTTGCGTCGATACCGCACGGGTATCGGTCGAGGTCATCGCCGGTTACCATGGCCCGGTGGAGACGCGGGAGATGCGATATTTCGTCGCCGTCGCCGAGGAGTTGCACTTCGGGCGAGCGGCGCAACGGCTCTCCATGGCGCAACCACCACTGTCGCGAGCCATCCAGCAGCTCGAGCGGCGGCTCGGAGTCGTTCTGCTGCACCGCACCGCTCGCGCCATCGCCTTGACCGAGGCCGGGACGGTGCTGCTGCGCGAGGCCCGGACCGCGCTCGACGCGGTCGAAGCCGCCGAGCGCCGCACCCGCCGCGCCGCGGCCGACCAGCCGGGTGTGGTGCTGGTCACCAAGGCCGGCGCGTCCAGGGAACTGTTGTCGAAGCTGCTGGACGCCTACGCCGCCGAACCGGGCGCCGTGGCCGTCGAGGTGATGCTGTGCGGGCCCGGCGAACCGGAAAGCCTGCTGCGCAACGGGCGTGCCGACGTTGCGCTGCTCCACCGGCCCTACGACTCGACAGCCGGATTCGACACCGAGGATCTGCATACTGAACAGCAGGTGGTGGTCCTGCCCGCGGGTCATCCCCTCGCCGACCGGGCGCATCTGTCGTTCGCCGAACTCAACGCCCAGACGGATCTGCCTCTGCCGCGCTGGCCGCGACGGGATGGAAGTTATCCGGACGGCCCCGGCCCGCGGGTGCGCGACCATACCCAACTGCTCCAACTGATCGCGCTCGGACTGGCCTGCGCGGTCGTGCCCGAGTCGCTGCGAACTCAGCTACGCAACGATCATGCCGTGGTGGCGGTGCCGGACGCACCTGTGGTCACGACCGTCATCGCCTGGCCGCCACACAGCAGATCCAAAGCCGTTGCCGACCTCGTCCACACCGCGACACGCCTCTGATCGGCACCACTGTTCGCCGACCGCATCGGGTTCGGGCTATCGCAGATGTTCGAAGAATGTTCGCAGATCAGCTGTTAGTTGAGCCGGCGCCTCCATGGCCGGGAAGTGCAGGCCGTGCTCGAATTCGGTCCAGTGCGCGTCCGGCGGCGCCGGGACTACCTTGCGCACGGTCTCGTCCGCACTGAACACCGCGAAGCCCTGCGGTACCGCGGGCGCGCCCCAATCCGAGGAGTGCGCTTGGTCATAGAGGGTGTGCGCCGCGGTGATGCCCGCTCCGGTGAACCAGTAAAGGCTGACGGTAGTGAGCAATTGGTCGCGATCGATCGGCAAGTCGGTCCATTCCTCGAACTTCTCGGCGATCCACGCCAGCTGAAGTAGCGGCGAATCGACAAGACCGTAACCGATGGTCTGCGGTCGGCTCTGCTGGATCGACAAGTATCCGGAACCCTCCTTGCGGAACACGTCCATGCGCTCGAGGATCAGCTTGTCGACCGGGTCGTCGGCATCGAGGCGCTCGGCCATTCCGGGAAGGAACGTCGCCACATTGGCGGCGGTCAGCGGATCGGTCACGACGTGGACGCCGATGACATGCTCGCTGTCGCGGGCGCCGACCAGGCCGGATATGCCTGCGCCGACGTCGCCGCCGTGAACCCCGTAGCGCTGGTAGCCCAGCCTGCGCATCAGCTCGATCCACGCGTTCGCGGTGCGGCCCATCGCCCAGCCGGTCGCGCTGAGCGGAGTGGAGAAGGCGTAACCGGGCAGCGACGGCGCGACCACATGGAACGCAGGCCCCTCGGCCGGGTCGACCAAAGGCTCGATGAGGTGGAGGAATTCGGCGACCGAGCTGGGATAGCCATGGGTGATCAGCAGTGGCGTCGCGTCCGCTCGGCCGGAGCGGACGTGCAGGAAATGAATGCGCTGGCCGTCGATCTCGGTCGTGAACTGCGGGTAGGAATTGAGCGCGGCTTCCTGCGCACGCCAGTCGTAGCCGGTGCGCCAATATTCGGCCAGCTCCTTCAGGTAGAGCTGCGGTATGCCGCGGTTCCAGCCGGCATCGGGCAACTCGGCCGGCCAGCGGGCATCGGCGAGCCGATGGTGCAGGTAATCGAGATCGGACTGCGCGATGTGGATGCGAAAGGGCTGGACTGCGTCACTCATTGGGGTTCTCTCTGTCGGCTCGGGCGAGCGTTTCGCGCTGGTGAAACATAAGGTAGTTGCAATTGCGGAAAGGTTGATTCCTCGATTCGGGAGAAGATCGATCAATGTTCGAAACCTCGGCACGACTGCTTCGTCTGCTTTCGCTGCTGCAAGCGCGCCGCGACTGGACCGGACCCGAGTTGGCCGCTCGACTGGAGGTCACCGTGCGCACCGTCCGCAACGACGTCGACCGCCTGCGACGGCTCGGCTATCCCGTCGAGGCTCGGCCGGGTGTCGACGGTGGATACCGGCTGGGTGTCGGAGGTGCGCTGCCGCCGCTGCTGCTCGACGACGACGAAGCGGTCGCGATCGCGATCGGGATGCGCAGCGCCGCAGCCGGTTCCATCGCGGGCATCGAAGAGACCTCGTTGCGTGCACTGACGAAACTGCAACAGATATTGCCGTCGCGGCTACGCCGTCGCGTCGACGCCTTCGGGTCGCACACCCTCGCGCTTCCCCCGCGCGGCCCGCTCGTCGACCCGGATGTGCTGACCGTGATCGCCGACGCCTGCCGCGACCATGAACGACTGCGGTTCGACTACCAGACGCATTCGGGGGCCGCCGGTCGGCGTTCGGTGGAGCCCTATCGCCTGATCAACGATCGACAACGCTGGTATTTGATGGCCTGGGACCTCGACCGCGTCGACTGGCGGACCTTTCGCGTCGACAGGATGCGGCCCCGCACACCGACCGGCCCCCGCTTTACGCCGCGGCCGCTGCCGCCAGACCATGAGATCACCGCACGAGTCGCCCGCGGAATCGGCGAGTCGACGTGGCGCTTCCGCGCCAGGGTGATCGTGCACGCGCCCGCGGATCACGTGCGCAGCCGACTCCCGATTCCCGTCGACGTCGAGCCGTTGAGCGAGGACCGGTGCGCGTTCGAACCCGGCTCCGACCATCCGGAAATGCTGGCGCTCTACCTCGGGCTGCTTGGCGCCGACTTCGAGATCGTGGACTCACCCGAACTGGTGCGGACCCTGCGGACGATCAGCGAGCGCTACCAGCGCGCGCTCGCCCCGTCGTCGGGTCGACGTCGATGGTCGCCACCGACGGGCGGGGCCTTGTGATGTGGTGCCGAGGTCATGGAGTGGTGCGGTAGCGGCCCGGGGTGGTGCCGACGAGGTTGGTGAAAGCGGCGATGAAGCTGCTGGGGTTCGCCCAGCCGCAGGCGTGGGCGACGCGGGTGGTGTCGTGGCCGTCGGCGAGCAGGACGAGTGCGTGGTAGACGCGGAGCTGGGTGCGCCACTCGTAGAAGGTCATGCCGAGTTCGTTGTGGAACAGGCGGCTGAGGCTGCGGGCACTGGCTCCGATCGTGCGCCCGAGTTCGGCCAGTGACGTGTTGTCCGCGGGGTTCTCGGAGAGGATCCGCGCAATCGCTTGCAACCGGTCGTCATGGGGTTTCGGCAGCACGAGTGGCTGTTCGTGTGCTTCCTGGAGTTCATCGACGAGGACGCGGCGAAGGCGAGCGCGCGCGGCGCGGTCGTGGTCGCGTGGGCTCGTGAGGGTGAGCAAGATTTCGCGGGCGAGGCCGGAAGCCAGGAACACGGCGGGACGGTCCGGCACGAGCCGCGCCTGGGATGGGGGTAGGAAGACGATCCGCATGTCGGTGTCGCCGTGCGCCCGATGGTAGTGCGTGAACTCGGCAGGGGTCCACGCGATTCGATTGGCCGGAACGATCGATGTGCCCTGTTCGGTGTGCACGGACAGGACGCCGCGAGCCGCGTAGACCAGGTGTCCACGCGGATGGGAGTGCACCGAGCTCGTTCCCCCCGACGGCCACAGGTGCACCCCTCCGGACGGCCACAGCTGGGATGTCGGGCCGAGCCGGGGAAGTTGGCGGCCAACGGGCATGGGTTGGCATTCTATCGGTAGACGGCCACACGATCGGCTGGCGACAGTGGACGCATGCGCAATGACCTCCATTCAGACAGCACCGCCGCCCCGATGCGGCGTGAGACGACGAGTACGACGATGCGAGCGGCCGTCTGTGTACGGGCGGGTGACCCGGAGGTACTGGAGATCCGTGAGCTACCGGTACCAGCGATTCGGGAGGGCTGGAGCCTGGTGCGGGTGAAGGGCGCGGGCTTGAACCGATCGGAGCTGCGAACCCGTCAGGGACATTCCCCGAACGTCCGGTTCCCCCGTGTGCTCGGGATCGAATGTGTGGGAATCGTGGCAGCCTCGACCGATCCCATGTTGCCGGTCGGCGCGACCGTCGCGGCGGTGATGGGTGAGATGGGCCGGGAGTTCGACGGCGGCTACGCGCAGTACGCGTTGTTGCCGAATTCGCTGCTGATGCCGGTCACCACCAGGTTGCCGTGGGAGGTCTTGGCCGCACTGCCCGAGACATACTTGACCGCGCAGGGCTCACTCGACGCATTGGGCATCGTGGCGGATAGCCAGGGGCGGTTGCTGATTCGCGGTGGGACATCGTCGGTGGGTATGGCGGCAGCGTCGATCGCGTCCGGTCGCGGCATCGAGATCGCTGCCACGACCCGACGGCACGACAAGATCGACGCGCTGACCGCGATCGGCGTCGACCACGTACTCGTCGACGACGGCGGGTCGCTGGCGGCCGGCGTGCAGGCGGTCTGGCCCGAAGGGCCCGACTACGTGCTGGATCTCGTCGGAGCGCGCACGGCGGTGGACTCGCTGCGCCTGGTCCGCCGGGGCGGCACGGTATGTGTGGCGGGTTCGCTGAGTGGGTGGCTGATCTCGGACTTCGAACCGATAGCGATGATCCCGTCCGGAACCAAACTGACGGCTTTCCACAGCGACAACCTGAAGGGCAGCGCGGGCGCGGCCGTGCTGCAGCGCGTCGTCGACGAAGTCGAGGCCGGTGTCTATCGACCCAACCTCGACCGTGTCTTCGGTCTGGACGACATCGTCGCAGCCCATCGGTACATGGAGGGCAACCGGGCCACCGGAAAGATCGTGGTGGTGCCCTGAGCGCTCTGCGGGCTCATGGCCGGTTCCTGGGACGCTTGTCAGCGAGCCAGCGCCTGGTCGCGGGGGACAGGGTGCACAGCAGCCCCGTACAGGAGAAAAACAGGAGCGTGCCGACGAAAACCAGGTCGCTGGTACGGCTGTCGCCACCCAGACCGGCTCCGGCTCCGACCAAGCCGACCAGCGTGAGGATCCCGGTACCCAACGCCACGGCGATGCGGCCCGCTCGCTTGCGCCGGAACAGTGCGATCGAGCCGCCGAGCAGCACCAGTGCCATCGTGGTGGAGATCGCCATGGGGGCGAGAAGTTCGAGGGCGACCTCGCGCAGCGTCTGGCGGTGACCGTATTCGATGTGCGGGGTCGTCAGCTCCATCACCCCGTTGGCGATGATCAGACAGAAGACCAGCCCGAAGCCGAACGCGACGACAGCGCCGATCCTGGGAACGACGCCGGATGGCCGGGCCGGATCGTGGATGGGCGTGAGCGGTTGCAGCGGCGGTAGGTGTTGGGCGCGCCACCGGGGCTCCGAAGGCTGGTTGAGCAGGGTCGGGGCCGAACGCGGCCACGGGTCGACCGCCGTGGCGGGGTGGGCCGAGCGTTGGTCGACGAAAGCCGGCGCGGGTGCCACGGCGGGAGCGTCGCCGCGCAGGGCCGCCGCCGCGGCCGCGGCGAAGTCGCCGCAGCTGGCGAATCGTTCGTCGCGGTGCTTGGCCAGGGCACGGGCGATCACCTCGTCGAGTCGTCGTGGCAACTCGGGGCGGGTGTCGCTGAGGCGCGGCACCGGCTTGGCGATGTGTCCGGCGACGATTTGACCGGGATTGGTCGAGGGGAACGGTGGTTGCCCCGCCAGCATCGTGTAGAGGGTGCACCCGAGGGAGTATTGATCGGCGCGGTGATCGACCGGCTCACCGGACAGTTGCTCCGGCGAGGCGTAGGCGAGTGTGGCGGTGAACGTTCCGGTGGCGGTCAGTTTGGTATCGGCGTCGAGTATTCGCGCGATCCCGAAATCGGTGAGCAGAGCATGTGTTTCGCGCCCGGCTTCCGGTTCGGCGATCAGGATGTTGGCCGGTTTGATGTCGCGATGCAGCACACCTCGGCTGTGGGCGTAGTCCAGCGCCTTCGCCGTATCGCCGACGATCTGCAGGACCTGTTCGGGGCGGGTGCTCCGGGGATCGAGCCGCGCAGCGTCGGTGCCACGGATGTACTGCATGGAAATCCACAGATGCCCGCCCTCGGTGCCGCGGTCGTAGACGCCGACGATACCCGGATGCTCCAGGCGCGCAACCACATTGGCTTCCTGTTCGAACCGCCTGCGCAGCTCCTGGTCCTCGGACACCGCGCGATTGAGCAGTTTGAGCGCCACCAGCCGCGGCAGGCGCGGGTGCCGCGCCAGATAGACGGTGCCCATACCGCCTTGCCCGAGCACGCCCTCGATCACGTAGCCGGCGAACGACTCGTGCTGCCTCAACACCTATGGCCCCCTTCTAGACCCGGCCACCCGGACCGCAGGCAGCATAACTCCTGGTTTCCGGGCACGGCTTCGCGACGGGGACCTGCCGCACGGTCCGTGGCCGTCGCCGAAGGTCGACCGGTTCGAACCGATCGCGGCCAAGTATGCCGAGGAGTGACCGCGCGGCGTCCTCGCACTCTTCAGATACCCGGATCAACAGATCGGCCCCGACGCCGCCGATCTGCCGGTGGGCCGTGCGCCACGACCTGCTCGCGGCCAACCCGATGGACAAGGTCGACACGATCACCGTGCCCAAGACGCTGCCGGGCGACCAGTGCCGAACCGCGGCGTCGAGGTCTGTGGTTCTGCATTCGTCATCGGACCGCCCTGCGGCGGGGCTGGGGGCCGCCGGAAGCCGTCATCCTCTGAGTGAACATGTTCCAGATCGGCGACGCGATACCTGCGTTGGGAGGACCCGCAGGCCGCCCTGTACCGCCGATTCGTGCACTCCGCCTGTACGCGAGCCGACGATCTCGGCGGGCTGGCGACGGGCTGCGAATGTGACGGCTGTCACTTCGTGTCAGATCTGGACGGTGTGGCGTGTCTGGAGGGCATGACTGATTTCAATGCCATCACCAAAGTGGTTGTGATCGGCGGCGGTTACGCCGGTACCGTGGCGGCCAATCGGCTGCGGCTGCGGCGCGATGTCGAGATCACACTGGTCAATCCGCGTCCGCGGTTTGTCGAGCGCATGCGGTTGCACCAGTTCGTGGCCGGTACCCATGAGGCTGCCGTCGACTACGACACACTGCTCGGCGCCGGGGTGCGGATGATCGTCGATCGTGCCATCCGCATCGATACCGCCGCCCGCCGGGTGGAACTGGGTTCGGGGCGCGCGCTCGACTACGACTACGTGGTCTACGCGGTCGGCAGCACCGCCGCCGTGCCGGCGTCGGTGCCCGGTGCCACCGAATTCGCCTTCCCGATAGCCGAATTCGAACACGCCCAGCGGCTGCGCGCGGCGCTGGCGGACGTGCCGGTCCAGGCGCCGATTGTCGTCGTCGGCGGCGGGCTCACCGGCATCGAGACCGCCGCCGAACTCGTGGAGCAGGGCCGTACCGTGACACTGGTGGGTGGCGGTAAGTTGGCGGCGAACTTCTCGAATCCGGCCCGGCGATCGGTGGCGAAGTGGTTATCAGAGAATGGAGTCGAGGTGCGTGAGCAAGCGCGGGTGGGCGAGGTGCGACGCGACGGGGTCGTCCTGACCGACGGCGATGTGCTGCCCGGTGCGATCACGATCTGGACCGCCGGATTCGGGCTGCCCGAACTGGCGGCACGCAGTGGGCTGCGCACCGATGACCTGGGCCGGCTGCTGACCGACGAGACGTTGACCAGTCTCGATGACGAACGCATCGTCGCCGCCGGAGACTCGGTCGCGCCCTCGGGCCGCCCACTGCGGATGAGCTGCTATGCCGCCCAACCCTTGGGCGCGCAGGCCGCCGACAATGTACTGGCCCGCATCGCCGGGGACGAACCTGCTGTGCTGGACGTGGCCTTCACCGCCTGCACCGTGGGTTTGGGTAGCCGCGCGGGTGCGATGCAGTTCAGCCGTCGTGACGACACACCCGTGCCGATGTATCTCGGCGGGCGAACTGCCGGGTGGATCAAGGAACGGGTGGGTCTCGCGGGCCCGATCGGGACCATCCGCAAAGAAGCACGCAAACCCGGCGCGATCCCGACCTTCCTGGGCTTGGGCAGGCGTAAGGATCTGAGCGCAGCCGAGCCGCAGGGAGTTCCGAAGCCGTGACCTCCACCGACGAGCACACCGAGCGTTTCGTTCACCTGCGACCGCTGCTGTTCACCATCGTCTACGAAATCCTGGGCTCGGCAACCGAAGCCGACGACGTGCTGCAGGACAGCTATCTACGGTGGCGGGGGGGTGGACCTGGCCACGGTCCGGGATACGAAATCTTATCTGGCCCAGCTCGTCACGCGGCAGGCATTGAATGCGTTGCGGGCCGGCGCCAGTCGTCGCGAGGAGTACGTCGGACCGTGGCTGCCCGAGCCGCTGCTGCTCACCGACGGTGACGCCTCGAGCGATGTGGTACTCACCGAATCGGTCTCGATGGGGATGCTGATCGTGCTGGAAACGCTCACCCCCACCGAGCGGGCGGTCTTCGTGCTGCGTGAGGTCTTCGGCTTCGACTACGACGAAATTGCGTCCGCGACAGGGAAATCCGTCGACGCCGTGCATCAGACCGCCCGCCGCGCCCGCAACCATGTCCATTCCCGGCGCAAGCGCTACGGCCCCGTCGACACCGTCCGAACCGCCGCGGTCACCGAACGCTTCATCATGGCCGCGACCACCGGGGACATGGAAGGCTTGCTGTCGCTGCTCGCGCCGGACATCACCTGGACCACTGACAGCGGCGGCAAGGTGACCGCACTGCCGGAGCTGGTCATGGTCGGCGCCGAACGAGTGGGCGCGATTCTCATGGCGGTCTTCAAATACGCTCAGCGGCGACCGGAAGTACGCATCGAGACAGTGAACTGCAACAGTCAACAGGCACTCGCGTGCTATATCGGCGACAAACTGGAAGCCGTCCTCGTGTTCGACATCGCCGACGACCAGATCGTCAGCGGCTACGGCATCCGCAACCCCGACAAACTGGCCGCTCTCGAAATCCCGCGCGCCATCAGCCGCACTGAAGCGCCCACGGCGTAGTCCCGCCCCACCTGGTGCATCCCATAATGCCGGGGACGGTGTCGGTAGTGGTGTAGCTGAGGAGTGCGTCGATGTGTGGACGCAGGGCGCGCCAGGTGGTGGGATCTTCCCGCGAGGGCACCTGTCGGCACCCACGCGCACCACCCGAACCCACTGATCGGACCACTGGGAGGACGTCGCGCTGTCCCACCTCTCCGGCTGATCTCCCGCAGGCCGGACGAGCGTGCGATCGACCGCAGCGAAAGCGCGAATCGACTGCACCGCAGATGCTCTCGCTTGCGATTTCGGTTCAGCCGAGCAATTCCCGGCTCAATGCGAGCAGTTCAGCGGTCGACAGAGCTTCCTCCTGCACCGGCGGTCGCGGGTCCGCCGCCGACGCAGTGGGTTCCGGGGGCACCGTCGCCGGGTTCGTGGGTTCGAGGCGGGCGTGGAGTTCGGCGGCCAACAGCTCCACGGTGGGGCAGCCCCAGATGACGGCGGCGGGGACCTCGATGCCGAGGCGGGCTCCGAGTCGGGCCGACAGTTCCACGGCGTGCACCGAGCCGATTCCGAGCTGTTCGAAGTTCTGCCGGGCGGCCACCCGGTCGGGCTCTATGCCGACGACTTCGGCCAGTTCGGTGGTGACCAGGGCGGCGAGCGCAGCGACGCCGGGCGCGGAGGAACGTGTGGGGTCACTCGACGCGATCGCCACGGGGCGCGCCGCCGAGTCGTCGATCATCGCGATGGAATCGACCGATTCGGCAGTTGTGCCCGACGCCGCGACCGCCGCGGACTGAGATCTTGGACTCGAAATGCCAGTAGTGGCAGCGATTTCGATGGGCACCGCGTCCCACGAGGGCGACCCGGGTGCCTCGCCGCGGGCCTGCGGGTCGGCCCAATGCCGTTCGCGCTGGAACGGATAGGTGGGCAGCGAGACCGGGCGGCCCGCCGCGTTCACGGCAGTCCAGTCGGGTTCGATGCCACGCTCGAACAGCCTTCCCACCGCGTGCAGTAGGTCGCGGTGGTCCACTGTGCCGGGACGCAGAGCCGCCGCCAGCAGCAGATTCAGCGCCTCGTGGTCGTCTCCGTCGGGGTCCTTCCCAGCGCGGGCGAGGTAGGCGTCGAGGAATTCGACAACCTGGCCCACGTTGTCGGCGACCGTCGAAATTCGATGCTGGAAGGCGGTTCTCGTGGCAAGCGTGTGCGCGAGGTCGCTCAGGCGGATGTCCGGGTCGCGCACGAGGCGCTCACGCAGCCGATGAGCGTGTTCCCGCAGCGCGGCTTCGGTGCGGGCGGACAGCACCACCAGCCGCTGCGAGACGTCGCTGTCATCGACCGGATCGTGTGCGGGTGCCGCTTCGGCGATGACGTGGGCGTTCGAGCCGCCGAAACCGAACGCGCTCACCGCGGCGCGCGCGGGGGCGTCGTGCCGCGGCCACGCCATCGCGGTGTCGGCCACGCGCACTCCCGTCGCGGCGGGATCGAATTCCGCGGGTGCGTGGTCGAAGTGGAGGCTGCGCGGGATCCGGCGATGCGACAGGGCGAGCGCGACTTTCACCAGTCCGGCCATGCCCGCGGCCGCTTCGGTGTGTCCGATATTGGTTTTCACCGAGCCGACGATCAGCGGTGCGCCGGGCGGCCTGCCGGTGCCGTAAACCTCTGCCAGTGCGGTCAATTCGGCGCGGTCACCGACGGCGGTGCCGGTGCCGTGCGCCTCGACGTAGTCGATCGTCGCGGCGTCCACACCCGCTCGCGCGCAGGCCCGCCGCAACAGCTGCCGTTGACCGTCGGCGCTGCTGGCGGGCATGGAGCGGTGCCTGCCGTTGTTGTTGGTGGCACTGCCCAGCAGGGTGCAGTAGACGCGGTCGCCGTCGCGCAACGCTTGTCGCAGCGGCTTGAGCACGACGACCGCACCGCCTTCGCCGCGCACGTAGCCGTCGGCGGAGGCGTCGAAGGTGTGTGACCGGCCGCGTGCGGACAGCACACCCAGCGCGGACAACCCGATCGCGGTCTCCGGTATCAGATTCAGTTGCACGCCACCGGCGACGGCCAGGGCGCTCTCACCCGTCCGCAACGCCTGGCAGGCCAGGTGCACCGCCACCAGCGATCCGGCGCAGGAGGCGTTCACGGTCATGCTGGGACCGTCGAAACCCAGGAAGTACGACACCCGGTTGGCGATCACACCCTCGACATCTCCGGTGCTGGTGAACGGGGTGATGGCGGTGGCGCCCCTGGCGAGTTTGACGGCGCGATAATCGTTGAATTTGTTGGCGAAATACACGCCGGTGTCCGGCACCCGGTCGGGCCGGATCGCTGCGTCTTCGAAGGCTTCCCAGGCCAATTCGAGCGCCAAGCGCTGCTGCGGATCCATATCGGCTGCCTCACGGGGGGTGATCCCGAAGAATTCGGCGTCGAAACCGGCGACATCCGCCACATACCCGCCCGCGACCGACACCGTCTTGCCCGCGGCGGCACGATCGCGCCCGCGGTGGTCGCCGGACCAGCGGCCCGGCGGCGGCTCGTCGGCGATCGCGTCGGTCTCCTCGATCAGCAACCGCCACAACGCTTCCGGAGAGTAGGCGCCGCTGGCGAAGCGACAGCTCATGCCGATCACGGCGATCGGCTCCGCGCCGACGCGGTCCGGCCGAGAACCGTTGCGCCGCTTGGTCTTTTTCACGCTACTCACCTGCCCGCGATCCACCGACCGTGCACTCGCGCAACAGGCGGTGCGGTGAATCTGCCGATCTTGTTGTGGGGTCGGGACATGTGTCGGAGACTTTACCTGTGCTGTTTTCCGAACGCCCCGTTTTCGCCCGGGTGACGTCCGCGCTGGGGGGCGAGGCACGGCGTCGAGAACTATTCCGATTCGCTTCCGTCGGTGTCGCAGCGTTCACGCTGGACACCGCGGTGTTCCTGACCTTGAAGAGCACTGTGCTCGAGCCGCATCCGGTGACGGCGAAAGTGGTCGCTGTGCTGGCGGCGATCACGCTGTCATATGTGCTCAACAAGCAGTGGTCCTTCGATGAACGCGGTGGGCGGCGCGGTCATCACGAGGCCGCGCTGTTCTATCTGGTCAGCTTCCTTGCCGTCGCGATCAACACCGCGCCGCTGTGGGTGTCGCGGTACGTGCTGCATCTCGAGGTGCCCGAGGTCTCCCGCTTCACCCAGAACGTGGCCGACTTCGTGGCCGCCCAGTTGATCGGCACCGCGCTGGGGATGGTGTTCCGGTTCTGGGCCTTCGTGCGGGTGGTGTTCCCCGACAAGGTCCAGCCGCCCGATCCGGTGTGAGTTCCGATCACTCTGATGACAACCCTGTCGAAGGTGATCGCGCACCGTGCGGGCCGCGTCGCCTCGCCGTGACACCCGTCCGCGCGTTCGCCCTGCCGCGCGGGTGGTAGGAAAGGGAGCGTGTCCGCAACTGGCGAAGGATTCGACCCGAACAGAAACTCCCGCGCGGTGTCGGAAGTGGTGGAGCTGGTCAGCACGCTGATCCGCTTCGACACCTCCAACACCGGCGACCTGGCCACCACCAAGGGGGAGCGCGAGTGTGCGCAGTGGGTGGCCGACCAACTGCATCAAGCGGGGTATGTCACCGAGTACGTCGAGTCCGGCGCGGAGGGGCGCGGCAACGTCTTCGCGCGACTGGAGGGAGCCGACCCGAGTCGCGGCGCGCTGATGATCCACGGGCATCTGGACGTGGTGCCCGCCGAGGCCTCGGACTGGAGCGTGCACCCGTTCTCCGGTGCGGTGCGCGACGGCTACGTGTGGGGTCGCGGCGCGATCGACATGAAGGACATGGTCGGGATGGCGCTGGCGGTGGCCCGCCAGTTCAAGCTCGAGGGCACGGTGCCGCCGCGCGATCTGGTCTTCGCCTTCCTCGCCGACGAGGAGAACGGCGGCAAGTGGGGTTCGCAGTGGCTGGTGGACAACCGCCCCGATCTGTTCGACGGCGTCACCGAGGCGGTGGGGGAGGTCGGCGGGTTCTCGTTGACCGTGCCGCGGCCCGACGGCACCGAACGCAGGCTGTATCTGGTGGAGACCGCCGAGAAGGGCCTTGGCTGGATGCGGTTGCGCGCCAAGGCCCGCGCGGGCCACGGCTCATTCCTGCACGAGGACAACGCGGTCACCATCCTCGCCGACGCGGTGGCCCGTCTGGGCAAACACACCTTCCCGTTGGTGCTGTCGGATTCGGTGGCCGCGTTCCTCGCCGCCGTCGCCGAGGAGACGGGTCTGGAGTTCGATCCGGCGAGTCCCGACATCGAGGGCCAGCTGGCGAAGCTGGGCACCATCTCCCGCATCATCGGCGCGACCCTGCGCGACACGGCGAACCCCACCATGCTGCAGGCCGGTTACAAGGCCAACGTGATCCCGCAGACCGCCGAGGCGGTGGTGGACTGCCGTGTGGTTCCCGGACGGCAGGCTGAGTTCGAGCGGGAGGTGGACGAGCTGATCGGCCCCGACGTCGAACGCGAGTGGATCACCAAGCTCGACTCCTACGAGACGACCTTCGACGGCGATCTGGTCGAGGCGATGAACAACGCCGTGCTGGCCCATGACCCGCGCGGCCGCACCGTGCCCTACATGCTCTCCGGCGGGACGGATGCGAAGGCGTTCGCCCGCTTGGGTATTCGCTGCTTCGGTTTCGCGCCGTTGCAGTTGCCGCCGGAGCTGGACTTCACCGCCCTGTTCCACGGCGTCGACGAGCGGGTGCCGGTGGAGGCCCTCGAATTCGGCACCCGCGTGCTGGAACACTTCCTGCTGCACAGCTGATCCGATCCGGAAGAGAGGTTTCATGACCTACAACCCCTACGACGCGCTTCCGCAGGTGCCGTCGTTCACGCTCACCTCCGACGACGTCACCGACGGGCAGCCGTTCAAAAATGAGCAGGTCAGCGGCATCTTCGGGGCGGGTGGCCAGGACATCTCCCCGCAGCTGTCCTGGTCGGGTTTCCCTGCGGAGACCAAGAGTTTCGCGGTGACGGTGTACGACCCCGACGCGCCCACCGCCTCCGGCTTCTGGCATTGGGTCGTCGCCGATATCCCCGTGAGCGCGACCTCCCTGCCCGCGGGCGCGGGCAGCGGCGAAGAGGGCGGCGCGATGCCGACCGGTTCGATCACCCTGCGCAACGACGGCGGCTTCCACGGCTTCGTCGGCGCGGCCCCTCCGCCCGGGCACGGCCCGCACCGCTACTTCATCGTCGTGCACGCCGTCGACGTCGACAGCCTGGGCATCGATGAGACCGCCAGCCCCGCCTACCTGGGCTTCAACCTGTTCTCCCACACGCTGGCTCGTGCGACCCTGGTCGCCACCTACGAGCAGAAGTAGGAACCGCCGCACGATCGTGGCCCTGAGCGAATCGCTCGGGGCCACGGTGCTTTCTGCCGGCAGCGCTCATGCAACAGGATTTCGCGGGCGCGAATCGGCCTGCGCCGTCGAGAATCACCCTATGGACATCTCTGAAGCGGTCCGAGGCGCGCACCTGCTCGCTGCCGACATCGAACGGTCCCTCGGCTTCTCGGCAAAGGTCGGCACCGAGTACCCCGAACAGTGGCGCCGCTTCCACGAGCTGGCGGAGCGTGCGATCCCGACGGCGTGGGTGAGCATTTCGGTGCCGGAGGTCGGCACGACCATAGCCCTGGATCCCAGTGACCCGGGCAGTACAACTGCCGAAGGGTTCGCGATGGAGCTCGTGCAGGTTCTGCAGGACGATATCCAGATCCACCTGCGCGAGCCGTGGCCGAGGGATCCCGCCGCAAGCGGCCACGCGCTGGCGGCGACCGAGCGGGGCTGGCAGAGCACGGTGGATCGCGACCATCTGGTTCCGTATGGCGAACTCGGGCTTGCGACTTGATCCGGCCCGTCGGCAGTTCCAGTGTCGACTCGTTTCTCGTCGGCACATGGATTCAGTGGTGCACGGAGCGCTTACTGCCGCCGCAATCGGGCGGATATGGCTCAACAAGCTCGGGAAGTGCTGGTTCTCGGGCATCCGGGTCTTCACCGATGACTGGTGGCCTCAGTTACTGATCGCGCGACGTGTTGCCGCGACCAGGGTATCCGCGGTGGTCCGGTCCATGGGTTCGCTGGTGATCAGCCAGTGATAGACCAGTGGGCCGAACACGAGGTCGCGGACAGTCTCGGTCGGCAGGTCGGGGCGCAGCCCGCCTTGTTGGCGGGCACGCTCGATCACGGCGGTGATCACGTCGTTTCGCGGTCGCAGGTAATGCTCGCGCAGCTGACCGGCGAGCGTGGCGTTGCGGCCGACGTCGGCGTGCACCGCGAGCACCACTCGCCCGAGTGGTGACGCGGCCAGTCGGGTCACGAAGGTGACGGCGAGTTCGGCGAGGTCGCGCAACGCGTCGCCGGTGTCGGGCGCCTCCAACGGCGGAACCGCCTCGATGAGCGCGCGCACTACGAGTTCATCCTTGGTCGGCCAGCGCCGATACACCGTGGGCCTGCCGATCCTCGCGCGGGAGGCGACCGCCTCGATCGTGAGATCGGCGTAGCCCGATTCGATCAGCAGGTCGATCGTCGAGGCGATGATCGCCTGGTCTATCTCACTATTGCGGGGTCGCCCTGTCACCATATAGTTACGTTACATCACGTAATGAAAGTGGGTAGATCGAGATGCGGAAGTCAGTGACGTGGGGGCTGTTCCTGGCCTGGTTGGCCAACGACGCCGAAGAGTGGTTCACGATGTCGCGGTGGTCGCGAACCAACGCAGCCAAGGGCGGCAAGCCGCTGCCGGGGCCGGTATGGCTACGAACGGAGGTCTCGCCCGCGCACTCGCGGGTGGCCATCTCACTGATGGGGCTGATCGTGCTGACGGCCTCGGCCGCAGGCGCGCGGACCGGCGGCGGCTCCCGGTTCTTTCAAGCCACGCTGCTCGGCTTCGGCGTCCACGGCGTCGGTCATCTCGCGCTCACCGTGGCGCACCGAGGCTATACGCCCGGGGTGGCGACCGCGCCGACGGTGGTCATCCCGTTCTCGCTGTGGGCCTGGCGAACGTTGGGCCGGGCCGGAGTTCGGCGCGACGACGCCCACACCTGGCTGGGCAGCGCGGTATTGCTGCCCACCACGCTCGCGGCCGTGCACGCCGTCGCACGGGCCGTCACCGACCGGCCGAATCGGCCCTGAAGGCCGAGCCGGATTCGCCTGCGCCCTCGGGAATTGTTGTCAAGTGCGGTCTTTCACGCACTCTAATGGCACGAGCTGGCATTCCAGTGGTCTGTCTCCGCCCTGGGGGCCGGGCGCGGGCAGCCCTGCCGCCGTTCTCGCCTGGCCCGTGACGAGAAGCTCGGGAACGAGCGCGGGTCAGTTGCGGGCGGAACTCATGATGCCCATGCTGTCAGGTCCCTTAAATCGGCGTAGCCAGAGCGCGCCGCCCCGGACAGGACTGCGCCGCCGCGGTATTCCCAGGGGGTTATCCAGGCGCTACGCTGCCGCTGGACAGCCGCCCAGGTGGGCGCGACGGATTGATGAGGGTTAGAACGTGATCATTCGCACGGAAACGGCCTGGGTGCTCTTCTTCGCCGGGCTCATCTTCCTGTGGGCGCTGGTGCTCGGCGTGTGGAAGTGGCAGGCGATGACCACTTCGCCGGACGGCCTGGCCCACCCCTACGTCGACATCGCCCACCGGGCAGCGTTGCTGTATTCGTTCGCGACCGGATTGATCGCGTGGTTCGTCGAGCTGTCGGGCTGGCCGACCGCGGTGAATGCCACCGCGGCAGGGGCCATCATCCTGCTGTTCGTGGTGACGATCGCGAACTACATCCGGCTCGGACTGCAGCGCGAGACCGACAACCAGATGCGCAACCCGCCGCCGTCGATGCGTTTCGTCCTCGCCGCCTTGATCATGGGGGAGATCGGCGGATTCGCCGTGCTACTGGTCGGCTTCGCTGTCGAGCAATTGGGCTAGCTGTGATGTCCAGGGAGGTTGTCCGGCCTACTCACTGTGGTGAGTCCGGCTGACAGGTGAAGGCCTCCGGCTGTGAAGTGGAGCTGTCTAGGAACC